>JAFAWA010000514.1 GCA_019242155.1 Terriglobia bacterium | reverse complement strand
ATTTTGCGCTGGAAACGCTCGAACAGTGCATTCGCGAGGCAAGCCGGAACGAATGACGATCCTCGACGTCGGCTGCGGGATTCGCAAGCAGCCCGGTTCCATTGGAATCGACCGCAATCCCGCCAGCCGCGCCGACGTTCTCGCCGACCTGGATTATTTCCCTTATCCCTTCGCCGACAGCTCCTTCGACCGCATCACCGCTATTCATGTGATCGAACACGTGAGCGACGTAATCCGCGCCATGGAAGAGTTTCACCGCCTGGTGCGGCCGGGCGGCACCGTACGGATCGAGACTCCGCACTATACCGACTTCAGCTCCTTCTGCGACCCGACCCACAAGAGTCACCTAAACAGCTTCAGTTTCCGTTATTTCGGCGAAAATCACGGCGGCTTCGGCTACTACTCGAAAGCGAAATTCCGAGAGATTTCGGTGCGCGTCAAGCTACTGGCCTTCTGGAGGTGGCTGGGTTTCGAGTTCCTGGTCAACCGTTTTCCGCGCTACCGCAGATTCTGGGAGTACTACCTTTGTTACGTGGTGCGCGGCAAGGTGATGGAATTCGAATTTCAGGTGTTGAAGTGATCCAGTTCCTTTACCGTGCAGCCGACGCGTTCCGCCGCGCCCGTTTGGCGAGCGACCACGGGCGCATTGGTGAAGACCTCGCTCATCGTTACCTGCGAGGCCAGGGATGCACGATTGTAGCGCGGCGTTACCGGCCGCCCGCGGGCGGCGGTGAAATCGACGTCGTGGCATGGCAGCGGGACATTCTCATCTTCGTTGAGGTCAAGACGCGCGCCACCGCCGAATTCGGCACGCCGGACCGCGCCGTAGATGCTGAGAAGCGCCGGCACCTGGCCCGCGCCGGCCGAGACTATGCGCGCCGGGCGGGCGCGGATTGGCCGAAGGTGCGCTTCGATATTGTAAGCATCATCCTTTCAGAGCCGCCGGAAATCGAGTGGCTGCGCGATGCGTTCCGGCCGCAGCTTGCCCCTTTCGAGCGTTCTCCAGCCGCTGCCCGCTTATAATCAAGCAGTGGACTTGGAAAAGACTCTGCTCCGCAAGGTCGGCGAAGCAGTCGGGCGCTTCAAAATGATCCGTGACGGCGACCGTGTAGCGGTGGCAGTATCGGGCGGCAAGGATTCGTGCACTCTACTCGAAGCATTACTCCTGCTTGCCCGGCGCGCGCCTATTGAGTTTTCCGTCTGCGCGTTCACTGTAGAACAGGGCAAATTCCTGCGGCCGATCGAGCCGCTCGGTGAATATCTTCGGCATCGCGGCATCGCGTGGACCTATTACCGCGATATCCCGTCGCTCAAACTGCTTGAAACGCAGCCGGACCATGGGTGCGACCTCTGTAGCCGGTTTCGCCGCAGGGCGGTTTACGAGATCGCGCGCGATCTGGGTGCCAACGTGATCGCGTTCGGCCACACCGCGGACGATTTCTGCGAAGCCCTTCTCCGCAACACTATGTTCACCGGCAAACTGAGCGCGCTTCCGCCCGTCACTACATCTCGGAACGGCGATTACCGGCTGATTCGCCCTCTCGTTTACGTGACTGAAGATCTCACAGGCGCCTATGCCGAATCCCTTGGCGTTCCGGTGATTCCCTGCGGATGCTCCCAGCGTACGGGTACCGTTCGCCGCGCCCTACGCGATCTCTTCGCGGATCTGGAGCGAGAGCATCCTCACCTGAAGGAGAGCATGCTCAGCGCCATGGGCAACGTGGATACGGGCCGGCTTCTCGATCCCCGCTTTCTGAATTTGGACTCCGACTCGTCCCCTGAACTCTTCCCCATCCTCTCGGAAAATGGCTGACCTCGAGCGGGCCCGCGGGCTGCTCGCGCGGGCGCGATCCGTAGCAGTCTTGACGGGCGCCGGTATCTCCGCCGAAAGCGGCATCCCCAGCTTCCGTGGCGCAGGCGGCTTGTGGAAGAACTTTCGAGCCGAAGATCTCGCCACTCCCCAAGCCTTTGCCCGCAATCCGCCCCTAGTTTGGGAATGGTACGCCTGGCGGCGTGAACTGATCGCCAACGCCGCTCCCAATCCTGCGCATTACGCGCTCGTCAGAATCGAAGCTGCAAAGCCGCAGTTCACGCTGATCACACAGAACGTAGACGGCCTGCATGATCTCGCGGGCAGCAGACAAATCTTGAAGCTTCATGGGGACATCTGGCGGCTACGCTGCATACTATGCGGCACGCACTGGGACGACCGGCGCGCGCCCCTGCCGCAAGTGCCGCCGCTCTGCGCCTGTGGTGGTTTAGCGCGCCCGGGTGTGGTCTGGTTCGGCGAATCTCTGCCTGAGGGGATCATGCAGCAGGCGGAACATGCCGCAGCCGCCGCCGATGTGATGCTTGTGGTGGGCACGTCGGCACTCGTTTATCCGGCGGCCGGTCTGATACCCTACGCCAAACGCGCGGGAGCTACGGTGATGGAATTCAACCTCGAAACCACCGCTTTTTCGGCCATGGCCGATTTCTCGTTTCAAGGTCCGGCGGGGGAGCTACTTCCCCGGCTGCTTATTTGATCACGACCGCATTGGGCGGCGAAGCCACACCACCCTCGAGATGGAGCGGCACCGAAACCATCAGGAATTCGTACCGGCCGTCTTGCGCGCAATCTTCCGCAAGCGGCTTCAATACGAACAGTTCGCCGAGCGGCAATCCCAAAAGCGGCAATGCCCGGTAATGCAGCAGCCCCTCATCGGCCAAATCCATCGGCAACGGCTCTACGCCGGGGCTGTCGGTTGCGATCGCCGCCACTTGATGGTTCCATAGCCAGGCCACTACTTCGCGGCTCGGGTCGATTCCGATCGATTTGATCTTATCGAAAGGCGCCATCGCGATCTTTTCTTCGGCGGTGCACCGCTCATACGCTTCCATCCAACCCGTCCGGACCAGTAGGATGCTGCCCGGCCGTAGTTCGGTCTTCTGCGCCGCCAAGGCGGCTTGCAACTCCTGCAAACTGTACGCATCCCGCTCCAACGGATTGACGGGACGCCCTTGCTTCTGGCGAAAGCCGAACGCGTCAATCAGCACGCCCCGCCCGACGAACTTATCTGCCCAGTGGTGAATTCCCAATCTGGCGTTTCCGCCTTCGCGGATGTCGCTCACCTGAACGCCGTTGTAAAAGGCCTGCGTACGGACGTGGCCGACATGCGCCAGTCCGTCCCACTGGCTGCCCTCCTGTGTGTTGAACTGGTCCAGAAGGTCGTCATGCGCCGCAGGTCCCAGCGGCGCGATGCTATGGACCACCTTGGCGCGCCCGAATAAAGGCGGCTTCGCGAAACCGATCTTCGCGTCGAGGCGAAATACCTTCCCGCTCTTCACCAGCCCCGCCGCTTCGACCACGCCTTCGGGCGTTAAGAAATTCAAACACCCGAGCGCGGTGCGGCCATCTTCGAAAACACCCCATGACGAGTCGGCGGGCAGATCCGCCCGGACCGGCAACTGATTAAACTCCGGAACCTTCTTCGTGGCTGTTTGTGGCATAGGTTTGATTGCGCACGGATAGTATACATCCCGTCAGGGACCTAGAGGCCGCACGTTTCCAGGCCGAGCCGAGAGCGAAGAAGAAATTTCGTCTCCATTTCGCGGGGATGACTCGCGATCCGAGCCGTGGTAAAGGCTACGATGAAAGCGACAACGGAGAACCGGCCATGCACTTGAACCTTCCGCCCGATCTTGAAACGCTGATTAACAAGCGTCTTTCGAGCGGCGTATATACGAACGCCGAAGACGTGTTGCGCCACGCTCTCGAAGCGCAAGACGCAGAGGAAAGCTGGACCGACGAGGAACGCCGCGCCCTTTCCGCGCACATCGAGGAAGGCTATCAGCAAGCCGAGCGCGGCGAACTGATCGACGCCGACCGGGCCCGCCGTGAAATTCAGGGCATGAAGGAGAAATGGCGCGAAGGGCGTTTGCCCGGTCGATGAGCGCCTATGTTTCACGCCGCTTGCGAAAGCCGATATATTCAGCATCTGGACATAAATTGCAGATAATAGCGAATCCGCCGCGGACCGCGTAGAACAAGCGATCTATGACGCTTGCGCGTTTCTTGCCAAAGGACCGATGCGCGGCCACACCCGGCCCGACCTTCACAACGCGTTCACTACGTTTGTGGCCGTTAAGTCGCTAT
>JAFAWA010000264.1 GCA_019242155.1 Terriglobia bacterium | reverse complement strand
GAGGGCGGGCTGGAACTTATATCCGGGCGCGAGTCCAGGCGCTCCCACGAAAGTTCCATCGGGGAGGATGGCGCCCACGTACTGCCGGTTCCCGGAACGGAAAGCTGATGGAGCGTAGAGGCCAGGCGAGCGCAGCGCTGTGTTTATCGTATACGGCGCACTGGTGCCGTTGGCGTTCTTAACTACTAAGGTCGCGGTGCCGGCCGCGGCAATGCCGTCCGGCATTTGGACGTTCACCTGAGTGGGACTCGCCGCGGAGATGACCACGGGCACATTGTTCACCAATACCTGGACGCCATCCAGTGTGGTGGGCCCCTGAGTGCCGCCGTTGGTGAAGTCGGAAGTGTTCCATAGCCGGCCCGCCGTAGTGTCCAAATTGTTTCCGTAGATTTCGACCCAAGCCGCGGGGGCGAGGGTATGCGACTCTCCATAGTCACTCGCCTCTACCACTCCCTGGGGCGTGATCGTCGGCAAATTCGAGATCGCCGCGAACCCAGTGTATCGAGCCACAAAGGAATCCCCGTGCGGCGCTCCGTTCAAGCTCTGGCCTCCGAAACTTCTCTGAAACGCACCTGGCGTGGTTGGGAAATCGGGGGAGACCGTCGCCCCGGTGATGGAGACGTTGCCCGTGGAATCGAGGGCGAGTCCCAGGGCGACATCATCGTCGTTGCCGCCAAGGTAGGTGCTATATAGTAACTGAGTGCCGTCGGCGCTTACCTTCGCCAGGAAAGCATCGCCCAGCGGCTGCTTTTGATCCTGCGTACCTCCGAATTTGCTCTGAGCGGCGTCCGCCGTAACCGGAAAATCGGGCGAATTAGTGAATCCGGCCAGCACAAAATTACCGGCCGCATCCAAGGCAATCGCGGTTCCGCCATCATCCCCTTGTCCACCGAGATAGGTAAAGACCAGGACCGAACTTCCGGAGCTGTTGAACTTAAGAAGAAATGCATCACCGATAATTTGATCGATATTAATCGAGGCGTAAGATGTAGGTCCCTTGTAGTTCCGCTGGAACGCCCCCGCGGTTGCGATGAAGTTTCGCGTCGTAGTCGCACCCGTAGCCGCGATGTTGCCGCCGGCGTCCACGGCGATGGCCGTAATTGAATCGTCGCCCGTGCCGCCGAAGAGCGTGCTGAAGATCAATTTACCCGTGGGATCGAATTTCGCGACGAAACCGTCACCGAGAGAATAGAAGGGATTGATGTAGGGCCCCTGGTCGGCTTCGGACCCGGCGTAAGTTCTTTGGTAGGCGCTTGGGGTAGTTGGAAAGTCGCGGGAAATCGTGTTCCCGCCGATGTAAAGATTGCCTCCGGCGTCCACTGCTATGGCTTGCGCCAGGTCGTCCAGGCTTCCGCCGAAGTATGTAACAAACAGGAATGTGCTGCCATCGGCACTGAGTTTGGCGACGTATGCGTCTCCAGCGAGGAACGGCGCGAACCCGTACTTGGGGGCGGCCGGTTCGCCGCCTTCTCCCTTGTAAGTGGTCTGGTAGGCGCCGGTGGTGACTGGAAAGTCATGCGACAGGGTGGAGCCCACCAGATAGACGTTGCCCGAAGAGTCCAACGCGATGTTGCCCGCGTAATCATCGCGCGAACCGCCGAGGAAGGTGGCGTACAACAGTTTGTCACCCGCAGGGCCGATCTTCGCGATGAAGGCATCACCCAGGCGGTAAAGATCGTTCCCCCCGCCGCCGGCCATCTTTGTTTGAGCCGCTCCCGCGGTCACCGGGAAATCGGTCGAACTACTATTGCCCCCGACGTAGGCGTTGCCGGCTGCATCCACGGCGAGGCACGTGGCCAAGTCATTCGCCTTGCCCCCCAGGTAGGTAAGATAGACCAACGCCCCGGTCGGCGAGAACTTGGCGACGAAAGCGTCGCCCGTCAAAAAGTCGGTGGTTCCTCCCTTGTACGCAGGCTGGAGCGCGGTGGCGCTCACGACTAAGTCGGGCGACGTCGAGTAACCCGCAATATAAACGTTGCCGGCTCCATCTTCGCCGATCCCTCGCGCGCTCTCATTTTGCGACCGCCCCAGATAGGAAGCGAACACCAGGGTCGGATCGATAATGAGCGGCTTGGTGTGGTCGTAGGAGCCTACATCCACGCGCACGCGGTTGCCGCTTACTTTAAATCGTGCGTCGATGCTTTTGCGCTTGCCGTTCGCAAGTTGAAATGCGGCGGGGCTCTTCCAGCGAACCTGGCCGGCGGGAGTCGTGAGTAACAGATCTCCCTCAGGCCCAACCTCTATATGGCCTGCGCCCTCAACGCCCAACCGGATGGCGTTTGGATCGGCCCCGGGCGCAATCGAAAAGTCGTACTCCAAGCGGCCCGCAGAGCCATGGAAAATGAGATCGATGCCGCGATATAGTTCGTGATACCGCACGCTTCCATAGTTGGGCACACCGGTGAGCCAGCGCGTGCGATTGCCGATGAAGTAATTCGAGCTTGTGGATAAAGGCTCGGCCGCCTCGAGCTTCGCCTTGCTATTCACTCCAATGGCCCGTGTGCGCACAGCGGCAGCTATGTGGCGCAGGCGATCCTCAAGTATCAGAGTGTGACCCGTCCTTTCGAGCAGCACGGAATAGCCGCTACCTCGAGAGACGAACAGCGCTTCGGCGGCCGCCTGACCGCGATTCATCTCAAAACGTACGGGCTGAGCGTCCCAAACAGAACTCGCGATGGGCGCGGCATGCGCAACGGCAGCAAGCGACCAAAAGAACAGTCCCGGAATTCGCGTCACTCTTGCGATTATAGTTTCAAATGAAACATGCAGTCCTGCTTGCCTCGCTCGAATGCATTACCGTTTGGGCGCAGCCGCCGGCGATCCTGCAGGAGGGCGTGACCAACAGCGCCGGCCGCATACCGCCCTCTTTGGCGGGCGGTTCTTTGGCGCCGGGTTCGCGCTTTACGGTCTTAGGGCTGCGGCTCGGAACGCGTGCGGAGACGAAACTCCGCGTGCAGTCCGGTGACCGCATGTTCGAAGCTCCTACCGTCTCCGTTGACCCGCAAAAGCTCGTAGGCATCCTCCCCAGCGATGTTCCTGTGGGGCCCGCAAGCCTGGTAGTGGTCAACGGGGGCCTCGCGAGCCTGCCCTTCGAGATCCATGTGGTTCCGTCGTCATTCGGGATCTTCACAGAAAGCGGCGAGGGCTGGGGGCCCGCTATTCGCTCGCCCCCCGGGACGCTGTTGCCCGGTACGTGGGTGACGCTCCAAGGAACGGGATTGGGCGGGACGCGCGCGCCGGAAGTGTTTGCCGGGGGCCGTCCCGCGCAGGTTCGTCTTGCACGGCACACCCGGGAGCCCGGTATCGACGAGGTGGAGTTCCAGATTCCAAAGGATGCGCCCCAAGGCTGTTTTGTGCCGGTATTGGTCGAGACCTCGTCGCATCTGGTGAGCAATGCGGCGACGGTGGCTGTGGGCGACGGGTCGCGCGAATGCCGGACAATGGCGGGATGGCCGCGGCCCGGACTTCCGAGTTATGGCCTGCTGCTGCTGATGCGCCTGCGGCTGACGTTGCAGATCAACGGCCGCCACATGGACGAGGCCACGCACGATGAGGCCGACGCGATGTTTGTCCGCCGTTCGGATAATCCGCAGACGGTAAGCCCGATCACGGTGATTCCGCCGCCCGGCACCTGCACGGCATACACCGGGAGGTACGGCCAGGGTGCCGAAACTTCCAGCCTGCTGGGCGGCCCTTTCGGGGCCGGAAGCGAACGCAAGCTCGACATCGGCCCTGCCGTCCAGATTCATGCGCCGTGGGGCGAGCGCTCCGTTCCGGCACGTACCCAAGGCCAGTACGACACCATCCTGGGAAGCGATCTGATCCCCGGAGCACAAGGCGCCGGGACTTACCTCGAGCCGGGAGAGTATCGCGTCACGGCTCCCGGGGGACCAGACGGCGGCCCTTTTTCGTTCGGGCTACAGATCCCTCGCGCACTTCGTTGGACCAATCAAAACCGGATCAGCCAGATTGACCGGGGTCAGGGCATCGACGTGGAGTGGAAAAATGCCGACTCGGCAAACCCGGTGCTGCTCCTGGCCGCCAATGTGGACCAAATGACCACCGCGGCTGCTCTGGCGATCTGCGTGGCCCAGCCCGAGCCTGGGCGATTCCATATTCCGGGGCTGGTGCTCGCGAATCTGCCGGTGACCCAGGCCGGGCCTGGCCTGCCGCTCAGCCTTTTAGTCGTGGCCCAAATTCCGGCCGGCGCGCAAAAGCCGATCGAAGCCACGGGAATCGAGAACGCCTTCGGTGTCGTAGTGCAAGGATCGGGAAAGAGCGTCGTATATCGCTGATCGAGCCGTGAATTCAGCTCTTCCAGTACGCGGGCAGGTTGGACTTAGTGTCGCGGACGATCTCTAAAACGGCTTTCCGGTCCTCGGCCGTAAGGCGCGCGAAAGCGGGAGTTTCGTCCCTGCCTGTCAGGATCTCGTACAAGCGCTGATATACGCGTTCGCGCACGAGATCCGGCATCGCGTCGAAAGCGCTGCTGTAGATCATGTACGAGAGGGGGTACCGGAAGAGGCGCTTTTGGAGATCGAAATCCCGTAAGGACCGGCCCTGATGATCGCGTGGTCCTCGCTGGGGGAAGGTCTTGGTGAATGTAGAGACGCCCTCGACCGGCTCGCTCAAGAGCCTCTCATCCGCAAACAGCATGTACTTCAGCATCTCTTCAATTTCAGAATCGATGCGATCGTGCGCGGGCTGATCCATTTTGCCTTCAGCCTGCGCAATGCGTGTATCCCAGCCGATACGCGTGATCAGATTGGTCATGCGGGTCTGATGTTCCAGAGTAATCAGGGCCACGATATCGCTGGTCGAAGCAAGATATTGCGAGGTATCGAACTTTCTTTCGAGGCTGGTGAGATTCTGGGTGCCCTGCTGATCGAGCAGTTGCGGCATGGCCGGGTTGTGGCCAACTGCATTGCCCATGTGAAATTGCGAGCCGTGCGTGCCGCTGACGTACCACCCGCCCCAGCGTTCTTCGAAACTACTGCGGTGGTCGGTGATCTTGTTCGCGCCGCGAAAGGCGGGCATGCCGTCGGCGCCGGGATATACAGACGTGACCAGGATCCCCGGAACACCCAAGGTGCCTAAGCCCTGATGGCATTGCAAGCAGGTGTCACGGCGGACGAACTCGGGCTTATCGGCCTTTTCGACCTCGAGTGTGTAAAAGTTGTATCCCTGCTTCGGATCGAGCGCGGCCACCTCCACAACATCGCCGTTGTGGACGAAACCGATGCTCACCTCATCATTGAAGTAGATGGCACGCGGTGCCCGGGGACCGATCTTCGCAGCCTGAAAGCTAGTCTTGGAAAAGACCATCACCTGAGAGTCCGTGTTTAAGCCCAGGAGTTTCAGGATGGAAGGAAAGTAGCTCCATCGAGGAGAGTACTCGAGTTTCGCCTGGCCGCTGTCCAGCCGTTCCTGCAGGCGAGTGATCGGGTCGTTCGGCTTCTGCGAGTACTGGATTGCAGCGTGGTCATTCGGGAGGATTGCAATATCTTCGATGTGTGCGACCGCCGCAGCTAACGCTACGGACGCACTCAAAATCACACAGGGCAGCAACTTGGCCGGCATTACCTGCGTTTATTATCGCAAGCTAGTGAGCCGGTTGTAACTTCTAGAGAGGGAGGAACAATTAACTAATTGGAGCTAGATACCTTCCAGTAATCCGGGAGGTTTGGCTTGGTCGCGCGGACGATTTCCAAAATGTCTTTACGGTCTTCGGTAGAGAGACGGCCATAGGCTTCGGTCTGATCTTTGCCGGAGAGCACCTCGAAAAGGCGGCGGTACACGCGATCACTCGCGTACTTAGGCAAAGAGTCAAATGCGGCGCTGTAAATCATGTAGGAGAGCGGGTACCGGAAAATGCGGGTCTTCAGATCGAAATCGCGCAGAGAACGTCCTTGCTGGTCTTTGGGACCGCGGGCTGCAAACGTGCGAGTGAATGAGGAGACTCCGGTAACAGGGGCCGTGAGCGGCTCTTCATTGGTGAAAAGCATGTAGCCCACCATCTCTTCAATCTCCGCATCGAGTTGTTTGCGAGTCGCTTCATCGTTCTTGTGATCGGCTTCGGCGATACGGACATCCCACCCAATGCGAGTGAGCAGGTTAGTCATGCGAGTCTGGTGCTCCAGAGTAAGCAGCGCGACGATATCGCTCGTCGGGGCAAGGTAACGGGAAGTGTCGAACAACTCTTTGAGACTGGTGACATTTTGAGTATCCGGAGAACCGGGACCTCCGGGATGGATCGGATCGACCAGCGCTACGTTGTTACCAAGGTGAAGCTGCGGCCCGTGCGTGCCCGTGACATACCAGCCGCCCCAACGTTCTTTGAATGCGGTGGATTGATCCGTCATAAAAGCGC
>JAFAWA010000238.1 GCA_019242155.1 Terriglobia bacterium | reverse complement strand
CCCATCTTCTCCTGGTCGGCTTTGGTTCTAGGCTCGACTGCGAGTTGAATCACGGGCGTCGGGAACTCGATCGATTCGAGAACCACCGGCTGATCGTCATCGCAGATCGTGTCGCCGGTCGACACGGTCCTTAGACCCACAGCCGCGCAGATATCACCGGCCAGAATCTCCTGGATCTCTTCGCGTTTATTCGCGTGCATGCGCAGCAGGCGCCCGATGCGCTCCTTACGCCGCTTGGCAACGTTATAAACGGAATCGCCGGACTTGAGCGAGCCGGAATACACCCGGAAGAACGCAAGCTGGCCGACATAAGGGTCGGTCATAATCTTAAAGACCAAAGCGGCGAACGGCTCGCTGTCGGACGATTTCCGGACGATCACTTTCTCCGGATCGTCCACATCCCTGCCTTCCACCGGCGGAATGTCTAGAGGCGAAGGCAGATAGTCTACCACCGCGTCGAGCATCGTCTGCACGCCTTTGTTTTTGAAGGCCGAACCGCAGATCACCGGGAAGATCTTGAGCCCGATGGTGGCTTTGCGGATTCCGGCGCGGATCTCATCGTTAGTAATCGGAGTGCCTTCGATGAATTTCTCAAACAGGTGGTCGTCATGTTCCGCCACCGCTTCAATCATCTTTTCGCGGTACTCCTGGGCCTTCTCCCGCAAATCTTCCGGCACCTCAATCACGTCGAACTTCGCGCCCAAAGTCTCATCCCGCCAAACCTTGGCCGTCATCTCCACCAGATCCACCACACCCCGGAACTGGTCTTCGGCGCCGATCGGAAGCTGAATCGCGACCGGTTTGCATTTCAGACGGCTGACAATGGTCTCTACCGAATGATAGAAATCCGCGCCGATGCGGTCCATCTTGTTAATGAAACAGATACGCGGCACGGAGTACTTGTCCGCCTGCCGCCACACGGTTTCCGATTGCGGCTGCACACCGGCAACTGCGTCGAAGACCGCGACCGCGCCGTCGAGCACGCGCAGACTGCGCTCCACTTCGGCCGTGAAATCCACGTGGCCGGGCGTATCGATGATGTTGATCTGAATGTCGCGCCATTCGCAAGTGGTCGCGGCAGACGTAATCGTAATACCGCGCTCCTGCTCCTGCTCCATCCAGTCCATCGTGGCCGTGCCCTCGTGGACCTCGCCCAGTTTGTGTGTGCGCCCCGTATAATACAGGATCCGCTCAGTGGTTGTGGTTTTACCGGCATCGATATGCGCAGCGATGCCGATATTTCTCATCCTTTCGAGCGGCGTAGTTCTTGGCATAATCGTTTACTAACTCACCACCGGTAATGGGCGAACGCTCTGTTAGCCTCCGCCATCCGGTGTACATCGTCCCTCTTCTTAATCGCTCCGCCGCGCAGATTGGCGGCATCGTTTAATTCGTTGGCCAGCTTATCCGACATCCCTTTTTCCGGCCGTGACCGCGCGTTAGTGATGATCCAACGAATGGCGAGCGAGGTCCTCCGGTTTTGCGGCACTTCGATCGGCACCTGATAGTTGGCCCCGCCCACGCGCCTGGTCTTCACTTCGAGCAGCGGCTTGGCGTTTTCTACCGCTTTCTTAAAAGCCTTCAGCGGGTCGTCCTCGGTCCGCTCCTTCAGCTTGTCCATGGCGGCGTAAAAAATGCCCTGCGCGGTAGTCTTTTTCCCGTCCCACATCAACGAATTTACGAACTTCTCCACGAGCGACGAGTTGTAGACCGGATCCGGCAAAATCTCACGAACGACGGCTCTTCTTCTGCGCGGCATAATCCCTACGATTTGGGCCTTTTCGCACCATACTTGGATCGTCCCTGTTTGCGGTTGGCGACGCCCGCGGTATCGAGCGCGCCGCGAATCACGTGATAGCGCACACCCGGTAAATCCTTGACGCGCCCCCCGCGGATCAGCACAATCGAGTGCTCCTGGAGATTGTGTCCCACGCCCGGAATATACGTCGTAACCTCGATCCCATGGCTCAGCCGGACGCGCGCCACCTTACGGAGCGCGGAGTTGGGCTTTTTCGGGGTCGAAGTATAGACGCGGGTGCACACACCTCGCTTCTGCGGACAGCTATCGAGCGCCGGGCTCGAGGTCTTCCATCGTGGCGGCTTCCGCCCCCTACGTACAAGTTGATTGAACGTCGGCACAGATTTCCTCTTCGCGATCGAATTCTTCAATAATGGCGCAGCAAGCCCTAAAGGCTGCCGGCTCCGGACAGGCCCATGTCCTCGCCGGAGATACCGGCGGAACCTCGGGGCCTCACCCCCGGCCGGACCCGTAACGCGCACGGGTGGTAGCACAGGAGCAGGAAATTACTCGCGAAACTTTACGATGATAGCCTAAGTGCGGTACCAGTGCAAGTAGTACTACGCATTGCGCGGCCGAAAGCGCCCGCAATTCGTCAACTAACGCGCACACCCTTCTATATTGCCGCCCGCTTTTTCCCTGTTTCTTCGCCGGCGATCTACAAAAACTGCCGTTATCTTGAGAACACTACCCCGAAGGCCTCGCGGCCCGTGCTACGCTGACTTTCTATGCTGCTTTCCGAGGTCTATCTTGGCATCGGCCAAGACACGTTCGGCCATTTGATTCGCAGCATCTCCATCGGAAAATTGAAGACCTATCAGATCTATGAGGCCTTCAAAGTCCGCTGCCACCTGCAGAAGGTAAATACCGAAAGTCTGCGCAAGGCGGTGCCGCGGTTCTGGGCAAGGCTCGAGCAGCACGAGGAAGACTTCGCGAAAGATCTGGCCCAGGCGATCCTTGTCTCTCACCTGGACATGATCACCGCGATCTTGGACTTCCTCGGCGTGCCGCATGAAAGCGGCTTCTTTGCCAAGGACATGGATGCCAAGCCGTATTTCACGGATGGCTGGGAAGAGCGCGTTCTAGAAAAATTCCGTGGCGTTTACGAAGAGCCGCTATTAATTTTTTATATTAATCACCTGCGCTGGGAACTACTAGGTGCAGTGGAACCCTACCGGCCAGCTTCGCCGAGCGTGGCATGAATGCCGGCGGGTGGCGTACAGTTTGCAAACGAACACAAGCACATCTGGCAGCTCGAATGGGTCGTAAGTTGTACCATCTAAGCGGTGTCTGTCTACATGCCGAATCGGATGCCGCAAGCGCGCCGCGCGCGGAATCGAGACATTCCAATACCACTCGCTGCGGCGTAATACCCAATTGGGTTCTGTTCCTCGGGAGCTGGCCAGAGAGTTTTTACTTTACGAGGCCCCTGACATGACTCACTGCGATTTTCATTACTCTCATCTTTTACCGAAAAAGCCGGGAATCCTCCCTCTGGAGGAGACCATGACGAAGCAGTGCCGCCGGTGTGGCGGCGAATTCGTCACGCGGTCCCGGATTCGGAAACGCTGCGATGCCTGTCAGGCGGTCGTATCCGTAGAGAAGCAGAAGAAGGCGAACGAACGTCTCAAAGCACGCCGTGCCGCGCGGCGCATGCATCTGTTGAAAGCCAGCTAAGTCCGGGCACCCCGAAAGCACCGCTCCATCTGCAATGGGCCGCGATGTCCTGGGTCGTACAGGGCAACCCGGCGCGCGGACAAAGTCAGACTGTCTTGAGACCTGTTAACCGCGTTCGTCGGCGGCCAGTGTCACCACCGCCTGAGACTCCGCCGTGCGTCCTTCACCAACCGGCCCCACCTGTTCCGCGGTCTTGAACTTTACCGAGACACAATCCATTTCAATTTCGAGGGCCTCCGCAAGGCTCCGGCGAATTGCCTCGCGATACTCCTTCAGTTTCGGACGCTCGAGAATGACGGTCGAATCCACATTGACCAGCCGGTATCCCTTTGCGGCCGCCAGTTGTTGGGCATGTTTCAGAAATATGAGACTGCCGCATCCTTTCCAGCGCGGGTCCGAATCGGGAAAATGCATTCCGATATCGCCTAAAGCGGCGGCGCCCAGGATCGCATCCGTGAGGGCGTGAGAAAGCACGTCGGCGTCCGAGTGGCCTTCGAGACCCAAGTCCGACGGTACCGACACGCCGCCGAGTATCAGCGGCCGGCCGCGCACCAATCGATGCGAGTCCCAGCCGATCCCGGTTCTGATTTGGTTCAAGAGCGAAGTTCCCCGGGACCGAGGGGACATGCCTGTTCCTGAAAGAACAGGCGTGCTAAATCCATGTCACTGGGCTTGGTGATCTTAATATTGCGATCACTTCCCAGCACGATCGTGACCTCGACATCCAACCGCTCCACCAGGCTGGCTTCATCCGTGCCGACAAAGCCGTCGTTGCGCGCCGACTGGAATGCGCGCATCAACAGGTCATAGCGAAATACCTGAGGAGTCTGGGCCAGCACCAGGCGTTCCCGGGGCAGAGTGGTCCGCACGCGGGCCCGGCCGTTGGACCGGCTCACCTGCTTTACCGTGTCTACCGGCACCACGCCCACAATCGCCGCGCCGGTTAGCCCGGCTTCGTCAAAAACTTTGTTGATCACTTCAATATCGATGAATGGCCGCACCGCGTCGTGGACGGCTACCAACTCTGTAGCCGGACTCAAGGCAGCCATCGCGTTCTCGACCGAGTTCTGCCGGCTGTCACCGCCTTCGACCGCACGCGCCAGCCCTCGCGGGAATTCCCGGCCCAGCACCTCTCCCACCCATTCCAGATCTTCAGAACGCACCGCCACCACGATCTCGCCCACCCGTTCGCAGGCAGCGAACTTGCGCACGGTGTGCAGCACAATGGGCGAGCCTTCGAGCAGCATGAACTGCTTGCGGCTGGTACCGGCCTTTTCGGCGGAGCTTCGGCCCATCCGTGTGCCTAAACCCGCCGCCGGTATGATCACAGCGACTTTCATCGGCCCTACGATTCTATCGTGGTTTTTTCGTGTCCGAGGTTCGCAAGCGGTTGCGGCTCACTTTTACGCAGCGGCCGCTCGTGTCTCTCTGCGCCCGCGGCAGCGGCATGGAGCCGTTCATCGAACTTGCCGAAGATCATCTTTCCGGCGGTAGTCTGGAGAACGCTGGTTACCGAGATATCCACCGTTTTAGAAATCATTCTTCGCGCGTTATCGACCACCACCATCGTGCCGTCGTCCAAGTAGGCGACTCCCTGGTTATACTCTTTGCCTTCTTTCAGGATGAAGACGCGCATGGTCTCTCCGGGAAGAACTATGGGCTTGAGAGAATTAGCCAGTTCGTTGATATTCAAAACCTCGACACCGTGAAGTTGAGCGACTTTGTTGAGATTGAAGTCATTGGTCACGACTTTGCAGTCGTAGATCTTCGCAAGCTCAATCAGTTTCATGTCTACTTCGCGAGTCTGCGGAAAGTCCTCTTCGACGATCTGCACATTCAGATGCGCCATTTTTTGAATGCGCTGCAAGATGTCGAGGCCCCTGCGGCCGCGATTGCGTTTCATCGAGTCGGCGGAGTCGGCGACGAGCTGCAGCTCATGCAGAACAAATTGAGGAATCACGAGGACACCGTCTAGAAAGCCCGTCTCGGCGATATCGGCGATGCGGCCGTCGATGATCACACTCGTATCGAGGATCTTGTAGCTCTTTTTGGAGGAGGATTTTTCGCCTCCAAAAATGCCGCCCAAAGCTGCCAGATTGAGCATGTCTCCCTTCTGCGCGCCGACCACCAGTCCGACATAGGCCATCCACAGCAGCACCGCGAGCGAAAGAAACGGTTCCGCCGAAGCCCGCCCCAGCACGAGTGAAATCAGGAAGGCCCCGAGTATACCGAGTATGGAACCTATAGCCGCTCCGATCAAACGCTTCAGACTTACCTTCTCCAGCCGGATTTCAAACAGAATAATAACTGCGGCCAAAAGAAAGCCGCCCAGGGCGGCGAGCCATGGAGCCGTTCCAAACGGATGTACTGCGTACGCAGTGCCTGCAAGGACCAGGACAAAAACTGCGCGAACTATAGCCAGATCGAACAAACATCACCCCCTCACGGCGTAATGAATAAAGATCACAAGCAAGCTGTTTATCGGTACTGAATCCGGGATGCGGGCAAGCAGGGCCGCCCGGCAAGTATATCAATTTCGCTTGTAAGCAGCCAGCCGAAGCCGCTGACAGCCTTGACAGCCGAAGCCGAGAGCTGTCGCGGCCGCTAACGCGAATTGGGTGTCACGCTTGCGCCGGGCGCAACGCCGCAAGCGCGCGGCGTTCTTCGCCGTGGGGGTCGTTGACGACTCTGCACTCGTTGTCGAAGACCATGGTGGCCCGCTCCGTCTGATTGAATGCCGGCCAGTTCACCAGACCCTTGTGATTCGGATTGCCGCTGCGGGCGAAGGCGGCCCATGCTCCGCTCATTTTCTCCTGGAGCGGGTAGCGGTCCTCGCCTGTGCCGGTCATCGACTTGGCGTTATCCACGTTCTCGAGCACGAACGGAATTTCCAGCGTGTGGAACGCCTTCAGCTTTCCGTCCCGGACGGGCGATTTCCACGTGAAGTAATACGAATAGACGGGCGCTTTTTGCGCCGATTTACGTTCCGTTTCGGTGATTACGCCGGAACGGAACCCATCCGAGGCCACAATCTGTGAAAGTTCGACGTTGCTGACGCTAGGTCTTCCTTTGCGGTAAACGGCCAGGAGCTTATCCACCTCCGCATCGTTCGCGCGGGTCGCTTGCTTTACGGCAGTATGCAGACCGGCATCGTCGATCGGATCGAACTTCGTATTGGGGAAGAAGTTCACTTCATATTCCGTGGATCCGATCAGCAGCGGGATATCGGATGCCATTGCCGGAGCAGTTGGATCGAACGGTCCGCTCGGCAGCGTCTTGCCGTCCAGCACGGGCGCAAGGCGCAGTCCCGGCGTCGTCAAAGTCGCCTTCACCAGGTCGTCCATAGGCACCTTTTGCAGCTCGTCCGGCGTCTTCACTCCCAGTTTTGCCATCAGGGTCTGCGCTGCCTTGGTTCCATCCTCGGCGGAAACGCCGCGCAGGTTGGCCCCGCTCTGAACAATCGCGCGGTGATATAACCCTTTCGCGGCAGGCATCGCGAGCAGCGTGCTCACCTTGCCCGCGCCGCCCGACTGGCCGAAGATCGTCACATTGCCCGGGTCGCCGCCGAAGTTCGCTATGTTGTCCTTAACCCATTCGAGCGCGGCCACGATATCCAGCATTCCGGCATTGCCGGCCTGCGCAAATTTCTCTCCGCCCATCCCGGCAAGATATAAGAAGCCGAACGAGTTCAGGCGGTGATTCACCGTAACCGTGACTACATCCTGCTTGCGCGCCATGTTCTGGCCGTCATACATCGTGTAACTGCCGGAGCCGCTCGCAAACCCGCCGCCGTGCAGCCAAACCATCACCGGCCGCTTCCCGCGCAGGCCGTTCGTCCAGACGTTTAGATGCAGGCAGTCTTCGCTGATGGACTGCTTGGGAACCGTCGCGACGACTTCGGGAATTTCCGTGTGCGGCCCTTGCGGCGCTTCGGGTCCCCACTCCACCGTGTCTTTAACGCCCGTCCACGGCTCAGGCCGCGCCGGCGGCAGAAAGCGCCGGTCGCCGCCGGTAGGCGCACCGTAGGAGATTCCTTTGAAGACATTCACCTTCTCAATTACAAGGCCCCGGATCTTGCCCGCATTCGTGCTCACCACCGGACCAGTAGACGCGCCTTGCGTGCTGGCTGCGCGCGCCTGTTTCAGGGCGCCGTCCAATAATGTTCCTCCGCCGAGGATTCCACCCAACCCGCTAAAAAATGATCGCCGATCCAGTTTTGAGCTCATGCCTTGTCTCCTGCGTCTGATTTGCTGTTATGCGGCCCTATTTTACACCGAGGGCCAGGTAAAAGGGCAGCACCTGGTTTCCGGCGCGAACCGCGACCGGGTCCGGGCTCCGGGCTGTTGTGATCAATGCCCGCCCAATAGCCTTTGTAGTAGACTGACGCCATGCAGCCAGACGAGAGGGACGTCCCGCAAATTTCGCGGCGCACCGTTATTGCCAGTGCGGCGATCGTGCCCGTGGCAGCACTCACAGCCGCGGCGCAGGCTCCCAAAACGGCACTGTCCGTTTCCGACAGGCAGATCCTTGAAGCCTTCGTTGACAGGCTCGCCCCGAGCGACGAACTCGGTCCCGGGGCGCTCGAAATGGGAGCGGCGAACTATATCGATCTTTGCCTGGCCGATTATCTGGCCGCCGAGAAGAGCAATTTCGTCGAAGGCCTGGCGGCACTGGACGCCCTTGCGCGGAAAGAGCATGATCAGCCCTTCGTGGCGCTTTCGCCGGAGCGGAAAGACGCCCTGCTCACGGCCATGGACAACGGTACGGCTTCCGGTTTCGCGCCCAACTCGCGTGTATTTTTCAATCGTGTCCGGCGTCTCACGCTCGAGGGTATGTTCAGCGACCCCTATTACGGCGGCAATAAGAATTTCGCAGGTTGGGATCTCATCCGTTATCCGGGTCCGCGCCTGGCAGTCGGTCCCGGCGATCAGAAGATGAGCAGTCTGCCGAAGCCGCTGCACCAATCGGCCTACGGCGCGAGTCATGGCCATTAACCTCAAGCCCGTCGACGTAGCTGTAATTGGTTTAGGAGCGGCCGGCGGTGTCGCCGTGCTCCCGCTGGCAC
>JAFAWA010000515.1 GCA_019242155.1 Terriglobia bacterium | reverse complement strand
CGAAATCATCGGACCCGGACGGAATGAGACTCTCAGAGCGCCCGCCGGATACATTCTGAGTTGGCCCGGCGTTGTTGCCGACTGCCTCGATCGCATCGGCCGCGGCGAACCCCCGCCCGCATCCGTGCGCGACTGCGCCCGCGCGGTCTCTCTTACCTTCGACGCTTATCGAGCGGCCGGCGAAGTGTAGCCGTCTACTTGTCACTCACCGATTGTCTGTCGGGCCCATATGTTGGTCCGTGTACGGTTCGATGAGAAACGTATAACCACTGGCCGTTGCGCTTTTCATATACACGTTCGAACCAGACGGCAAACCAGGATTTGTGCGGATCCCCGATCCTGTTTTGGGCGACATAGCGGCCGTACGTGATCGCTATATTTCCGTGCATCTCGACTTTCACCGAATCGAGATCCCGAACGAGATACTGTCTGTTCTCGACTCTCTTCAGGAAACTCTTCTTGTCGTCCACCAGCAGGGGCTTGCCGCCGGTGGTCCATCCGTCGCCGTGGGTAAAGCTGAGATCGTCCGCGCTGACCCGGTCCACGTAGCCCACGTCGCCGCGCACCACGGCGGCCTCCATGTTCCTCTCAAACTGCAACACCTCTGCCGCGGCTCCCGAGACTGCCGCGGATTTCGGTTCGGGTCCATTCACGGCTGCCGCCACCAGCGTTTTTGCTTCCTGGCTGAACCCTGCAAATGCGACCGCAAATAAAAGAAGAGAGGCATAGAACGGGTGTTTCATGGCTCGGTATTCTATCATAACGATTCATCGAAACCGGTGCGCGCAGTGGTAGAGTCGAGATGTGTTCCGGCGAATCATCTGGATCGTATTGGACAGCGTGGGCATCGGCGAAATGCCGGACGCGGCGGCCTATGGCGATCAGGGAAGCGACACGCTGGGCAACATCGCGCGCATTCGCGGCCTCCACACGCCAAACCTGGCTCGCCTCGGTCTGGGAAACATCAAAGCACTCGCGGGGATTCCGCCGGCTGTCGATCCCAAGGGCGCTTTCGGCCGGTGTACGCTGGCATCGCCGGGAAAAGACACCACCACCGGGCATTGGGAGATGGCGGGCATTCACTTGGAACATCCCTTTCCACTTTACCCGCAGGGATTTCCCGCCGAAATCATGAATGAATTTGAACGGCGCATCGGACGCCAAACGTTAGGGAACAAGGCCGCCTCGGGAACGGAGATCATCAAAGAACTGGGTGAAGAGCACATGCGAACCGGCCGGCCGATCGTGTATACGTCCGCGGACAGTGTCTTCCAGGTGGCCGCGCATGAGGAAGTGATTCCGCTCGACGAGCTATATCGAATGTGCGAAACCGCTCGAGAGATTCTGTGCGGACCGCATGAAGTGGGCCGCGTGATTGCGCGGCCGTTCTTGGGCGCTCCCGGAAAATTCACACGCACACCGAACCGGCATGATTATGCCGTGCCGCCGCCGCCAGGGATGCTGCTCGACAAACTGGCCGAGAAAGGCGTCAACGTGCATAGCGTGGGTAAAATCTCCGATGTGTTCCTCGGCCGCGGCATATGCCGGTCCGATAAGACCAAGAGCAACGCCGACGGTATGGGGAAGACGCTCGCTGCGATGCAGGCTAACGGCGCGGGACTGATTTTCGTCAACCTTGTGGACTTCGATCAGCAGTATGGACATCGCAACGACATAGAAGGATACGGCGCGGCTCTGGAAGAGTTCGACCGGTGGCTACCCGAGTTCGAGAGTGCCCTCGATCCCGGAGACCTTGCAATTATTACCGCCGATCATGGTTGCGATCCGACAACGCCATCCACCGACCATAGCCGCGAATATGTTCCGCTGTTCGCTTTAGGGCGGAAGACGCGGACAGGGGTTGATCTCGGATTACGGCGCACGCTTTCAGATATAGGCCAAACCGTGGCGTCAAACTTCGGGACCACGATCGGGAACGGTGAAAGTTTTCTGGCGCAAATCGTATGAGAAAGCCGGTAATCGCGGGCAATTGGAAGATGTATAAGACGCCGGCGGAGACGGCGGGGTTCTTTGAAAAGTTCCGGCCGCTGGTGGCGCAATCGAGCCACTGCGAAATCGTAATCTGCCCGCCGTTCACTAACCTCGCTGCCGCGGTCGAAGCCGCGAACGGTACCGCCATCGCAATCGGCGCGCAGAACATTGCGTGGGCAAAGGAAGGCGCGTTCACGGGTGAAATCTCTGGTCCCATGATCTGCGCGGCGGGGGCGACATACACCATCGTCGGTCACAGCGAGCGCCGTCAGTATTTCGGGGAGACGGAGGAGACCGTGCTGCAGCGGACACTGGCCGCGTTAGAATTCGGGCTCCAACCGATCGTGTGTGTGGGCGAGCGCCTTGAAGAGCGCCAGGACGGCCGCACCGAAGAAGTACTTCTCCGGCAATTTCACCACGGGATTGCGGGATTGAATGGGGAACAATTTGCCCAGATCGTAATAGCCTACGAGCCTGTGTGGGCCATCGGCACGGGCATGACAGCCACGCCGGAGATAGCTGCTGAAGCGCACCGCGTAATTCGTGAACAGGCGCGCGCGCGATTCGGACATGAAGCAGGAGACGCGCTGCGGATCCTGTATGGCGGCAGTGTAAAACCGGAGAATGCGAGTTCCCTCATGGCACAGGCGGAGATCGACGGCACGCTGGTCGGCGGCGCCAGTCTCGACCCTGTGGGATTTGCCGCGATTGTGAATTATTAGCAATCTTCTTCACTCCAAGCGGTGCTGCCCGGCATTCCGGCCCGCTCGGCATTCGCGGCCATTTCATCTTTTCGCGGATGTTAGAAGGACGGCATTTCGCGGGAAGGTGCTTTTGCATGCCGGCATCTCCCGACAAAATTAGAACGCGTTCATAAACCGCAGATTTGAGCTCCGCCCTGTTAGCATGGAAGAGCGTGATCGGGGAAAGAACTGAAGCCCACCTGATTCTGGCGGGCACCTCGCGGATGTTCTCCCTGGTGGATGGACAGACATGGGCCATTGGGCGCGGTGAAGGTTGCGCCGTCCTTCTGGACAGCCGGTCCGTTTCGAGGCTGCATGCGCTGATCCAGCGCCGGGATTCCGGCGATTACTACCTGGTCGATCTGGGCAGCCGCAACGGATCGTTCGTGAACGGCCGGCGAGTCAGCCTGCCGTTGCGTTTACGCGACGGCGATCAGATCGTTGTAGCCGAACAGGAATTGATCTTCCATCGCGGTACCACAAATTTGCCGGTGTTTGGCTATGAAGCGAGCGACCGCAACCTGCCGACGGAAACGCTGCTCGCGCCGAGCCTCACCACCATCGTGGTGGTGGACATCCGCGATTTTACGCCTTTGGCCCGCACCGTTTCCGAAGCGCTGTTATCGCAAACCATCGGTACCTGGTTCCTGCGTGTGGGCCAAGTTGCCGAACGATGGGGCAGTTGGGCGCGCCAGTACATTGGCGATGCCGTAATGGCTGTGTGGGTCCATAAGAACGCCTCGGCCATCGGCGGCGATCTCGAGCGGGCGCTGCGGGCAGTTTGCGATATCAATCTGGCGACGCGGGAGGTGAGCCGTACTCTCCCGCTGCCCGGACCGTTGCGCATCGGCGCAGGCATCAGTACCGGGCCCGCCGTGCTTGGCGGCACCGATTATACAGCTCTGGGAGAGACTGTGAACGCGGCATTCCGGCTCGAGGCCGCCACTAAAGTCATCGGGTCCAGTGTGGCTCTGGGCCAAGGTGCCTACGATGCTTTGGGCGCGCTGCAGGCCCGCGTCTTTCGCAAGTGCGAAGTGCAACTAAAAGGATATGAGTCCCCGGCTACGGCCTGGGCCACTTCCTTCGAAGACCTCGAGCGTTCGATGGGATCGCGAACAGTTTAACGCTCGCCTTTGCCCTCGCCATCCATGCGGGCGCCGCCGGTTCGGTCGGCAGGTGTGCCTTTCTGATCACCCTGCTTGATGTAAGGATCCTGTTTATTAAAGTCCGAAGGGTAGCACCCGGTCAAAGCAAGTCCTGCGAGGGTTACCAATAGGAGGCGACGGCGCATCAGCCGCGCCCCCGTCTCTCTTGCGCCGCTACCGGCCGTTGCAGCCGCAGCACGTGCTCTCCGGTCTGCGCATCGAAGCGGTAGTCCAACACCGCATCGGCCGCATCGAGCGCGGGCTCACCTTCCAGGGTGGGATTGCTGACACTCACTTCCCCGTTATTACGGATCCGTAATTCGCTCCCGACTTGTAACGGAATTCTGGTGAAGTTCTGATGCGGGCTCATGCGCCTTCCTCCTGTTCAATTATCTCTCCTCAATATAACCGGTCTGTTCACTTTCACCCGAAACGTTCCCTTAATTGGTGCCCGACGTGTTCTTTCAGCGGGGATGAAGCATCTAGCCGCCGTGCTGTTTTCGGTCTTCTGGAAATTGGGCGGTTTTGGGCTCCTTTGCCTCGGAATTCTCGATTCGTCGTTCCTGGTAGCGCCGCTCGGTAACGACCTTCTCGTGGTGGCGATGACCTCGCAACATCGCGACGTCGCCCACATGCTCTATTTCGCCTTCATGTCGAGTGCCGGATCGGTGCTCGGAGTCGTGCTGGTCGATCTACTCGTGCGGCGTTTGGGAGAAGCAGGCCTCGAAAAATACCTTCCCGGCAAGCGCTTGAATTATGTGCGGGGAAAGATTAACAAGAACGCGGGTTGGGCGCTGGTTTTGGCGTCCATGGCGCCGCCCCCATTTCCATTCACGCCCTTCATCATCGCCGCTTCGGCCCTTCAATACGCGCGCAAGAAGATGTACATCGTGGTCGGCCTCTCGCGCATGGCCCGGTTCACGGTCCTCGGTGTTCTTGCCATTTTTTTCGGAGACCGCATTCTTCGATGGGCGCAGAACCCGGTGGTGCAGGCGGTATTGATTGGTCTGTTGATCGTGGCGGTTCTGGCGAGTGTTCTCTCGGTTGTGGGCTGGGTCAAGCGCAGCCGCGGTTCGGGTGGCGACGGAGGCCGGAAGCCTGTGGGGCAAACACGCCTTTCGAGCCCCGGCGCACTACACTAAAAATATGTCACGCGTTGGTCGGCGGGCCGCTATCTTCCTGCTCGTCCTTGCCTCAGCCCTCTCCACACTTTCCGCCCAGGAAGCCTGCAATAACACCCCTGCCTACTCGACCTGTGACATGGTCTTCGAGTTAAGTTCAACCGACGGCCGAACCCATGCGAACCCCTACGCTGACGTAAATCTGCAGATAGAGTTCCGTTCGCCGCGGCACCGGACCATATCGATTCCCGGTTTTTGGGATGGCGGACAGAAGATGGTGGTCCGTTTTGCCCCTACCGAACCCGGCGAGTGGGCTTATTTAGTGACCAGCAACGTTGCTGCGTGGGAAGGCAAGACCGGCACGTTCACCGCCGCGGCATCGGAAGCACCGGGATTCGTTCGCCTCGCGAACGTGCACCACTGGGCGTATACGGAGCGGAATCTGCCGCATCTCTGGATGGGCGCGACAGAGCTCGATTTCGCTTCGCTCGAAGAGTCCGCCTTCCGCGCCTTGACCGACGCTCGCGCCGCTCAGAAATTTAACCATCTTCGCGGCCTGATTCTGGGCGGGGGCAGCGGCACCGGCTTTACGGCGCAGGGGCTCCCGGATCCGGCGTACTTCCGCCGCCTGGAGGAGCGCATTCGGTATCTGAATCAGAAAGGCATTGTGGCCGATCTGATCTTCGCTGCTGGTCCCGGCGCACTCGTGAAACTGTTTCCCAACCGCGAACAGCGCCGCCTCTTCGTTCGTTACGTGGCCGGCCGATATGATGCCTTCAACGTCACCTGGGAGCCGGTGGCCCAGTTCGAAGATTACCTCGACGCGAGAGCGGT
>JAFAWA010000073.1 GCA_019242155.1 Terriglobia bacterium | reverse complement strand
GATTCTAGGGTCATTCGCCGCCTGGATGCGGCCGAATGTGCTGCTGGTCAGTGTTGTGACCGGGTCGAGCGGGTTGACATGATTCAGTACATTGAACGCCTCGCCGCGCACTTCAAGCGAGTGAGCCTCTCGAATCTTGAACCGGCGGGTGACATTCATGTCGATGCCGAAGAATCCCGGTCCCTCGACAGTTCCTGGACCCATATTTCCGTAGG
The DNA here is from genome assembly GCA_019242155.1 of Terriglobia bacterium. Lineage (GTDB taxonomy): Bacteria > Acidobacteriota > Terriglobia > Bryobacterales > Bryobacteraceae > PSRJ01. Next base: position 7,664 of record JAFAWA010000073.1, on the reverse strand, counting down.
TGCCTAAAGCCGGCTCGGCGAACGCCTGCGGATTCAGCCAGCACGAAACGCCTCGGTGGGCGCAATAACTATTGGCAAGGACCTGCTGCGGCCGCTGATCGTTAGTGCCGGACAAAGCCTGATCGACCCCCGCCGCGAGTGAGAAAAAGTCTCCGGAAAGCACCCGGACGATACCGGAGAGTTGCCACCCGCCCCCTAGCAGCCGCGCGGTGGTGTTAGAGAACTGCGGAGTTATGTAGACTGTGGATAAGTTGAAGTTATGCCTGCGGTCTTCTTCGAGAAGACTGCAATTGCCGCGAAGCCCCGCGCGGGAAGGGATCGGTGAAATTCCGGCGATGATCGGGATGCTGATCAGTTGCTGCGTCCCTGTGTTGATGCAATGGGAGAACGTGTAGTTCACCTGCATCGTCAACCCCTGGCTGATCCGCCTCTGGGCAGTCAGGAACAGTCCGTTGTAGCTCATCGTCCCTGTAGCGTTTTCCGTAACGATACTTCCGAAGTACTTTCCTTGGGATGAGTTTTGCAGATATAACTGCCGCCTCTGTGTAGTGTTGTTGACTGAGGAGCATGGCGAGTAGCTGATTCCGTTGATTACGCAGCTCGCGCCGGGAATGTAAACCGCGGGGTCGCCTTCAATACTACTCAGGAGGTGCGTGGCCTCGCTGCCGATATAGTTGGCCGAGATCAGCCAGCTCGCGCCGATTTGTCTCTGGATGCTTACATTCCACTGGTTGACATATACGGACGGAAGATTGGGCGGGATGACAACCCACCCGGCGGCAGTCGGGAAGGTGGAACTCGGAGAGACTGTGTTAGGGAAGGGACTGCCGCCGGGGTATCCGAGATAAGGATTTTGAAAGCCCGCAGCTCCGCCGCCGCCCGGTGCTGTAATGACGATGGTGTTATTGAAAGGAGGCGACGTCTTCACATACTCGGATTCATAAAAGTCGGGATAGTCGCGGAACAGACCATAAGCCGCCCGGATGGTCATGTGGCCCGTGCCTGTCGGGTCAAACGCGAAACCGAGGCGGGGTGAGAAATGCGCCCATTGATTTGGGTTGGTTTTTCCGTTCTTGGGCACTCCCGGGTCACCTGAGTAAAGCACGCCGGCCGGGGCGTTAGGATACACAGTGCTGTGCAGGCCCGCGTTGAAGGCTGCCTGGGTGAAGTAGAAGCTCTGACCGTCGGTCCAGGAGAATGGCAGGTACGGATCCCAGCGAAGCCCCATATTCATCGTCAGCCGCGGATTGATCTTCCAGGTGTCCTGCGCATACATTCCGATGTATTCGCTGGTGAAGCCGATGTGCTGCACGCCCTGCTGCATGAAGCTGTTCACGTCCCCTAACATGAAGTCCCCCAACCCCAAGCCGGTGTTTGTGGAGTTGAAAGAGAACACGCCATCCGACGAGGTCCAGCCGGAAACATTCAGCCGCGCGTGGATATGGTTAACGCCGAATCCCAACTGGTGCGCTCCCTTTACCCAGCTCAGATCTTCGGATTCCTGAAATGCGGTGGCATTAGTAAGCCCAGGCACGTTGCCGCCCTGCCCACCAATGCTGAAAGCTCCGGAAACACTGAGGCCGAGAATGGCGTTGTTGGTAGGCTCGTAATAGGGACTGATTCCAACCGACGCGGGAGTAATCTCCGCCGGCGGCTGTCCCCGAGTGTTCGTCGGCCTGAGCGCCGTCGCCCGAAAATTACTGACCAGACTCGTCGTGATCAGATAGGTATCTCCCAGCGCTAACGATTGTGTCTGCCACAGATTGGCTACCGGATAAGTAGTGTACGGACCGTTAGAAGCGGAGCCTGTGGTCAGCAGATTGCCGGCCACGTACCCGGACGGATCATTCAGGTGCGCCAGCTCGTACCGGCCGAAGAACGAATGCTTCTGACTGATCTGATAATCCACTCTATCGATAGTCAGGTCTTCATTGGTAACCGGCTTGATGCCGAATTCAACCTGCCCGCAAGGATTAGTAGCGATCGGCAGCTTGCCGCTGTTCATAATCGCCGTCGCCACGGGAGAAAAGAGAGCGGGAGAGATCTGGTTGTTTACAAACGGAGCCTTCAACTGGAGCTGCCGGCCGCCGTTGCACGCGGGCGAAGCGATCGCAGTCCAGTCTCCATTCAGCATGTTCTGCGTGGGAAGATAAGCAAACTGAGGCGTAACGGTACCGACGATTCTTGTGCCCTGATAGCTCCCGAAGAAGAACAGCTTATCCTTCTTGATCGGTCCGCCAATGGTGCCGCCGAACTGATTGCGCTTCAACTCGTCGGGCACTGCTGCAAAGAAGTTGCGGGCGTTGAGATCGCCGTTACGGAAAAACTCGAACAGGTCGCCATGGAACGAGTTAGTACCGGACTTAGTTACCGCGTTGACGGCCCCCGCGGAGTGCTGGCCGTATTGCGCCGAGAGACTGCTGGTCTCTAACTTGAACTCGAGTAATGCGTCCGGAAAAGGCAGCGGCAGGTTTAAAGCGTTGATGGGATCGTTGTGGGAAGCGCCGTCGAGCAGGTACGTGAGGCCGTTGTGCATTCCGCCCGCGACAGATATATTGACCGACGGATAGTTGCGCACGAAGCTGGTCGTCGAGGAGACCGTGGCTGCGCCGGAGAGAACGATCAGGTCGGTAACTTGGCGGCCATTCAAAGGAAGCTCCACTACCCGAGTGTTATCCATTACCTGACCGATACCCGTGTCTTGTGTTTCGACCTGCGGGGCTGCGGCTTCGACTTGAACCTGGTCGTTAACCTGCCCGACCGATAGTGTGGGGTTGATGACCGGACTCTCCGCAACCTGCAGAACGATCCCTGTCTGGACATAGGTGCGGAATCCGGCCGCGGAGGCATCGAGCTGATAAGGGCCCACGGGCAAGTTAGGAAGCGTGTATGCGCCGCTCGCGTCCGCTGTGGCGGCGCGTTTCAGGCCGGTATCCGTGTTAGTCGCTGTCACCTGCGCTCCGGCAATGACAGCCCCTGTCTGATCCCGGACGGTACCGCTAATCTGGGCGGTAGACTGGGCCCAGATGACACTACAACATAAGAAGAAAAGACAAGCCTGTGTTTTGATCATTTACGCATCCCTGATCGAGCAATACTATTCAGCATAGACGGCCTCATTAACGCAGTAGGAGCACTTGATTCACATAGGGCGCCTGGCCTGTGACTCTGTAGTGACCTGCTGCTAGAAGATCTCAGGCCAGGAGAAGGTCAGAACCGCATTGGCGATGCCGTCACGCGGCCTGGTCCGCTGTCCTGCGCAACTCAGCAGCATCTCTTTGTGCACCGGATCGAGCGCGATTCCCGACGCTGTGTATCCAGTCAACTGATTGACCGGAATCTTCCACCGCGGCGGCACGTCGCCGTCATCATTCACGCTCCAAACACCGATAGAGCCGCCCTGAATGGCTGAGACGATCCAACCTTTCGGAGAATAAATCTGGAAGGAGCTGATGTTGGTGACGCCGCTCTTCGGTCCCGTGATGGTCCGCAGGGGTTTGGCGTTGCCGCTTGCCGTGCGGTCGAAAATCAATAGGGATCCGCCATGATTCACAACTAAAACATTATGAACCGGATCGATGGCTACTGACGCCATGCCGCGGATTCCCGGCTGATCGAATCCCGTGTTGGGCCCGTGCAGCACGCGTTTCGGAGCTACGTCTCCGTTGGCCATCCTGTCGAAAACCAGAATGGATGAAGGAAGCGAGGGAACATAAATCTCGTTGTTTACCGGATCGATGCTTACGCGATCGTTGCCCAGATCGGGCGGACCGGCCAACTGGGTGTGTGGCCCTTGAATCACCCGGGCGGGCGGCACCTCTCCTTGCGCATCGCCTTTGAAAGTTAGAACGGCTTGCGCGAGCGGGCTGGTTACTACGATTTCATCATGGACATTGTCAAACGCGAATCCGTGCATTGTCCTGCTGATCCGCGTCTTCTGGCCTTCCAAGGCCCGTAACATCGGTGAGTTTTCCCCCGCCAACCTGGCGAAGGCCGCGATCTGCGGATGGTCCACTCAATTTGGAACCAGAATCTGTTCACGAACACTATCGTAGGCCAAGGCCTGGGTCTTGCCGAAACGCAACGATTGCTTGTTTTCTTCCGCGCTGCGAATGACACGGAGCGGAGCTACATCGCCGTTCGCCGTCAGGGGGTAGACCGTGGCAGTGGAGTTACCGATATTGGTGGCCCAAACCTCTTTGTTCGGCGTATCGACATAGATTCCGACGGGATAAGTTAGACCTGTGTGCGGCCCCTTGATCGTGCGCGAGGGAGCCACGTCGCCCTGGTCGGTGCTATGGAAGACGATCAAATCCTGTCCCATGTCATTGGCGACATACAGATCGCCGGTATCCGAATCGACCGACAGCGATCCGGGCCAATCGAGACCTGTTTTCGGACCCTGGATGATGCGGAGCGGAGCCTCGTCGCCGTTGGCGTCCAAACGGTAAACGGTGATCGAGGGCGGTTCGAACCGGCCTGAGCCGGGCTTCGCATCGTCGGCAATGTTGCCCCAGTTATCGACAAACAACAGCTTCCGCTTGGTATCGATCGCCATGCCGTGGGAATCGGAGAGCTGGGTCTTGTCGCCGATGAGAAGCCGTTTGGGCTTTTCGCTTCCTTCGGCTCCCCGGCGATAGACCGCCACCTGCGGCGGATGCTGCACGGATACGAAGAACTCCTGGTTTTCCGCGTCCATCGCCATGGCATACGCGCGGTGCGTGACACGCAATTTTCGTATGGGCTTGGCATTGCCGGTGGCGTCGTGTTCGAAGGTTACAATCACATCGCCGATATCGTTTTCGACGGAGTAAACATCGCCGTTGAAGGGATCGATGTAGACGCAGCTATTGAACTGCACGTCGGTGTCGTTGCCGACGATCACTCGTCTGGCTTCGGTCGGCGGAGTGCCGGGCTTCGCATTATCCGTCCGGCTGAAGACTCGGATACTCCACAGGTTGTTGTCTTGCAGGAAAACTTCATTACGCTTGTTGTCTACAGCCACCGAACTGTAAATGGGGGCAGTGTCCCGAAGAATACGTACCGGCGGGCGGTCCAGATTGAGAGTGGGGCCCGCATCCTGGGCTTCGATGGCAGGTTCTCCGAAATCCGAGAAGAGATTGTGGTTGGAACTTAGGGACACCGGCGACGCGCTCACCGGCCGAATACATTCCGCCGACTCGGGAACTTCTTCGATCGACACCAGGCGCGCCGATCCACCGAAGCGATTCCAAATGCGGTCGATTACCGAGGATCCTAATAGGAAAACCGCCGTGCCTATGCCCGCAATTAGAAATTTCCTGCCGCGCCCGCTACGCATGGTCCCTCCCAGCATACGTTATCCTATTTATCCGAACGGCAGAAGTCAACGCTTGCGACGGGCTTGTCAGGCGGTCAGAGCACTACGCGCCCAGCGCTGCTCCGAGCACCTTCCGCAACGCCTCGGCTGTGTAGCTTTTTTTGGATCGCGCGACTTGTTCGGGGGTGCCGCACGCGACGATCCGGCCGCCGTATTCGCCGCCATCGGGACCCAGGTCTATGAGCCAATCGGCTGTCTTGATCACGTCCAGGTTGTGCTCAATCACGACCACGGTGTTGCCTAAGCCCACCAGGCGCTGCAAGACATCGAGTAGCTTGCGCACGTCGTCGAAGTGCAGCCCGGTGGTCGGCTCGTCGAGGAGGTAGAACGTACGGCCCGTCTGCCGCTTGCTGAGCTCCTTGGCTAATTTAATACGTTGGGCCTCGCCTCCGGAGAGAGTGGTCGCGGACTGGCCCAGATGGACATAGCCGAGACCGACATCGTAAAGCGTCTGGAGCTTGACACGAATCTGCGGCAGGTTTTCCATCAGCGCCAGAGCCTCTTCGACGGTGGCATCCAGCAGGTCGGCGATGGAATGGCCTTTGTACTTTACTTCGAGAGTTTCCCGGTTGTAGCGGCGGCCCCGGCAGACATCGCAGGTGACGTACACATCGGGCAGAAAGTTCATCTCGATGCGCTTCAGCCCATCTCCCTGACAGGCTTCGCAACGTCCGCCTTTGACGTTGAAGCTGAACCGCCCCGGTTTGTAACCGCGTTCGCGCGATTCCGGGAGCATCGAATAAAGATCGCGGATGGGCGTGAATAGCCCGGTATAGGTTGCGGGATTGGAGCGCGGCGTACGGCCGATGGGAGCCTGATCGATACGGATCACTTTATCGATGTTCTCGACTCCTTCAATAGCATCGTGGGCCCCGGGCTCTTCGTGAGAACCGTAGATTTCACGGGCCAGGTAGCGGTAGAGGATTTCGTTCACCAGCGTGGATTTTCCGCTTCCGGAGACACCGGTTACCACGGTCAGCAGGCCGAGCGGCACCTCCACATCGAGAGACTTCAAGTTATGCTCCCGCGCGCCGCGGATGACCAGCGCCTTTCGGGTTGGAGCGCGGCGCTCGGTAGGAATGGGAATGGAGGCAGCCCCGGAAAGATATTTTCCGGTGAGCGAGGCAGGGTTTTGCGCAACCTCGGAGGGTCCGCCGGCTGCGACCAGATCGCCTCCGAGCCGCCCTGCGCCGGGGCCGAGATCGATCACGTAATCGGCGCGCTCGATGGTTTCGGCATCGTGCTCGACCACCACTACCGTGTTTCCCATATCACGCAACTCGGTGAGCGTTTCGAGCAAGCGGCCGTTATCGCGAGGGTGCAGGCCAATCGAAGGCTCATCCAAAACGTAAAGCACGCCGCGCAGCTTGGATCCGATTTGAGTGGCGAGGCGGATGCGCTGCGCTTCACCGCCGGATAGAGTTGCAGCCGAGCGGTCGAGACTGAGGTACTCGAGTCCCACGGCGGAAAGGAATTCCAGCCGGCGGCGGATCTCATCCAGAACCCGGCCGGCAATCTGCATTTCGCGATCCGGTAACTCCCAGTTGCGCGCCGTCATGAGGGCGCGCGCGATGGGCAATGCCGTAAATTCGGCAATCGAGAAGTTCTTGACACGTACCGCCAGGCTTGCCGGCCGCAGGCGGTTGCCGTGACACGCGGGGCACACGACCGGCGACATGTACTCCATCAACCACTCGCGGTACGATTCGGCTGAAGATTCGTATCCCTCCTCCAGAATTCCCAAGATGCCGGGCGATCCGTTGGCGCCCGACAAAAGGAGCTCTTGCGTTTTCGCGGGAAACCGGTCGAACGGCGTTTTCAGATTGATACGGTACTTGCGCGCCAGGTCGCTCAAGTGATGCTGCATGGTCCAGGAGTTGCCGCCGGGTCCAAGGCCGCCGTCGAAGAGCGGCTTAGAGGCATCCACGATCACTTTGGCGGGGTCGGGCGACCAGATATTTCCCAGGCCGTGACACTCTTCGCAAGCGCCATAGGGGCTGTTGAAAGAAAACGAGCGCGGCTCAAGCTGAGGGATACTGGCTCCGCACTCTGTGCATGCCAGTTTTTGCGAATACAGCCGCTCTTCACCGTTCACCACGACGATGAGAACCAGCCCGTTGGCCAGCTTCGTGGCCGTTTCGATCGACGCCTCCAGGCGCTTCTCGATCCCCGGTTTCACCATCAAACGGTCCACCACGATCTCGATGGTGTGGTTCTTCCGGCGATCGAGAGGAATCTCTTCGTCAAGCGATCGCAGCACGCCGTCGATGCGGGCGCGCACGAACCCCTGCCGGGACAGTTTTTC
>JAFAWA010000463.1 GCA_019242155.1 Terriglobia bacterium | reverse complement strand
CGGCGTAGCCCAGGTGAACGTCTTCGGACAAGCCAAATATGCCGTGCGCGCGCAGCTCGATCCCAACCTCCTGGCCTCACGGAATATCAGTATCGATGAAGTGAACGATGCCCTCACGAAACACAACGTCAATCTGCCGACCGGCATTCTCTGGGGCCAGCATTGGGCTTATACGGTAGAGGCCAATGGCCAACTGAACACCGCGGAGGCGTACCGCCCCTTAATCGTGGCCTACCGCAACGGCTCGCCCGTCCGGCTCGGGGAACTCGGCCGCGTCATCGACAGCATCCAAAACGACAAGAACGCAAGCTGGTATAACGATGTTCGCTCAATCCAGTTCGCGATCCAGCGGCAGCCCGGCACTAACACCGTAGAAGTGGTGGACACCATCAAGGCGCTGCTTCCTACCTTGCGCGAGCAGATGCCTCCCGCCATGAAGCTCGACATCTTCTATGACCGCTCCACGTCGATCCGCGAGTCGGTCAATGATGTCCAACTCACGTTGTTGCTCACGGTCGCTTTAGTGGTGTTCGTCATCTTCGTTTTTCTGCGAAACTTGTCCGCCACCATCATCCCCAGCTTGGCTCTACCGATGTCGATTATCGGGACTTTCGCGGCGATGTCCCTGCTCGGATATACGCTCGATAACTTGTCCCTGATGGCGTTGACCCTTTCCGTAGGTTTCGTGGTCGACGATGCCATCGTCATGCTGGAAAATATCGTCCGCCACATGGAGATGGGCAAGAGCCGGATGGCGGCGGCGCTCGAGGGCGCGCGCGAAATCGGATTCACCATCCTTTCGATGACACTCTCGCTCGCCGCTGTGTTCATCCCCGTGTTGTTCATGAGCGGTGTCATGGGCCGGCTGTTCCATGAGTTCGCCGTGACGATCATGGTGGCCATCATCATTTCCGGGTTCGTTTCGCTCAGCCTCACACCCATGGCCTGCAGCCGCTTCCTCAAGCCGCCTTCAGAACACATGAATGCTTTTGAAAGAGGCTCCGAGGCGGTGTTCGGAGGCCTGCGTTCTCTGTATGCCTGGACGCTTCGCGTCGTATTGCGGCACCGCATCATAACCATGTTGGGAGCCGCGGGCACGGTCGTCGCAACCATGTATCTGTTCGGCCTGGTGCCTAGAGGATTCATTCCCAGCCAGGATGTCGGCCAGTTAAACGGCGCGTTAGAAGCCCGGCAAGGCATCTCCTTCGACGACATGGTCCGTGCTACCGAGCAGGTCCGTGAAGTCTCCGGGGCCGATCCGGCAATCGAAGGCGTCAGCACCCAGGTTGGCGGCGGCAACAACAACCCGTCCGCGAACAATGGCCAACTCAATCTCCGCCTGAAACCGAGATCCGAACGAAAGGACACTCCCGAGCAGATCATCCAACGGTTGCGCCCGAAACTGGATGCCATTCCCGGCGTGAAGGTTTATCTTTCCAACCGGCCCCTCATCACAATCGGCGGAATTCAAAGTAAAAGCAACTTCCAATACACCTTGCAGGCGCCCAGTATTGCGGAACTCTATCGCGCCGCCCCGGGCTTTGAGCAGCGCTTGCGCTCACTCCCTGAACTGACCGATGTCAACAGTGACCTGCAAAACGCGAACCCCATGGTCACCTTGGACATCGATCGGGACAAAGCCTCAGCCCTCGGTGTAACCGCGGATCAGATTGAAAGCGCACTTTACAGCGCCTATGGTACCCGCCAGGCTTCCACCATTTTCACGCCGGTTGACGATTACCAGGTGATCCTCGAAGTGTTGCCGAAATATCAGCTCGATCCCAACGCGCTCGGCCTACTCTATGTCCGCTCGGCAACCGGCAAATTGGTCCCGCTCAATGCCGCCGCAAGGCTGCGCATGGGCGTCGGACCGCTCTCCGTATCCCACCTTGGACAAGCCCCGGCCGTCACCATTTCGTTCAATACCAAACCGGGCGTTGCCCTCGGTGATGCGGTCGATCACATTGAACAGGTAGCGCACGAGACCTTGCCCGACAGCTTCACCACGAGTTTTCAAGGTACCGCCGCCGCCTTTCAGCAATCGCTCAAGGGCATGGGCGTTCTGCTGTTGATGGCGATCTTAGTCATCTACCTCGTGCTGGGGATCCTGTACGAAAGCTTTATTCACCCGATCACCATCCTTTCCGGCCTACCCTCCGCCGGTTTAGGCGCGCTCGCGACGCTATTGCTGTTTCACGATGAGCTCAACCTCTACTCTTTCGTCGGCATCATCATGCTGATCGGCATCGTAAAGAAGAATGCCATCATGATGATCGACTTCGCTCTGGAAACGCAGCGCGATCACGGCACCAGCCCCGCCGACGCAATTCACGAAGCCTGCCTCGTCCGTTTCCGCCCCATCATGATGACGACCATGGCTGCTTTGATGGGCACGCTTCCCATCGCTTTGGGTCAGGGCGCGGGCGGCGAAGCGCGCCGGCCGCTCGGACTTGCCGTAGTTGGCGGCCTCGTCGTCTCGCAGTTGCTCACCCTCTACATCACTCCGGTATTCTACATCTACATGGAGAAACTGCAAGGTCTTAGCCGGATCTTCCGCCGTTCCAAGCGCAGGGCCGCGGCGCGGGAACGCGAGATCGTTCTGAAACACGGCGATTAGCGCCGGCGACGCGATTTTCGCGGGGGAGTGGCAACGACGGCAGGTTTTAGATTCTGTTCCGCCGCATCGATTCCCTTAACTGCGGCCGCATCCGTAGGATCAATGCGCAGTGCTTTGGTCCACGCTTCCTTCGCTTCCCGGTAATCGCCCTGTGCGAACTCTGCGCCGGCCAGTCCATCCAATGCATCGGCATCGCGTGGATTCCGCCGCAGCACCTCCCGGTAAAGAGCGCCGGCCTGTTTTGGCAATCCATCAGTATTCAGCATCAGGGCGACTCGCTTCAGCAACGGGGGTTGCCGCGGGGCCTCGGCTGCCAACGCCAGTAATTCCGCCTCAGCACGTGACCGCTGGCCGGCATTGGAGAGCATCTGCACTAACTCCATACGCGCCTGAACACGGCTCTCGTCGGCCTTCTCAGGCCACGTCCCGTCCACAGCCCGGCGGAACTCTAACGCCGCCGCATCGATCCTGCCCTCTTTTGCGGCAATCTCAGCCAACGCCAAATGGGCCGGACCGCTGTCGCGCTGCTCGCGTACGACTTCGTCCAGATACACGGCAGCCTCGCCCCACTGTTCTTCTTTAGCCAATGCCATTCCCAAGGCGAGGCGGCGATTGGGATTCGGGCTGATCGACACAGCGTTCCGGAACGATTCGACGGCTTCCGGATACCGGCTCTGCTTCATAAATGCGTTTCCGGTTCGGTAGGCCTCCTCAGCCCTTGCTACGCGGCCCGCTCTATAGAAGTAGTTCACAAAACCGGCTACGATCAACAACGCAATCAATCCCCCGAGCGCAGCAGCCAAGGGCGGAAACCTGCGCAGACCCTTCACCACGTCAGGCCCTGCGGTTTCCGGCGTCACGGTTCCCAGGCGGTAAGCCGCCAGGATGTCGTCCATCGATATCGTGCCCTTCAGTTCGCGTACATTAGTGCGGCTGACTACAGGCAGAACCGGCAGACCCGACTGTGCCAGCCGTTGGACGGCCACCTCGAGCGGATGGTCCGTGTGCACATGCGGGAAGACCGCGGCGCTTAAGCTGTCCGGCGATGCCGGTTCCGCGACAAGGCTACCCACCGGCTCGTCGCCGAAGCCGGAAGCGATGGCATCCTCGATTTGTGTTGCCGTGACCATGCCCGCCAGTCCGTTGGCATCCACCACCGGCCAGGCGTCGACATCTCTCTCTACCGTGGACGCAGCTTTCTCGAGCGGTTCGCTTGCGGAAAGAACATGCGGCGCCGGACGGAATGCGTTGCCCACCATCACGAGCGCCGCGCGCGCGCGGGCGCCATGCGGTAAGTGAATGCCGTCCTGGTGCAGTAAAGCTTCATAGATGGGCTCTTCCTGCAATTGACTCGAGACGAAGTACGCCACAAGATTCGAAATCATGAGCGGGACGATAATCGAATAGTCGCGCGTCATTTCGAAAATCATGATCACTGAGGTCAGCGGCACGCGAACAATGCCCGCAAATGCAGTCCCCATGCCCACCAGGGCGTAAGCGCCGGCACTTCCTGTGTAGTCGGGCATCAGCATGTGGGCTATGCCGCCCACCGCTCCTCCCGCCATCGCGCCCATGTAAAGGCTGGGCCCGAAGATGCCGCCGGCGTTCCCGCTCGCGTAACAGGTGGCCGTCGCCACTATTTTGAGCGCCACCAGGAGAGCCATCGTGCGAATGACCATCTGCCCATTCAGCGCCTGCCCGACGTAGCCATAGCCGACGCCGAGCACAGGCGGCACGAACCATCCCAGCAGGCCGACCACTAGCCCGCCCACCGCCGGCCGGAACGGCACCGTACCTTTCGGCATTCGGAAAAACTGTTTCCGCTGCCAAAGCAGCAGTTTGACGAATGCCGCAGACATCAGTCCGCCGGCCAGCCCGAGCACAGCGTACCAAAAGAACTCCACCGGGTGGACCAACTGATACGCGGGCACATGAAACAGTGGCTCATCTCCCAACAGCAGATGCAGCACGATCCAGGAGGTGGCGGAGCCCAACACAATCGAGCCCAGCACAGGCGCATTCATATCGCCCATCACTTCTTCAAGCGAGAACAAGACCGCCGCAATCGGCGTGTTGAACGCCGCCGCCAAAGCTGCGGACGCTCCCACCGGCACCAGACCTTTCACGCTTGCGGGACTAAGACCTAGCCGCCGGCCCAGCACTGAGGCGATGCCCGCGCCTACCTGCACCGAAGGTCCTTCCCGCCCCAGGGCGATGCCGCTCGCTAGCGACACCGCCGACATACCGAATTTCCCCAGAACCGTGCGTACGGCAATGTAGCCATCACGAACGAACAGTGCAGTCTTGGTCTGTGGGATTCCGCTGCCGCGAGCATCGGGAAAGTAGCGTGCCAGCAGATAGCCGGTGCTCAACGCGCCCGCCAGCGGGATCAGTACGCGCCGCCAAGCCGCGCCGCCCGCCGGGTAAAGGCGCGATCCCAAATTCTCCGTAAGGAGAATAAACGCCACTACTACCAGGCCCACGATGGCGCCGATAATCAAGGTCAGAACGAGTAGAACGCTCTCCTCGTTACGGCTTCCACGGCTGGTATGTCTCAGAAGCGCCCCTTCCTGATCATCCTATAAAGGGGGCGCGTGGCGCTCACGTTAGATTCTTAACAAAGAACACTTCGTTACCGCGTTCGTTGTACAGCAACTCATCCACCAGGTTCCGTGCCATAAGGATTCCGAACCCCCCCGGGCGCTGGCCCTGCTCGGCCCGTATCTCCGCGTGGCGGGTCGGCGAGTCCTGGGGATTACAAACGGCAGCATGCTCGATTTCATTTATCGAAAAGCCCTTGCCCGGATCGCGCATGTGCACCATGACCGCATGCGCCCCACGCAACATCGACACGCGCACGCGTTTTTTGGGATTCAACTTCCCGCCGTGCTCGACTCCGTTCAGCAGCAGTTCACGAAACGCCGAGGAAACGTCTTCGCACGCATTTGAGTCCAGGCTCGCCGCCAGTTCCCGGACGAAATGAGTAGCCCGTTCGACCGCTTCGAGCTTGCAGCGTATCTCGAGCGTAAGCCACTCCAGGCGCCCCGAAACTACACGAATGTCGTCCCGCCAAGAGTCCGACTCGAGCGCCTGTTGCACCATCTCCGTCAAATGCGACTGCGAGAACGGCTCGTGCAGATAGCCGAAGGCATTTCCGCGCAGAGCCGCCATGACGCGTTCCGAACTTCGTTCCCCCGTCACAATGACCTTGGCTTCAGGTCTCAAGGCGTAGATGCGCCGCAGCAGGCTCATGCCGTCGTTGCCGTTTCGTCCCTTGCCCGCGAATACCAAATCGTAGGGCGTGGCGCGTAGGAACTGCAACGCCTCCGCGCTTTCATCGACAGCTTGCAAGCTCTGGCCATCCCGATTCAGGAGACGAGCCATCTGTTCGTGGATGGCTGGGTCGCTTTCGACGAGCAACAGCCGGCGCGAGTTCACTATTTCAATGTATCCGACAGCACGCGCCCCGGGGGAAAAGAGAGGATCCGATACTCTTCATTCAGCGGCCACCTCGATCACAGTATTCCAAAGGAACTGAACCAGCTTCATCAGCGAGTCCACGGAGATGCTCTCATCGTCCGCATGCGCTCCCCCGCCGCTGTCGCCGCCGCCGGCCACCGGCCCAACCCCGTAGCACTGCACCCCCTTGGCGCGTAACTCGGCGCTGTCCGTCGCCCCCGCCAGCATCCCCGGAACCACGGGCACATGGAACATCCGCCGGCTCACTTCTTCGAGCGCGTGAAACATAGAATTATCGATCCGCGAGGGCGGCGCCGCCGGACGGCCGCTACTCTGAGCCGGCACCGCCTCGACCGAAGGATCATTGATCACCCGCCGAAGGTCCCCGAGGAACCTTCCCATGTCCTCATCCGGAAGCGCGCGAACATCCAGGTACGCCTCCGCCTGCGACGGAATTACGTTGCCGCGAAAGCCCGCCGCTATCATAGTCGGCACCACTGTGGTGTGCAGCAGGGCGTAGTGCGGCGTCTCGTGGGTCAGCAAATACCGGTCAACCTCAGCCGCCTTGGCCGGGTCGAGCAATGCCCGGTATCTAGCTGCTTCGCGAGGCGGGCTGATCGCGGCCAGACCTTCGAAATAGGCGCGCGTCGCTTCGTTCAAGCGGACCGGCGTCTGCCAGGAACCGGCCTTCGTTACCGCCGCCGCCAGATGCATTACCGCATTCTCCGGGCTGGGACGCGATCCGTGACCCGAAGGCCCACGCGCGATCAGGCGCACCCCGCGCGGCACTTTCTCACTGACATTGATAAGCACATGGTGTACCCTGCCGCTTTCGGTTTCGAGGATCGAGCCGCCCTCGGCCAGAGCGTATTCCGCTTCGATTTCCGGCCAGTGCTGGCTTACCATGTAGTCGATGCCGGCCTGGGTTGTTCCTTCCTCGCCCGCTTCCGCGAGAAAGATCACATCGCGCTCCAGTTTGATGTGCATCCGTTTCAGAAGGATTAGAATCATCATCCCAGCGACTACATGATCTTTGTCATCGCTTGCGCCGCGCGCGTAAATCAGGCCGTTCTTTCGGATTGCGCCAAATGGATCAACGCTCCACCGCTCTCGCTGCACGCCTACAACGTCCGTGTGCCCCAAGAGCAGAATGGGCCGCTTCGATCCGTTTCCCTTAATCCGCGCTACCAGATTGGCGCGCCCTGGTTCGAGCGCGAATAGCTGCGCGGGAATGCCTTCCCGCTTAAGCACCGCCTCAATTGCCTGTGCCGCTTTGGATTCGTTTCCGGGAGGATTGCTGGTATCGATTCGCAGTAATGTGGTGAAGTAGTCGAGAACCTCAGGCTCGAGTTTGCCCCAATCAACCTGGTCGTGCGCGGCTGCCGGCGCCACACGAGCCGGAGCCCAAACTAGCGCGGTCAGCAGGAGCAGAGCCCCAATGCCCCTCATAAAGGTATATTGCCATGTTTCTTCCTGGGCATTGTGTCTACCTTGTTTGCGAGCATCTCGAGCGCGCGAATCAGACGCGGCCGTGTTTCGCGCGGCTCGATTACGTCATCGATGAAGCCGTGCTCCGCGGCTACGAAAGGATTGGCGAAGCGCTCTTCGAACTCTTGAACTTTCTGGCGTCTCACCGCGCCATTTTCTCCGGCTGCGGCGAGTTCGCGGCGGTAAACAATATTGACGGCCCCCTCCGCTCCCATGACCGCGATCTCCGCGCTCGGCCACGCGAGGTTTATATCGGCGCGAATGTGCTTCGAACCCATGACGCAATAGGCGCCGCCGTAAGCCTTCCGCGTAATCACTGTAATCTTCGGCACCGTCGCCTCTGCATATGCATACAGCAGCTTCGCTCCGTGCCGAATGATGCCGCCAAACTCCTGCTCCGTGCCCGGCAAAAAGCCTGGTACATCCACGAACGTCACCAGTGGAATGTTGAACGCATCGCAAAACCGAACAAAGCGCCCGCCCTTAACCGAAGAGTTGATATCCAGGCATCCGGCCAGATGCGCCGGTTGGTTTGCCACAACCCCCACCGGACGTCCGTCCAGCCGCGCCAGGCCGATCACTATATTCCTTGCCCAATGCTCCTGTACTTCGAAGAACTCCCCCTCGTCCACTACCTTCCGAATCACATCCTTCATGTCGTAAGGCAGGTTGGATTCCGGCGGCACCACGGAGTCCAAAGCCGGGTCCATGCGTTGGGCATCGTCTGAACTGGTCCGCCGCGGCGGATCTTCCCGGTTGTTCTGGGGCAGATAAGTGAGCAGCTCGCGGATCATCCGCAGGCATTCGCCGTCATCGGCAGCAATGAAATGGCCCACCCCGCTCACGGCGTTGTGTGTCATCGATCCGCCCAGTTGCTCTTTCGTCACCTCCTCGTGAGTAACGGTGCGAATCACATCCGGGCCCGTAATGAACATGTAGCTCGTGCGATCAACCATGAAGATAAGGTCAGTGATCGCCGGCGAGTAAACCGCGCCGCCTGCGCACGGCCCCATAATCGCGGAGATCTGCGGAATCACGCCGCTAGCGAGTGTGTTCCGCAGAAAAATTTCCGCATAACCCGCAAGCGAAAGGACACCCTCTTGGATCCGCGCTCCTCCGGAGTCATTGAGCCCGATTACAGGCGCACCCGTCTTGAGCGCCAGATCCATCAGCTTGCAAATCTTCTTCGCGTTGGTTTCGGAAAGTGAGCCGCCCAGGACCGTGAAATCTTGCGCGAACACATACACCAAACGGCCATGAATACGGCCATATCCTGTGACGAAGCCATCCCCCGGCACCATCTGTTCGTCCATCCCGAAATCGTGGCAGCGGTGCGCGACCAGCTTGTCCAGTTCTTCAAACGAGCCTTCATCGAGCAACAGTTCCATGCGCTCGCGCGCGGAAAGCTTGCCTTCCTGGTGCTGGCGCGCGCGGCGCTCATCGCCGCCGCCCATTTCGGCCGCTTTGTGGCGTTGACGTAGTTCTTCGATCCGGTTCATTCGTTCGTCACAACTGACTCGTTCGAATCTTACTGAATTATAAAACTGAGATGCGCCGTCACAAGCGGCGGAAACGGCCATCGCGCAGCAACCGGTATTTGCGGCCGCGCCATGTGATCGTGTTGCCGTAGAACGCAGCGAGCCAAAGCAGGAAGCCGGCCGCATCCTGCAGAGGAACGAGCCACCACATCCGCCGCGTTAAGTTATCGTCGAGCACCAGCCCCGCCGTGGCCCACGCTGCCGCGGCACGCAGACCGGCCGCGGCCGCCAATACCGGCCACCATGCCGGTTTCCAAGCGATCAGAATGGCAGCCAACGGCAGGGGGTTGGTGAACACTTGCCCTAAGTACCCCCACGGCCGCGAGCGCCGCGTGCTCCGGTTCCAGCGCATGCGATGCCTCACGTTGCTCCCCAACGCCTGGCTGCCTATGTGATGCTCGATCACAAAAGACGACAGCACTACCTGCCAACCGGCCTCAGCGGCCAGCTTGCCCATAACGAAATCCTCGGCCAGATAGTCCTTCAGAACTTCGAAGCCGCCGATATCCGCGAGCACCCGCTTGCGCGCGGCGATTGCAGGTCCAAGTGCAAACTTCATGCCCTCGATCGAGCGCGCCACCAGCACGCCCCCCAGGAATTCCGTATTCAGCCCCACGGCCTCCAACCTGGACCAAAAGCTCAGCCCCGGCACCGCGCGGTAAGGACAAGTGACGAGACCGACTCGTTGGTCCTGAAACTCAGCGGCCACGGTGAATAGCAGAGACGGCGTCACGCGCACGTCGCTGTCCGCCATCAATACAATCTCATAACGCGCCTCCGCCAACATCGTTTGCAAACTGTATACTTTGGCATTCGGATACGGCGGCTCCCCGGTAACAATGAGGCGCGACCGCACCGCTGGATATTCCGCCTGCACGCGTTCCACTACGGGGACGGCCGCATCGGCGGCGTGACGCACTGCCAGGAGAATCTCGAAGTCCGGATACTTCTGCCTAAAAAAGCTATGCAGGTTCTCTTCAAGCCCGAGGTCCACCCCCGAAAGCGGCTTCAGGATGCTGATCGGCGGGAAGCCAGCGGCGCTCACCGGCCGCACTGCCCGGTACCGGACGGCGGCGAAAATCACGAGCACACAATAGACGAGCGATCCCGCGACCAGGACCAAAAGGGCCAGCAGCAGCATTAAATTTCAATGTAGCGCCTGGCCGGCAAAACCGTTGGCTGAAGATGCCCCAGTAGTAGGATGGGAACGGTGAAGCATGTCATCGTCGGCACTGCCGGCCACATTGATCATGGCAAGACCACCCTGGTCAAAGCTCTTACCGGTATCGATACCGACCGCCTCGAAGAGGAAAAGCGCCGCGGCATCACCATCGACTTGGGCTTCGCTCATTTGCAACTCACTCCCTCTTTGCGCCTCGGCTTTGTCGACGTACCCGGGCACGAGCGCTTTGTTAAAAACATGCTCGCGGGCGTCGGCGGCATCGACCTCGTTCTCTTCGTAATCGCCGCCGATGAGTCCATCAAACCGCAAACCCGGGAGCACTTCGATATCTGCCGCCTCCTGGGAATTCCGCGCGGAGTAATTGCCCTGACCAAAGCAGATCTCGTGGACCGCGAAATCCTCGACCTGGTCCGACTGGAAGCGGAAGAGTTGGTAATGGGTTCGTTTCTGGAAAATGCCCCAGTGGTTCCCGTGAGCGCGGCCACCGGCGTCGGATTGGAAGATTTGCGACAAGCGCTCGCAGCCAGTGCCGCCGCCGTCACTGAGAAGAACGCGGCCGGCCACTTCCGCCTTCCGGTGGACCGTTCCTTTTCCGTCAAAGGCTTCGGTACCGTGGTCACGGGAACGCTAGTCTCGGGAACAGTCACGAAAGAGCAGGAGGTGGAGTTGTACCCCGCCGGCCGCCGTTTGCGCGTTCGCGGCGTGCAGGTTCACGGGTCAACCGCGGAACGCGCCGTCGCGGGCGAGCGGACCGCTCTCAACCTGGCCGATATCGAGGCCGGCGACCTGACCCGCGGCAATGTCCTTTCGGAACCGGGCCGATTTCAGCCCGTCACTCGCTTAGACTGCAGGCTCAACCTGCTCCCTTCGGCCAAGCCTCTTAAGAACCGCGCTCCAGTACACTTCCACTCGGGAACGGCAGAGATCGAGGCGGAGGTTCGCTTCCTGGATGGGCAATCGACGCTCGAGCCCGGCGCCAGTGCTTACGCGCGAATCGCACTGCGAGATGCCGCGCTTCTCTTACCCGGCGACCGCTTTATTATTCGCCGTTTCTCCCCAGTCATCACAATCGGCGGCGGCACCATTCTCGATCTCGGCGTGCATGTTTACCGGAAGGACGAAGACGCCCGTGCGCGGCTGGATGTCTTCGCGAGTAGCTCGGGATCCGCGCGCGTTGCCCTGCTGGTTCGTGAAGCTCCGTTTGGCGTGAGTGAAGCGGGATTAGTTGCCCGCACCGGCATGTTGGGTTCAGATATCAAGGCTGCAGCACGTACGGTCGGCCTGACTGCGATCGAGCAACAGGATCCCTGGTATCTCGACCCGGATTGGTTGAAGGCGCTCCAAAACGAGCTCGTCACCACAGTCCAGGAGTTTCACCGGAAGAACCCGCTTCTACCGGGAGTCGGCCGGCAGGATCTTCGAAGCCGCCTCCTGCCGGGTGCGCCGCCATTTCTCATGGACGCCGCGCTGGCCCGTGTCACGGCGCTAATCGCGGACGGCGAAATGGTGCGCTCCCGCTCTCATAAGGTCACCTTGAAGCAGGATGAAGAGGAGGCCCGGGCCGCTATAGAGCGGGCGTTCCAAAAGGCTGGTCTGGCGACCCCGGCAGTGGCCAACGTTTTGGCCGAGTCCGGCGTGGAGGCATCGCGTGCCCGTTCACTGCTTCAGATTCTGCTCCGCGAACATCGCCTGGTGCGCGTCAGTGAAGATCTGGTCTTCCATCGTTCCGCGCTCGATAGCTTGCGCCGGCTACTGGCCGCTCGAAAATCGACGCGGTTCACCGTCGCCGCTTTCAAAGATTGGACCGGCATTTCGCGCAAGTACGCAATTCCGCTTTTGGAGTACCTCGACCGCGAGCGCATTACACGGCGCGAAGGTGAAGAACGGCTGGTACTGTAAAATCAGGCTGTGGGTACGATAGGGACGAAGCCGATTACCGTCGAGGATTTCAAGAAACTTGACTTGCCCGAAGACCGTGAGTGGGAACTGCAGAACGGCGAAGTCGTCGAGATGTCCCTTCCCAAACTCGTCCACCGGCGTTTGCAGCACCGGATTCAGAAGTTGTGCAAACAAGCTTTCCCCGATGCGGCCGTACTCACCGAGTATCCTTTCGAAGTCCAAAGCTCCAATGATCTCCGGTCGGCGGATGTCGGAGTTACCACCAAACAGCGTGCATTCGCCTCTACGGAAAAGGGAGCTCTTATCGGCGCCCCTGAGCTCGTCGTCGAGGTGTTGTCTCCGTCCAACAGTGTCTACAATATGAAGCGCTATCGCCGGCTGTGCTTCGAAAACGGGACACAAGTATTTCTTCTCGTTGATCCGGACGATAACACCGTCGAGGTCCATCTCCACCCTGACAAACAGGACCGTGTCCTCCGGCCCGGCGAAGTTCTCACGCTGTCTCTTTTCGGGGAGCAGGAAACTATCCCGGTGGCCGCGATTTTCTCAGGTATTACTCTACCTGCCGGCCACTGACCTCTCGCAAGGGCCTTTGGCGCACCCCTGCTAAAATCGAATCATTCCAATGCCTACCCAGGTGCGCACGGCCGGAGCACGTCGATTCTTCGCGGCCGGCGGTACGCTCTCCAAATGGCATCCGAAGTATGAATTTCGCCCGGGACAAGTGGAAATGGCCGAAGCCGTTGAGGCTGCACTGGCCGATAAGCGCCATCTGATTGTCGAAGCCGGCACGGGTACCGGCAAGACGCTCGCGTACCTGGTTCCGGCCCTGCTTTCCGGTAAGCGCATCGTCGTCTCCACGGGCACCAAAAATCTCCAGGAACAGCTCTTCTTCAAAGACGTCCCCTTTCTGCAACAGCACTTCCCGCGCCCGCTCAAGATCTGCTACATGAAAGGCCGGAGCAACTACGCGTGCCGGCAGAAAATCTACGATGCAGAGAAAGAACCGGTCCTGTCCGGCCTCGAGGAACTGGCCGACTTTGAAGCGATTCGCGCCTGGGAGCAGAGCACCGAATTCGGGGACCGCGCGGAACTGAAAACCCTTCCCGAATCGAGCACCGCGTGGGCAAAAATCGATGCGCGCGCGGACCTTTGTACCGGACAAAAGTGCCCCAACTTCAGTCGTTGCTTTCTAACCGCCATGCATCAGCGGGCGCTCGAAAGCGACATCATCATAGTCAACCATCATCTCTTCTTTGCCGACCTGGCCCTCAAAGACGAGAACTACGAAGGCGGCATCCTTCCCGCGTACCAGGCGGTAGTATTCGACGAAGCTCACGAGATTGAAGATGTAGCCGGGCAATACTTCGGCGTCTCCGTGAGCAACTACCGGTTTCAGGAATTACGCCGGGACCTTTCCGCAGTCGGCCGCGTAAAAAAATTCGGCAGCCCGGAACTCGATCGTATCCTGGATCGCCTGGATGAGTTGGCCACCAGCTTTTTTGCTTTATTCGGCGGCGCCGAAGGCCGCACGCCCTTTCTCGCGCGGGAGGCCTTTCGCGACCAGAACGAAGAGATCTACAGGGACGTTCTCGCAGCCCTCGAGTTGATCGGGTCGCATCTCAAACTTCTGCACAACCCTCCGGAAGAGGTGATCCCACTATTCCGCCGCACGCAGCAGCTCGCCCAAACGCTCACGTTTTTAATTGAGGCTGAAGATGAGGGCACGGTGTTCTGGATCGAGCGGCGCGGGCGGGTATGTTTTATTCAAGCCACCCCAATCGATGTCTCACGCCTGATCACCTCTCGCCTGTTCGACCAGGTAGAGACCGCCGTGCTGACCTCAGCCACACTGGCCGTCGGGGGAGGTTTCGAGTACATTCAGAAGCGGCTCGGGCTGGAAAATGCCCGCACTCTCGTGGTCCCCGGTCACTTTGACTATCAGCGGCAGGCGTTGCTGTATGTGCCGCAACATTTGCCCGAGCCCCGCAGCCCCGCCTTCACCAGATCTGCGGTGGAAGAGGTCATTCAGATCCTGACCCACAGCCGCGGGCGGGCCTTCGTGCTATTCACGAGCTATCAGCAGATGAGGCTTGTGCATGACGCAGTATCGTTGGAGCTGGACTACCCCACTCTGTTGCAGGGCACCGGCCCGCGTTCCGCCCTCCTCGAGGAGTTCCGATCCACCCCGCACTGCGTTCTGTTCGCCACCGCCGCCTTTTGGCAAGGCGTGGACGTTCCGGGCGAGCAGCTAAGCTGCGTTATCATAGACAAGCTGCCTTTTGCGGTTCCCAACGACCCTGTGGTGAGCGCCCGCATCGATAGTATCCGCAATGCGGGCGGAAATCCGTTCTACGATTACCAGATTCCACAGGCCGCCATAGCCCTCAAGCAGGGGTTTGGCCGGCTAATTCGCAGCCGTTCGGATCGGGGCGTGTTGGTCCTGCTGGATCACCGGATTACCAGGCAGCGTTACGGGCAGGTCTTTTTTGACAGTCTGCCGGATTACGGGTTTACCACCCGAATCGCGGACGTGGAGAAGTTTTTCAATGTTTGAAGTGACCATCGAGCAAACCTTCGCCGCCGGCCACGCGCTGCGGAATTACCGCGGCAAGTGTGAAAACGTGCATGGCCACAATTATCGGTGCCAATTGACTGTAGAAGGGCCGCAACTGGACGGCACCGGTTTATTGCTTGACTTCGTAAGTCTGAAACGCACGCTGCAGTCGGTCGTGGACCGGTT
>JAFAWA010000232.1 GCA_019242155.1 Terriglobia bacterium | reverse complement strand
GGCGCGCGTTCAGAAGAACATTTTGGAGCACCTGGGTGAGCTGACCGGGGTCGGCCTCAGCGGGCCAGAGATCTTCGGCAATTTCTAGATCGATGCTGATCGATGAATCAGCACGGGCGAGGTCCACCGCGCTCCGGATGAGATCGGCGACCGAGACCTGTCGACGGACTGGAGCGCCGCCGCGCGCAAATGTAAGCAGTTGGCTCGATAGCGCCGCGGCACGCCGGCAGGCTCCAGCGATCTCTCCGAGGGTTTCGGTGATCTCTTCGCTTCCCGATTTAATCTGGATTTCCGCCACTGCGAGGTTGCCCTGAATAACCGTGAGGAAGTTATTAAAATCGTGAGCAATGCCTCCAGCCAGCATGCCCAGCGATTCCAGTTTGCGGGCGCGAAGCAGCTCTTCTTCCATCTTCTTGCGCTGCTCCATTTCGGTGCGAAGCTGCTCGTTGGCCGCTTGTAATTCCGCGGTGCGCTCGAGAACCCGGTGTGCCAGTTTATCATGAGCCTGTTGCAGCCCCGCCCGGGCCTCTTTCAGCGCCTTCTCCGCCGCGATTCGCTCCGTAATATCGACGGCATGGCCCAGAACTAACGGCTCAGTACCGTGCGGATCCACGCGCTTGTTGCGATACATCCAGATCCGTTCCGAACCATCTTTGCTCTTAACCCGCATCGGTCCGCTATCCGCGCCTACCGTCTGTATCCTTTCGAGGTAAGCGTCAAATTGAAGATGAACGGAAGGAGCGAGAAACTCGCGGAGATTTTTACCGATGATCTCTTTGGTTTTGTAGCCTAGCGATTCAGCCGCGGCAGGGTTCACAAACCGTAGAACTCCGTCGAGATCGTGAGTGCAGAACAGGCCCAGACTATTCTCCACGAGCAAATGGCTCAGGTCCCACTTTTCTGCTGGACGTCTTTTCACCCGTTTACCCCGTTAAATCTCCTACCGCTAGAGGCTTCTGTGTGTCCCGGAGGATACCAACTCCCCGGAAACCAGTCAACGGGCAGCGGCTCTCCGTACCGCCCGCGCAAGAGGTCGAGCGGCGAGACGAAGCCGGAAGAGATCTCAAAACGAAATTGAAGGCAGCCAGGCCCCGGCAGGCTCGTTATAAAGACCCATGCTCATCAAGGTCAATGGCTGGACGACGCGAAGACCGTTTTCGAGACACCAGCGGAACAGAGCGGCGTTGCGGGTCGGCACCAGGATGCCGGGTCCGCCAAAAGACTCGGCGGCCGCAATCAGAGCCTGAAGGTCCAGCAGAGTTTCGCCGACGGAATGGCCGAAAAAGGCGGTACGGGTGCTGTATCCGGTAATGCAACCCCCGCGTTCCACAACGCGGGCCGCGCCCTGCGATATGGCATCCTCGAGTTCTCCCGCCCGGTCATGGCCGTGGACGAGACGGCACACACGGTTGCACTGCTCCAGATCTTCGGTCCGCGCCGGGCGGACTTCACAGCCCGGAATCTCACGGCCGATAGGCGGGCCTTGCATGCACGAAAGCGGCTCGCGCACATCGAAGCCGAGGCTGGTGTAGAGCGAAAGCGAGCGGTTATGAAATGCGGCCTGCACCAGCCGGATCCCCGGGGCCTGGCGTTCGCGAGCGCGGTCGAGCACGGCTTGCATTAAGCTTCGTCCGACACCCGTATTCTGCACGCCCGGGTCGACCGTGATAGGCCCAACTCCGGAAACTACGCTACGCTCATCGAGGCAGTTGCTTCCCGCAATGAAGCCTTTGATTTCGGCCACCACACAGTAAAAGCGGGGATGCGAGAACAACCCTCTAAGCAGTCCTGCAGCCGCCTCGGCGGAGGGGATGTCGGGAGGGAAGTTGTGATGCGTGCTGATGTCCCGGAAGGCTTCGTAGCAAATTCTGCCGCAGACCGAGGTGTCTCCCGGCCGGGCGAGACGGATCGAGGTCATAGTGCGAGCGCGCGAAGCGGACATTCCAGAGATTATAGCGGGGGCTTATCTCACACGCTTAACTCTCGAGGATCCGTTGTGCTCATGACGATCCAGCCCTGCTGGGGCACGGCGTCCATGGGCAGACCTCCCTGCCAAAAGGACAATTGGAAGCGCAACCCCTTGCCTTCGGGAATTCCCAGGGCGGCCAACGAAACACGTAATTCCAGCACGCGCGAGAAAGCGCACTCAATGGGTTGTATGGCCGGAGCAGTCTGGGGCACGGCAAGCTGCTGCTCTTTGACGCCGGCTCCGCCATCGGCGAACAGTAGAGAGGCACGGCTGGTTTTGTTGCCATCGGCCGATTCGGCGGTAAGCCGCGCCTCCATCCCGCCAAGCTGGCTCTCATAGCCGGGGTGAAAATCAACCCGCAGATAGAAGTTGACGCCATCGCTGCCGAACTGCACTTCTTTGATCAGGAACTTCTTGCCGTGCATGGAGCCGCTGCGGCCGTCTACCTGGTACAGTCCCGCGCCCATCCACTCGAAATAGGAAGTCACCTGGCCATCAATGATGGGCTTAATCGCGCCGCTCGACTCGATCTGCACTTCGGGCAGGTTGACACGCAGAATGGGCCGCGAGAGTTCTTCCGGCGGGGAGAGATCGAGGAAGCGGTAAACATTGGCCAAATGACTGCGGTAAAGCTGGTCGAACTCTTCGCGGTTGGCAGAATCGTGCTCCGGGCCATACCACCAACACCAATCGCTGCCCTCGGCGATCAGTAACTCTTCAAGCGCCATGTTACGCCGCTCCTCGGAGGTGCTGGCCGCGGCATCGAAGGTCTGGCGCGCGCGCAGGAGTTGTGTCCAGGCCTGGTTGTCCTCCTCCGCGCCGATCCACACGTCGAAGTTCGCATTAATCCAGGAGCCCGGGAAAATGCGGTCGAGCCCTTCCGGGGTGAAGCGGCTCAGGGCTTCACTGAGAGTGACCGCAGTCATCCGGGGATCGGCAGTGATGCGGCCGTAAAGCTCCCGCAGAAACGGACGGCCGTTGCGGTGATAATACTCCCAGGCATTTTCGCCATCAAGAATGATCGGGACCAGCGCGTCACGTCCGGAGTTTAAGATTCCTGAGCAGTTTTCGCGAATGCGCCGGAGAAAGTCCTCGGCTGCGACCACCGCATCCATTTTGGAATAAACAAAGCCGATCAGATCGCTGAGGAAGTGATCACGAAAAATTAAGTTCAGGCTCTGATCGGCCTGACTCCACCGGTAAGAACGGTAGAGTCCGTCGACACCGACCATGCGATTTAGCGTACGGCTGAGGACACCGCTATCTGTGGCGGCCCAAGTGAACCCAAGCTCCGCGGCAATTCCGAATACTTCATCGGAGACAGAGCCTTCCGAAGGCCATAAGCCCACGGGCGCGGAGCCGAAGCGCTGAGCGATATATTCGCGCGCCATAGAGAGCTGGCGGCGCGCATCTTGCGGGTAACGAAATCGGGGAGGCAGGGGCACATTGGGGTGGGCCGCGGCCGCTATATTAGAGTCACAAAGCAGCGGCAGAATCGGGTGATAGTAAGGCGTTGTGGAGATTTCGATCTGCCCGGATGCCGCTAACTTCGCATACTCAGGAACTACCTTGCCGACGATCTCACGCTGCTTCTCGCCCATCCGGCGCTGATGATCGGCCGTGAAGTTGCGGCCGCGGCGAACCCATTCGAGCACCTCCGGATCCTCTGCCTGAAACTCCTCGTCGAACCAGGCAAGCTGTGACCACATCTGCAGATCCCGCAGTTCCTGAATTGAGAATGCGGCGCGCGTGCCGGATTTCTGTGCCTGCCAGATATCGAACAACTCTCCGTAGCGCGGATAGCGATAAATCATTTGCTGCGGATCGGCGTAAAACGAGTGGCGCAGCAGGAACGCACGCTCGGAGGCATTCAGGGATTCGGCGGGTTTGAGGGCCAGCTCCAGAAAAGGGTCGGCCGCCTTTCCCGCGGCATACTCTTCTACCTGGACCATCATCGAAGGCACCAGATTGAAGGTCTGGCGCACCTTGGGAAACTCCTCAAGAATCCGCGCCATGCCGTAGTAGTCTTTGAGCGCGTGCATGCGGGTCCACGGCAGCTTGTATTCACCGGAGACCAGGTCCTTATAAAAAGGCTGATGCATGTGCCAAAGAAAGCAGAGATAGATTTGGGGCATGTGGCTTATCGTGCGAAGTAGCTGCGTGTGGGCGGCGGCGGGGATTGGTGGCGGATGGCCCGCCAGAGTATGTCGTTCAGCTCGTCATCATCGTTCAGGTCGGCCTCGCGAAAATCCATGCGGGCGGAGGCGCGGGCACCGGGCGCATTGCCTGGATTACGTTCGTCCAAACGAATGCGCGGCTTCTCGGCCGTATACGGGGTGGTATCGGCATTTGCCTGGAAGGACGCGCTCATAATGCGCGCTCCCGCATCGAAATGGGTCATCGGGCGCAGGCCAAGCAGCAGTTCCATGGTGCGGAGCACAGACGCCGTATTGTACATGGTGCTGTCCACCAGGTGGTGTTTGACGAACGGCGAGATGACGAAGGCCAGCGAACGGTGGGAATCCACGTGGTCAGGGCCGTTCTGCGCGTCGTCCTCTACTACGAAGATGGCGCTCGAGGACCAGAACCGGGAGTGCGAAACCGCTTCGACGATATTGCCCAAGGCCGCGTCGTTATCGGCCGCGGAGGATAGCGGCGCAATTGCACCCGGCGTGGTTCCGGAGGTGTGATCGTTGCCCAGACGCATTACGATCAGCCGCGGCATCGAACCGTTCTTTTCGTAGTCGGCCAGTTCGGTCGCGAACACTTTCCCGCGTTCCACATCGGGAAAACCCTGGTCGTAGCCGCGAAAGAAACGGTTGGTGACACGGTTCAGCACAGGGTCGTAGACCTTCATGATCTGTTCGGCGCCGACGGGCGCATTCGGCCTGTTCTCGACCCAATAGCCGAAGTTGCGCAACGAGAGACCCGCCATCGCGGCATTCGTCCAGAGGTAACCGGCTGGCGGCGCGGCCGTGGGCTCCTGGCCTTCAAAATCGTATTCGGTACGACGCCGGGCGGCGTTGTTCGGCCACAGCTTGGCCACGTAATCATTGGCGATGGCCGCGGTGGACCAATGGTGGCCGTCAGGACTGATGTCCGCATTCACATAGAAGTTGTCGAACAGCACGAACTCGCGGGCCAGCTTGTGATGGTTGGGCGTGATGTTCTCGCCGAACAGAACCAGCGAGGGATCGCCGTTGCCCTCTTTCACGTCGCCCAGCACCTGATCGTAGGTGCGATTCTCTTTAACGATGTAAACGACGTGCTCAATCGACGGCAGCGGATTGGGCTCGTCCAGTTTGGCATCGGTGTACGGTGAGTTGGCGAGGACGGTTTTGCTCCAGGAGGCGAGTTGGGTGTCCGAGAAAGAGTCGATCCAAGACGCCGTGCCCTTCTGCATCCGAGCGACGAATTGCGTCGAGTCTTTTCCCGCTTTGGTTGGGTTGGGCCCGTTTGGGTTGGGGTAGGAGCCCACGCCTTTGCCGTTAAGCACGACCAGGGTTCCCGACGCCAGCGCGCGGACGGCAGTGGGATACCAGCCGGTGGGGATGAACCCTTCTACGCGAGTGCGGTCGCCCGACACATCGGCCACCGCAACCGCATTGGCATCGGAGCAGGCTACGTAGAGCCGCTTGGCATCGGTGCTTAATGCCAGGGCCGAAGGCGTCATCCCAAGGGGCTGCTGCGGCGTCATGGAAACATTAATGGCTTCGTTTAGTTTTAATTCCCGGGAGGCGCTCACGGCTACGCTGTATACCGTATTGGTATTGGCGGCAGCTACAAAGAGGCGCGCAACATACGGGGCCTCGCCTTCTTCAGGTTCGGCAGGCCCTCCGGCGCGCCAGACCATATCGGTCGGATGCGCGCCGAGGCGCAGGAGTCCCATTTGACTGCCGGACGCGGTATCGTACTGGCCCAGGGAGCCGTCCGTCCAATGAGTCACAAAGAACGATTTACCGTCGGGATGAAACAGAATGCGGTATGGGCGGCGGCCTGTTTTGTAGCGCTGGATCACTATGCCCGACTGCGGATTGATGACAGCTACCGAGTCGTGAAACATGTCGGCGGCGTAGAGCAGGCGGCCATCGGGGGAGAAGGCGACATCGCCTACGAAATCGCGGCCGGTGCGTTGGTTAGTGGGGATGACGGGAAACGTTCGCGCGGGCTGAAGCTTGCCGCCGCTGAAGGCGAATTCGAAAACTGCGGCCCGGGAACCGCCGCCGGCATAGACGCGATCGCCGGCGGCTGAAAATGTTAATCCAAGCCAGCCATCTTCGACGGGCGTGCTCCCAAGGACCGCGGCGGAGCCGGTGTCGATTACTGTGATGGACGGCGGGTTATAACCGCCATTGAGCACCAGCAGGTATTTGCCGTCGCGCGAGAGGGCCGACGAAAGCGGGAGCGTATCGAGCGGAATCTGTTTTCCCGCGGGTTCGAGCCGCCAACCGCTATTCAGAAGAAAGCCGCCATTGGGAAGTGGCCCCACCCTTTCCCGCGGTTCCGGCTGCGAAAGCACCACTGAGGCCAGCAGGGACACGAACAGAAAACCGGCCCACTGTTTCATCTGTTTATTGTAGCGGCACGCCACTTCTGGTACCGTGGGCTGGAAGGCAGCTTCCGGCGCGCATCGGCGAATATGAGTTCATTCGACAGGAGCGGCTCATGACCAAATTAATGCTACCCGTCTTGCTGGTTTCCGCGGCTATGGCTCAGGTCCCGGCGATCGATTGGGAGAAACAGAAACCCGAAATTCTGAACCACCACCGCTCCCTGGTCCAGATCGATACCAGCAATCCTCCAGGCAACGAGACGAAGGTAGTCGAATACCTGGCGAAAGTTTTCCAGGCCGAAGGCATTCCCGCACAGACATACGCTCTCGACCCTGCGCGCGCGAACATCGTGGCGCGGCTCAAGGGAAACGGCAGCAAGAAACCGCTCCTGATACTCGCCCATACAGATGTCGTGGGGGTGCAGCGCGAGAAATGGCCTGTGGACCCGTTCGGCGCGGTTTTGAAAGACGGCTACATCTGGGGGCGCGGCAGCGTAGACGACAAAGACAAACTGGCCTCTAATCTGATGACGATGTTGCTGCTGAAGCGCACCGGAGCGAAGCTTGACCGCGATGTGATCTTTCTCGCGGAAGCGGGCGAGGAGGGCACTACCGGTCCGGGCATCGATTTCATGGTGGCGCAGCACTTCGATGAGATCTCGGCCGAATACGCGTTAACGGAGGGTGGGAGCGGCACTCTCGAAAATGGCCGCGTGACCGTGGTGCACATCCAGACGACGGAGAAGGTGCCGCGTCAGACCCGCCTGGTAGTTAACGGAACTTCGGGCCACGGCTCTGTTCCGCGTGTCGACAACGCTCTGGTGCATCTTTCCGCGGCGGTGGCTAAGGTCGGCACCTGGGAAACGCCTATGCGTCTGAACGACACCACGCGCACTTACTTTGAAAAACTTGCCACCATCAGTTCTCCGGAGAGGGCTGCGCGTTATAAAGGCTTGCTCGATCCCGAAAAGGCGCCGGGCATTCAGCGCTATCTCGCGGCGAACGAGCCGCAAAGCTACTCCATGCTGCGCACATCGGTTGTGCCGACCATTCTCAAGGCCGGCTTCCGCGTGAATGTAATTCCGTCGGAAGCGGAGGCCACACTCGACGTGCGCGCGCTTCCGGATGAGGACATGACTAAATTCCTTGCCGAGATGCAGAAGGTGATCGGTGACCCCGCGGTGAAAATCGAGCGTGTTCATGGCAACGAGCGGCCGGCGGGAGCGCCTTCGCGTCTGGACACCGAAATGTACCGGACCCTCGAAGAGGTGAGTAAGCGCATGTATCCGGGTGTGACCGTGCTGCCCGAGATGTCTACGGGCGCCACCGATATGGCGCAGCTTCGCGCCAAGGGAATTCAATGCTACGGGATCGGCCCCGTACGGACCGAACACGACGGAACGAATTACGGCGCGCACAGCGATGTGGAACGGCTGGCGGAATCGTCGCTATATCGTTTTGCGGAGTTCACTTGGAATGCCGTGACGGGGGTAGCCGTCGCTCAGAAATAGGGTGGGGCAGCACCACGCCGGCTACAAACCGGCGGTGGGCCGAAGCCCCCACTGGTAAAATCGAAGGCAGGCCCACCTTATGGAGCGTGCCTCCGCGACCGCCCGCGACATTATTATCGAGATCGTTCGCAATATGCGCGAAGGTCTGGAGCCGCTGCACTATTCCACTCTGCCCCCGGCCGTTTACCACGTCTACGTTCATCCGAGCGATCTCGACCGGCTGCGCGGAATCGTGCCGCGCATTGTTGACGAGGCCCGGCGCGCGCTCGACGCCGAACTGGAATCGCTGAACCGCGCCTCACTTACGGAGCGTATCAAGCTGTCGCGGCGCGTGGAGCCCAAGGTTTCGCCGCCTGAAGGAGGCTGGCAGATCCATATTCTGGAGAACACGGATGACGACGTCGGGCCCGGCGATATTGTGATCTATTCCGAGCTGGGGCTTCCGCAAAAAGCCGAACTCGGCTCGGGCAGCATGACGAAACGCATTGCCACGCGGCGAATGGGCGGCGCGCAATCCACGTCGCAGACGTATCAGCCGTCCGCCGCACCAGACGCCGCTCCGGGGGCGCAACCGTACGCACTTATCGAATATCAGGACAATAACGGGCGGCAAACGTACCGGATGACCAAGGACCAGATCGTAGTTGGCCGGGGCGGCCGCGATTATTGGACCGACATCAAACTAGACACGCTCCCCGATGTTTCCCGGGAGCATTTCCGTTTGCGCCGCGATCCGGCAACCGGCAAGTTTTTCTTAAAAGACCTCAGCCGCCTGGGAACCACCATTAACGGGCAACCCGCGCCATCGAGTGTGGAAGTCGTGGATGGAGACAAGCGCGACCGCGACCTCGAGGCGCCCCTGCCCGAGACCGCGCGCATCGGTCTGGCCGGCGTAGTGTATCTGGATTTCCGTAGTCTCTCGAATGCTTAAAACGGTGCTCAAGACCGCGGCGGCGACGGATCCGGGGCTGATCCGCCAGAACAACGAAGACGGATTCTACTGCGATCCGGACCGCGGGATCTACCT
>JAFAWA010000511.1 GCA_019242155.1 Terriglobia bacterium | reverse complement strand
TTGCCCGCCATATCGAGAACACCAAACGGGCTCACATCGGACGGGAAAGAGCCTACCGCCATCGGGCGGCCGCCTGCAGCCCCTTTCAGGTTTGCCAAGCCCGGCATCTTCCAGTTCCCCCATACAGGCGTGGACGGCTCATTGCCGCGGGCAGCCTTCTCCCATTCCGCTTCTGAGGGAAGGTGCTTCCCGGCGGAACCACAAAATTCCTGGGCATCCTGCTGTGTCGCGCCCACCACGGGGAGATTATCGTTTGAAAAATATTCTGCATTTCCGGGCGGGGCCGCGGGAAGGGTTCGATGCGTTTTCAGGCAAAATGACCGGTAATAGCGGTTCGATACCTCCAGGCGATCGATGTAAAAGGCCGCGAGATGGACCGTATGTGCCGGCGCCTCGTCCGGAACGGAGTCATTTCCCATCACGAAATCGCCCTCCGGCACTAAGACCATATCGCCCGTCGGCGTTTCAAGGAGCACAGGGCGCGTGGAGACGCGGGAGGCGAGCGGCAGTTTTGGTGCGCCGGCGATATGAGTTTGCCAGAAGCCTGAGGCAAAGGAGAATCCACGCCGCACGGCAGGCCAGTTGTTGTGCGCCGCCCAGAATGCCGCCGTCAGCAGGACTCCGGTGATAACGGCCACGCCCAGGGCTTTTCGGCCCCGATCGAAATTTCGTTTCGGCGGTGGGAGGAGACGGCTTGTAATCGGGATTGCCTCCGTCCGATCCAGGCGCACGCCTACAGTGCTCAGATTCGCCTCCACCTCCTCGAAAGTACGGATTCTCTTGGCCGGTTCCTTTTGTAACATCCGCTCGATCAGACTCGCGAGTGGTTTGGGGCACGCCGGTGCTACGCTTTCCAAGGGCTTCAGCTTCATCGCCGGATCGGCGTGCCAGCGCATCCATTGCAGGTGTTTCCCTATATTGGAGAACTGGGAAAACTGACGCTCCATTTCCGAGCGGCCCACCAGAAACTCATAGAAAAGGAACCCTAGAACGTAAATATCGCTGCAAATATGCCCAGCCTCGTCGGGAGCGACCTGCGACACGAAAAGCTCGGGCGCCGTGTACTTCGCGTTCCTGATCTGCAATGTCGCCTGAGCCGGCGGCGGCGCGCACGTATCGAGTTCCACCGCTTCGCCCTTGAGCCGGATATTTCCCGGCGAGAGTTCGTGATGGAACAGCCCGGCAGTATGAATTTCCCGTAACCGGCGGACGATCTTGAGAAAAAGCGGGACGCACTCTTCCGGTTGCGAAGCGTTCTGCGGCGGCAGCAGAGTCTCCAGACGGATGGTACCCGCTGGTAAATTCTCACGCGAGGAATCCGAGTTACCAAACTGGTGGTTTTTCGGCACGGCGATCTATCTTATGTTCTCGTGGAATTTCCGCTCTAGTTGTGTGTTGCACCGGTCAGTCTCTATGGCGATAGCTTCTAGTACGAACGGGACTGCATCCAGCCGCCAAACTGTTAATCCGGCAGCTATTACTTTTCCCTATCGCTGCGGAGTAGTATCATCATTACTCAAGGCTGCGACCCATACCGCGATCCAGTTGTTCGGTATAGAAAGTATTCGGCGGGGATGTAACTAAATAAGGGTGACTTGCACTATTTTAGGATAACCGCCGCTTGAGCCATGGATCCTAAATGACCGCCATTACTATACCTGACAGAGATCGGTTAGTCGAGACCTTCCGGTCGTACGCTCATGCGATCGCTGCCGAGGTGCTCCGGAAGTTCCCCTCTCTCGAGCGGGATGAAGTACGGGGAGCGGCGGAACTAGGGCTGGTCGAAGCCGCCGGCAGCTTCGATCCCTCACGCGGCGTGCTGTTCAAGACCTTCGCGTATTATCGAATACGCGGTTCTATCTATGACAACCTCCGCAAAATGGGCTGGTTTGCGAAAGAGGGAGCGCGCCTGCGCTTTGAAAGTGCAGCCAACGAGTACATGAGCGATTACTCGGAAACGGCCGCAGCCAACGGGTCGCCTCAGGAGACTCACGCGGAACTACAAGATATCGCGTCTTCAGTTGTAAATTGCTATTTTCTCTCGCTTTCGAGTGTTACCCAGGAACTGCCCGAAACCGGGGTAAAGTCCCCTGAGGAGTCATACGCTCAGAACGAAGCTCAAAAGAACCTGCATAAGGCACTCTCACAGCTCCCTCCCAAGAATCGTCAGGTCCTGGAAGATTACTATTTTCGGGACCAGACCCTGGATGCCATTGGCCAACGCCTCGGTCTTTCCAAATCTTGGGTTTCACGACTCCACGCCAAGAGCCTGGATCTGCTGCGCGAAGCCGTGCGGCAGACGGAGAAGGGGGATAGCCGGAACCTGCTGACGCAACATTCCCCGGTAGGCAACGATAACTGGAGGTAAAGCGGAGGCGCATGGCCGATCCAACCATCGTCAGAACGGGCGTGAACAAAGTGGCTTCCGCTACCGATACGTCGCAAGCCTCACAGGGTGTTGATAAGACCGGCCCATCGAAATTCGACCAGATCCGGACGCAACTCGCACAAAAAGTATCCACAGATCTGAAGCTGCCGCCGCCCGCACAGATTTCCGAACAGCAGAAAACGCAATTGGAGAGCGAACTCCGCAAACGGCTAACCGGCACTACGGCCGGCAACGCCGGTCAGTTTTTCGGAGTGCAGAGGAAAAACACGCAGCTCCAGATTCAGAATCTCTCGAGCGCCGTGAGTAAGCTGCCGTCCGACAGCAGTTTTACTCCGATTCGGGAGCGCTTGCGTTCCATCGAAACGCAGTTTCAAAATTCGGGAACGCTCATCAACAATACTCAGGACATGAATCCTCAATCCCTGCTCAAAGTTCAGATGCAGATGTATCAACTATCTGAAAACGTCGAACTCCTTTCAAAGGTTGTCGACTCAGTAAACTCGGGCGTCAAGACAATGCTGCAAATGCAGGTGTGATGTGGCGAGAAACGCGATAGGGTCTAACAGCAAATGGCTGCTGATCCTCAGTCTGGCGCTGGTTTTGTGTGCCTGTGCCAGGCGCGAGGTGGCGAGCGGCCTAAGCGAACAGGATGCGCAGGAGATTGTCGCCGTTCTGAAAGAGGGAGGCTTGGATGCGGAGCCGGTCCGGGTAGCGGGAGCGGATCGGAACGCTGCGCCGAGCTGGTCGGTAGAACTGCGCGGCGGCGGACAAAACTCCGTTTCGGCGTGGCGCATCCTTCAGGAGAACGGCCTGCCGCGGCAACAGGTGAAAGGCCTGGCAGAAGTCTTCTCCACCACCGGCATGATCCCCACGGCCAGCGAGGAGAAGGCTCGTCTTTTGATGGCGCTCTCGGGAGAACTCAGCCGGACCTTGAAGACGGTGCAGGGAGTGGTGGATGCGCGTGTCCAGATCGTCCTTCCTGAAAATAGTCCGCTTCTGGATAAAAGCCAATGGAGCCCCACAACGGCGTCGGTTCTGATCCGGTATCGGGGCGGCTCGTTACCGTTGAGCGAAGACGAGGTCAAGAAGCTGGTGGCGCGCGGTATTGAAGGCCTGCAGGCCGATAATGTCGCGGTCGTATTCAAGAGAACGGCTGCCGTTAACCCGCCCCAGCGGAGCGTGGCGTGGTATCTGGGCGACCAGCAGGTAGTGATCGCTGCCCTGGCTTTGATGATCCTGGCCAGCATCGCATCGCTTTTCCTGGTTTTGCAAAACAAGCGCAACCGGGCCACCATCGAACGATTGCGCGCCGAACTTCAGGCGGCAGAGCGCCCACGGGTTACGGCGTGAACGAGAACGCAAGGGATGTGGCATTCTGCTGCTTCGGTCTGTTGCGGCTGCGAGACCGGCTCGACCGCATTACGGAGATTCTTCCCGAAGCGAGGCGTCAACGAATTCGCGAGGGCATTCAACAATTGAGCCGGCGTTCGCCGCAGGAATTGGTGAGCACGCTCGAGCAAACGCGGGAGGCGAGCGCCGCTACGCAGGCCGCGCGCGCCGCCGCGCACTGGCTGCCCGGCGGTTCTGCACCGCTGCTCGGAGCTCTGTCCCCCTCTCTACAGCGCTGGTTGTGTATGCGTCTTCAGGAGTCCGATGGAAGAGAAGATCATTAAAGCGAGGCTCGACGCGGAAGGGCGCGGGATGACTCTGCCCAAGGTTATTAAGAAAGACGTTTACGATGCCGGCATAGATGCACAGCGGATCGTCGAGCGGGCCCAACAGCAGGCGGAAGCAATTCTGGCAGAAGCGGCCCGGCGCGGTGAAGAGGCGGCCGCAGCGGCTCGACAGCGTGGATACCAGGACGGCCTGGAACAATGGGCCGCGGCGCTCGATTCGGTGGCGCGGGCCAACCAAGCCCTGAACGCACGGTATGAGGGGGAGCTCGTCAAACTGGCTGTAAGAATAGCCGAGAAAATCATTGGCGAAGAACTGCGCGCCCGGCCCGAAACCGTCGTCAGTATCGTCCGGGAGGCGCTGCGCAGCGTGGGGAACGAACAACACCTCACCGTACAAGTGAACCCAGGGGAAAGCCAGCAGGTTGCGGGGATGCTCGACCGGCTTCGGGAAGTGGTGAAAGCCGGCCATGACATTCAAATCGTTGCCGATCCCGCAATAGCCCCCGGCGGGTGTATCGTGCATAGCGATATGGGAGCCGTCGACGCGCGGCTCGAGACACAGTTGCGGCGTCTCGAAGAGATTCTTCTGCGGGTGGCGGGAAAGAAATGACACCCGCCCCAGCCATAGATTTCGACCGGTATTTTCGAGAAATCGAAAGCGCCTGTCCGGTACACGTAAAGGGCCGCGTGAAGGAGGTGATCGGCCTGGTGGTTCGCGCCTCCCTTCCGCAAGCGTTTGTCGGCGAACTGTGTCTCATCCACAATCCACGATCCCGCATCCCGGTAAAGGCTGAGGTAGTGGGGTTCCAATCGGGTGATGTGCTGCTCATGCCGATCGGGGAGTTGACGAATATCGGCCCGCAGAGCGAGGTCGAGGCCACAGGAAGCTGTCTTACGGTTAAAGTTGGGGGTGCTCTTCTCGGCCGTGTGCTCAACGGCGTCGGGGAGCCCATGGACAGGAGCTTCGCCGGGCCGCTCGAGTGTGAGCATGAGTATCCGGTTTATGCGCCTCCCCCCGATCCGCTTCGGCGCCGGCGCGTTACCGCCCCCATCTCCATCGGCGTCCGCGCCATCGACGGTCTGCTGACGTGTGGCGAAGGGCAGCGCATTGGGCTCTTTGCCGCAGCCGGGGTCGGCAAGAGCACCCTCATGGGAATGATCGCTCGCAATACCGAAGCCGAGGTTATTGTAATTACGCTGGTCGGCGAACGCGGCCGCGAGGTGCGGGATTTTCTCGAACAGGATCTTGGCGCAGAGGGGCTAAAACGCTCCGTTGTGGTTTGCGCCACTTCGAACGAGCCGTCGTTAGTGCGTCTCAAGGCCGCCCACGTCGGCACGGCGATCGCTGAATATTTCCGTGATCGGGGCCGCAAAGTAATGCTGCTGATGGACTCGGTCACCAGATTTGCCCGGGCGCAAAGGGAAGTTGGGCTGGCATGTGGAGAGCCCCCGGCGCGCGCCGGTTACACGCCCTCGGTCTTCTCCGAGCTGCCTAAACTGCTGGAGCGCTCCGGCAATTCGGATAAAGGCTCGATCACCGCCTTTTACACGGTGCTGGTAGCCGGCGACGATATGAACGAACCGGTCGCTGACGAAGTGCGCTCTATCCTCGACGGGCATATCGTTCTCTCGCGCGATCTGGCGGCCCAGAGCCACTATCCGGCGATTGCGGCGCTTGAGAGCATCAGCCGCGTGATGTCGGCGGTAACCGGGCGCGAACATCAAAAAGCGGCTGCCCGCATGCGCGAGGTGCTCTCCACTTATGAGAAGAACAGGGATTTGATTTTGATCGGCGCTTATGAAAAAGGAACCGATCCCAGAGTGGATTATGCCATTCGCATGGTGGACCAGGTGAATCTGTTTCTCAGGCAGGCCACCAACGAAAAAGTGCCGGCCGCCGCCACCGCTGAAGCGCTGCAGAAAATGTTTGGAGGCCAAGGGTGAGTTCGGCAAGCCTGACGGCGCCGTTCAAATACCGGTTACAAAAGCTTCTGGATTTAAAGCTCGAACGGAAAGAAGAGCTGCAGCGGGATCTCGCCCAACGTCTTGCGGAACTTGCCGCAGAGCAGAAGGCTCATCAGGAACTCGAAGCCGCGCGAGCCCGGATGGAAGAGAAGCTGGCTTCCTTAAAACGAGTCCCTTTAGGGATGAGTGGCCTTGCCATCCAGCAGTATAGGGACTATCTGCGCGGGTTGGTGATGGACGTCGAAGCGACGAGAGACGCCGAATTCTCACAGCGCTTGCGAGTGCAGGAGTTCGCAGAGAATGTTGCGAAAGCGCGAAGGGTTCTGGCCGAGTGCTCCCGCGAGCTCGAAGTTCTCAACAAGCATCGCGATCGCCTGGAAAAGCGATTTCTGAAGGAGGCCGAGAGAAAGGAAGCGGCCGATCAGGATGAAATCGGCAGTATGCTGTTTTCTCGCGGGAGGGGGTCTACACGATGAAGGTGCCTGCTGAATCCACTTCCTCTTCGGGAGCGGCTTCCGAGAGCCAGACGCCCGCGGTCAGCGCCGGCAAGCCGGGATCCAAGCCGTTTGCCCGGCTGCTGAAGGAAAAACAGGAAAAAAATAAGCAGCCGGATGTGAGCGACCAGGCGATCGCAGCCGGCGCCCCGGTGGCCATGCCTTTCGATCCCGCGGCCTCCGTGGTCCCGCAGACCTCTACGCCGGGCGCGGCGCCGGCCGAAGCCGGCCTCGTGCGGAACCTGGTTCAGGAGATCGTGGCAACCCCCGCCCCGGATGGGGCCGCGCGGGTGGACGTGCAGTTTAATTCCAAGACCCTCGAGGGCTTGCGGGTACAGGTTACTCGCTCCGAGGACACGATTTCCGTTAAATTTTCCACCTCCTCCCAGTCTGTCTCCCAACTGCTCTCGAGGAATTTAGGACAGCTCTCTCAGGCGCTCGAATCGAAGGGGCTACATGTAGCTCCGATTCAGGTGGAGATGATACCGCCGCCCGTAACACACGGAGACGGCCAGACAGACAGCAGTCCGCAGGATGGCCGCCGGGGCGGGGGCGATAGCCGCGGCAGCCAGGGCGACGGCCA
>JAFAWA010000369.1 GCA_019242155.1 Terriglobia bacterium | reverse complement strand
CAAAGGGTCGCGGGTTCGAGTCCCGCCCGGCTCACCAACAAACAGCATTTGCGGCAAAAGTAAGTGTGCTATCGGCAGCGCATCCCGAATACTGCAATTCAGTAGTTCACTTTATAGCCCGAGAAGGAAGAAACAAGAGATTACGCTTCTCTTGGCAGGAGCACTTCACCTCGCTCGCGTCGCCGGACAGACACGAGCGCTTTGAAAGATTTACGTTTGAGACAGGGGCTGTGGATGCCTAATAAGGCTCGCATCGGGTTCTCGTAGACCATCTAAGCTGCCGTGCTATCATCGGGCGTTGTCGTGCATAGATGACGGCGACCTCTAAACAATGACGCCCCTCAATCGGCCTCACGTTCAAACTCTTCTCCGATGCGGCAGCACGGCCAAACCCTTGTTCTTGGGTGCGCTTCTTGTGTGCTTCGCGCCCGTGGCATTCGGCCAGTCAACACAAATTTCCGGTCTGGTTTTGGACCCACAAGGTCATGTGGTTCCGAATGCATCAGTGGTTCTCACCCAGGCTGAGACTAACGTGGATCGCAACGAGCACACGAATCAGGAGGGTCTATATTCGTTTGCTTCGTTGAATCTTGGGCTTTACAGGCTCACGGTTACCGCGGCCGGGTTTACAAAGGTCGTAAGTGATGAATTCCCAATCGAGACTGGCCAAAAAGCCGCGCTTGACTTTACCCTTCAGCTCGGTCCCGAGCAGCAAACGATAACTGTGACCGGCGACAGCACGGTGGTACAAACGCAATCGGCGGCGCTCTCCACGGTCGTCAGCCAGCAACTTGCGGCCAATTTGCCGTTAAACGGACGAAGTTTCGATGCTCTGTATCTGCTGGCTCCTGGAGTCCAGGCTTACACTACCAATCTTGGGGGCGGAACGTACAGCGTTAACGGGCAAAGGCCGGAGTCCAATCAGTATTACGTAGATGGGGTCAGCGCCAATTTCGGCGCTTATCCCACGGCAACCCTCGCGCTCACGGGCAGCGGCGGATTGCCCGCCCAGAGTTCCACCCACGGAACCAATAGTCTGCTCTCGGTGGAGGCGCTGCAGGAGTTCCGAATTCAAACGTCGAGTTACTCTCCCGAATATGGGCGTACTCCTGGCGGACAAGTCGAAATTACCAGCCATTCCGGCACGAATCGCTTTCACGGGTCGCTTTACGACTATTTCCGAAACGACAAACTGGATGCCAACAACTGGTTTAACAACGGTCTACGCATTAACAGGCCGCCGGAGCGCCAAAATGACTTCGGCGGCGTTTTCGGAGGCCCCATAACTCGCAGCAGAACCTTCTTCTTTTTTTCTTATGAGGGACTCCGCCTGTTGCAGCCAACCACGGTGTTGACAACCGAGCCCACGGTCGCCACGCGCAGCAGCGCGCCAGCTAACGTTCAGCCTATTTTGAGTCTGTTCCCCCTGCCCAACGGTCCGGATGTAGTGCAAAATGGGGTTCCCACCGGTCTTGGTCAGTTCGGAAAAGCGTATTCCGGGCACTACAATGTGGACACTTACAGCATTCGCATCGATCACCATTGGAGCGATAGCTTAATTCTGTTTGGCCGTTACGACCGTGCACCGTCGAGCTCATCGAGTCTGGCGAATGCACAATCGTCCTCGACTATTCGAGTTCCCGTCGATACTGTGACCGGAGGCGTGACGTGGATCGTGACTCCCCGGATGTCGAATGAATTCCGGGCGAACTGGAGCCGTACCAGCGTAAGCACGCTAGGCCAGCCGTTCACCCTCGGTATCCAGAACTTCCCCACTTTCGAGACCCTTTTCCCAGGGCGGACGCCGGACAACGCCAACTTCGGCGTGAACCTCGCGTTCATCCCTTCGGGATCGAGCGGATGGGGAGTGGGTGCGAACAACACACAGCGTCAGATCAACATTACGGATAACGTGGCCTGGACGATAGGGACTCACCAGATCAAGTTAGGTGTCGATTACCGGCGACTTAATCCCACAAGAGCGTTTACCCAGAATTCCCTATCGTATACATTCAATACCCTGGCGAGTCTTCTGGCAGGGACCGCGACGTCGGCCACCGTTTCCACCTATGCGGTCAATTCTTTCGTCGCGCCGGTGTTCTCGGCCTATGCGGCAGATACCTGGCGAACGACGAAGCGTGTTGTGCTCACCTACGGACTCCGCTGGGATGTAGCACCCGCTCCTAGCTTTACGCAGGGCCCGGGATTACTGGCCGTTACTCAAATTTCCAATCCCGCCGTCACGGCGATTGCGCCGGCGGGAACGCCTCTCTACGGCACGGTGTACACGAACCTTGCGCCAAGGCTTGGGATTGCCTATAGTCTTTTCGAGCGCACTTCCTGGAATACCATTCTGCATGGCGGCTGGGGTATCTTTTACGATGTCCAAAACCCGTTAGTGGGTTATACTCTTGGAGCCCCGCCCGGAAGCGCCTCGACGCTTTATACAAACCCTACATATCCGCTTACGCCGACGCAGCTCACGCCGCCAGTTATCGCGTTGACACCGCCATTTCTGAACTCTACTGCCTTCGATCCAAAGACGAAGACAGCGCGCACGTATCAATGGAACGTGACTCTGGAGCAGCAGATTGCGCGCAGCAGCACGCTGTCAGCCGGATATGTGGGAGCTCTCGGCCGAGACCTTTACAGGCAGATTGATTTGGCAAATATCAACCCGTCGTTTACCGGCCTTACGAACTTCGCCGGCAACTATGGAGCCTCCAATTACAATGCATTACAGGTGCAACTCCGAAGCCGTATCCAGAGCTCCGTCACCATGACGGCTTCCTATGCCTGGAGCCATTCGATTGATAACGGCTCAGCGTATCCGTATGGGGGCATTTCGGGCTACGGAGTTCCTACTATCGGCTACAACCCGGATTCGGATCGCGCTTCCTCCGACTTCGACACGCGCCACACGTTTACCTTTGGGGCACACTATGAGATCGGACGCCATGGCGTGAATGGCTGGAGTCGCCAGATTCTGAGCGGATGGTCGCTTGATCCGGTTTTTCGCGCCCAGTCCGGGCGGCCGGTGAATCCATACATCAACGCCTTCGTTCAGGGCTTGCAGGTTTTCGCACGCCCGGATCTGGTTCCGGGAGTTCCGCTATATATCTCGAATCCAACCCTTCCGGGAGGGCGGCAAATTAACCCGGCGGCGGTCTCCAACTTCATCACTTCGTCAACCACGATTGCGACTGTTCGGCAAGGAACGCTTCCGCGGAATTTCTTCGAAGGGTTTCCTCAATATCAACTCGATTTGGGGATGGCTCGCCGATTCGCAATCAGGGAGCGGATTGCCCTGACCTGCCGCGCCGAACTGTTCAACGCGACCAACCATGCGAATTTCGACTTGCCCAATCCATCTGTAACAGCAACCACTTTCGGACAGGCGACCGCCACGGCGAACAATGCGTTTGGCTTCACCAGCCAGATACCAATATTCCTGCAGGGAGGCCCGCGGTCAGCGCAATTGTCATTGAAGCTGTCATTCTAAAAGAAGAATCGCATGGCACAAGCTCCGGCCGTCTTCTGTGTTTGCTTCGGCGGCGTGTGCTTGATGTTAGGTCTATTTCCCCCTGGGTTGAGCCACGTTGCCCCAAACGGTCCGTTTAGAACCG
This sequence comes from Terriglobia bacterium, assembly GCA_019242155.1. GTDB lineage: Bacteria > Acidobacteriota > Terriglobia > Bryobacterales > Bryobacteraceae > PSRJ01. The sequence goes on along the minus strand of JAFAWA010000369.1, from coordinate 4,942 downwards.
TTCTGGACCCATCGGGGAAGCCCGTTGCAATCGCCTCGCCCTATGGAGGCTCGGCCTTCTTTGCTCCCTTCCTTCAGGAATATCTTCTGGTCTCTCAGGAAACCGGTTCGGTGGTTGCCATGAGCGCCTCCGATTTCAGGTATATCAATCACGAAGATAGCCTACTCGCAAAGATCTACCCAGGACTGTTACACCTGAACGAATCGATCTCGCGGCGCTTCAGTCCAGCGGGAAATCTGGAAGCCATGTTACAGCTTCGACCGGGCGCCATTTTTGCTTATTCCCTAAGCTATGCCGAGCCCTTGAGGCGCCTGGGGCTGCCTGTTATTAGTTTTCCGATCATCCGAGGAAAGATTCCTCAAAGCGATTATTATCGACACGCACTACAGTACGAAAGGGTACTCGGCATCACCGGGCGGGCTGATGAACTCTGGAAACGTTTCCAGGCGGGATTCGCCCGCCTAAAAGCGGAATTGGGTGACGTGACAGTTCGCCCGAGAGTCATGCTGGCATTAACCAAGCAGCCTGACAATTCGTTTCAGGTGGTGGGTGGTGGAGAGTTACTGGGTGACTTCTTGTATCTCGCTGGTGGAAGAGCGCTGGACAATGCGGGCAGGGCGTTCCTGAACCCTGAGCAGGTAATGATGCAAAACCCCGATGTGATCCTGTTGCTCTCTCTGACGGAGCTCTCACCGGCCGATTTCTACTCGGATCCGCGATTCGCTTCTCTTTCTGCGGTACGGTCGCGCCGCGTTTACAAGGTTCCCACCGGGATTCTCGACAGCCAGACCTTTCCCAACAACATAGTGGAAAGCCCTCTTTTCTGTGAATGGCTGGCTGAGTTGATACACCCCGAGGTAATGCCTCGTGATTTACGCCCGGTCATCCGTTCTACATATGCCGCGGTATTCGGTTACACCATCAGTAATCCGGAACTTGACCGGATTCTTAGTTTGAACGCGAACGCCGCGTCCATGGGGTATCGACGTTTTGAGCAGTAAAGAGAAATGGATATTCGACGGCTGGGTTGGCTCCGTTGCGTTCAACCTTGTCTTGCTCACCGTTCTGTTCACATTGCTCCTCGTATCGCTGAAGATTGGGCGCTACCCCGTAAGTGTCGGCCAGATCGTTCACATTCTGGCTTCCACACCGTTTTTGAACGCTAAGAGGGACGGCACAAATACCGTTTGGATCGTGTTGGAGTTGATCCGGCTTCCGCGCGTTTTGGTGGTGTGTCTCTGTGGAGCAGCGTTGGGCATGTCGGGCGCAGCCATGCAAGGTACTTTCCGAAATCCACTGGTGGGCCCGGAAATCACCGGTGTCACGGCGGCGGCGTCCTTCGGAGGCGCACTGGGCATCCTGCTCGGCTTCTCCCCGCTCGGGACCGTTGCTTCGGCGTTCGCTTGGGGTATGGTGGGAACCGCCGGTACCCTGCTTGTTTCCAGCCTGGCACCGAGGAGCGGAACACTGGGCTTTATTCTCGTCGGCGTCATCCTTGGCGCGCTGTTTTCCGCACTTGTCGGTCTGGTGGAATCACTCGCTGATCCGGCGACGAGTTTACCCAATATCGTGTACTGGCTACTCGGCGGATTTGGCAGCGCCGATTACCGGAGCGTTGCTATAGTCGCAGGCGCCGTATCGGTGGCCGGTCCCCTTCTGCTCCTCCTGAGTTGGAGAATCAATCTGCTCTCCTTAAGCCAGACAGACGCGCAGTCCCTCGGGGCTAATGTCACGGCCCTTCGTTGGGGTGTGGTGGCGCTTGTGACTTTGCTAGTTGCCGCACAGGTTTCCGTAAGTGGCGGTGTAGGATGGGTCGGATTTGTGATCCCTCATTTTGCGAGAATGATCGTCGGGCCGGAGCATTCAAGGCTGCTGCCCACCTCGGCGGGTTTGGGAGCTGTCTATCTCCTGACGATGGACGATCTGGCGCGTACACTCAGTAGGCAAGACATCCCCATATCACTGCTCACCGCTTCCATCGGTGCACCACTGTTTATAGTTTTCTTCTGGAGACTGCAGATTCGGGGATGGAGCCGTGATTGACCGAGTAATCCGCTGTACTGATCTTGGCTATTTCTATCGCCCCAATGAGTGGGTGTTCCGTGGCTACAATCTCGAAATCGCGAAAGGCTCGGTGATTGCGGTCCTAGGACCGAACGGCGCCGGAAAGACCACTTTGTTGAAGATTCTTCTGGGGCTACTTCCACCGAGGCAAGGAACGGTGGAAGTCTCAATGTACCCCGGATTTGTTCCCCAAATTTCGGATGTGACCTTTGACTATTCCGTGAACGATATGGTTTTGATGGGGAGGGCGCGCAGCGTGGCCCTCTGGAGATCTCCCGGCGCGGAGGATAGGAGATTAGTCAACGAGGTATTGGAGCATTTCGGACTGACGCCGCTCGCGAGGCGCCCATTTCACGAGCTCTCGGGAGGGCAGCGGCAATTGGTGATCATCGCACGCGCGTTGGTCGCGGGGGCGGAGATATTGATCCTGGATGAGCCGACAGCCTCGCTCGATTTTGCAAACCAACGCATGATCCTCGAATGGATCGAGAAGCTATCGCGGGAAAGAAACCTTACCGTCCTGTTTACTACCCATGATCCGTACCACGCCTCAGTTGTGGCCGATCAAGTCCTCCTGATGAACGGGCCGAGCGACTTTATATTTGGCCCAAGCGCGGAGGTATTGAATGATGCGAATCTACAGTCTCTCTATGGCGTCGACATGAGAACGGTGTCATTCCTGCACAACGGGCTGGATATGACGGCAATCCTTCCGGTACTGACGTCGCGTTCGAAATCAGGTTCGTAAAGGAGATCTCTGCTTGCCGCTTTCGACGATATATCGTGAGCAAGGTTATGTGCTGCTGGAACAGGCGCTTCCCGCGGAACTTATCGAAGAACACGTATTCCGGCTGGACGAAGTCTACCGGCAGCACGGTATAGAATCCTATACAGCCTTGATTGACCGAAGGTCGGATAAAACGCGCTTTCAGGCGCTACTCCGGGCCGTTCAAGAGCTTCATAATGACGAACCGGGTCTGCAATTGACGATGCATCCTGGCCTGCGGGAGCCGATTGCTGAGGTTCTTCAGGGCGACCCGATTCGCGTATCCGCGTTATCGCAATTGTGGGGCAGCGAGGCGACGCCTCACGCCGATACTTCCATAGTCTGGCGTGGACCGTGGCAAACGGCCTGCCGGGCGTGGTGCGCGCTGGAGGACATTCATCCTGAAGCCGGCCCCTTGTTCCTCTATCCAAAGACACATTTGACGACAGGGGACACTTATCGGGATGAAGTTCTGTCGGCAGACCCGAAGTTCATCGACGTGTTAGGTGAGTTGGGACAAGGACAACTTCGTGGAGACGAATTTCATCTGAGGGCGAAGCCCCTGTTCGAAGCGGCACGGGATCTTATCGCGGCGCGTGTTGCAGATCTCCAGCGCGTTTCCTTTCCCATACGCCGGGGCGACGTAGTGGTGTTCAGCTTCCAAACCATTCATGGGGGTGAGCCGATAATCGACAAGTCCCGACGCCGCCGGGCAATGATTATGGACTGGCATCTGGGCTCCACAGAAGATTTCTTGATGAATGCCTATTGGGGAGAGACTTACGATCATCGTTGCGAAGAAAATCGCCTTGAGAAGGATCCTGTACAGGTGACGACGCTGGGCTCTTACGCGACTCCCGATCTTAGTGTCGGTGATGAATTATATTTGCGCCCGGTTAAACGGTGCGAGAGCGTGGGCCTGGCAACCCCCCGCGCCGGTTATGAGCGCGGAGCACCATCATATCCAAGAATACGGCTCTGAGGCTGATCGCTTCTTCGTCGGATATGACGTGGCACAGCAATGCCGCACGCGAGCCTTTGTTCCGGAGATAGGTCTTTTCACACGACGCAGCATGAGCCCCGCTTAATTTGGCATTTTCGGTCTGCGGCTTGGCCCGATGGCGTCATCACTAGACTCACCGCACCCGATCAAACATATGTGGCGAGCCGTGTTTCTGCAAGCAGAGCCCGATCGGCCCGCCGAATTGCTAGTAGCGGGCTTTCTGCGCTTGCCCGACATCGACGGAAGATATGGCCCAGCCAGCCCGGCCCAATATACCTCCTCGCCTTCGATTGGGCGCTCACTTGTACTGTTCTTCGAGCCGCGTTTTGAGGGAACTGTGCAGTTAGGCGCGTTCCCGTGGGATCCTCGCGCAGCGGGGTTGGCCGAAGCGGCCACCCTGCCCGCTTAATGCTATCTGGCCAAAAGCAGGGGTTTGTGAGTAAGTGATTGAGTGGAGCCGGGAACGAGAATTGAACTCGTGACCTGCTGATTACAAGTCAGCCGCTCTACCATCTGAGCTATCCCGGCTACCGGTCGGATATTCGTATTCTCCCACAGAGCGTCGGGAAGTAAGGACTCCTGCACCAAGTGAGACCCGTCCACCGCAGGATGGAACCGGCCCCAGCACTCCGCCGGCGTACCCCCTTACGAAACGCGCTTCGGTGTGGGTTATGGGTGTTATGCTGAAAGCGAGTTGTGCCTTCCCTCGTCGGTTTTCGTCGTACGGCAATGATGGCCTTTGGCGGCCTGATTGTGATCTCGGCCGTTTACGCCATTCAACCATTCCGGGAATATCCCGGGGTTGAGTATTCTAATTTTCCGGTTCCTCCCGATTACCAGGAAAAGACCGAGTGGGCCTTTGCGCGCTTGATGTATCCGCCGGTACCGCGCTACTTGGACGGGTTCGAGTTTCTCGGCGATTGGCGGCTCGGCGCATCCAATTGGACCATGGATTATCCCCGCTCCGATCGGCACTTTTCGGCCGCTCTGCGCAGACTCTCCCGTGTTCATGCGCGCTCTGTCGAGCAACCGGTTAACCTCGACGAGGGCGACGTGTATGATTGGCCCTGGCTATATGGGGTCGAAGTCGGCCACTGGAATCTAACCGA
>JAFAWA010000320.1 GCA_019242155.1 Terriglobia bacterium | reverse complement strand
GTAATGCCCCAGGGCACATCCAGTTGCCCACCGGTGATCAGCCGATTGATGAAATTGCCGTTCAGATCGTACACGTCTACATACCCGAGTCCGCTGCCGAATACAGGACGGCCATTCGATCCAAGCTCGGCATACTCCACGTAAAGACTGTTGCCGATAGTTTGAATATTGTAGGGCTCGTAACCCGAGACTGCCCTCGGGTCGGTGAACGATCCGGATAGCGTCGTCGAAGCGAAGGTGGAATCAAAAACCTGTATGCCGCCTCCCGGAGCGAAGTCGGCGGCGTACAGAAAGTTGCCGCTGCCGTTATTCGCCAGCGCCAGGCCCGTGTAGGACGAGCCGCTCACACCGCCCACAACCGTGGCCTGGCCTCCGCCGTTCCACGCGTCCACCGTACCGCTGAGGGTGTCGAATATGAATGTCGATGGAGTTCCGTTCAGCAGGAAGTTGGAGGTGATGCCGGCAAACACCTGCCCGGTGGGACCTGCAGGCTGAGGGCTTGCAGGGGGAACCGTCACAGTTAGCGCCTGCTTGGCCCCCGCGCCATTGTACAGGGTTGAGGTGTCGCTTCCCTGGTTGGAAATCCAAAACGGACTCGTTCCGCTGAACGACACTCCCCACGGGTTCACGAGGTTAGGATCCGTTACCGGCGCTAATCCGGGGACGTCGGACACCAGGTTGGTTTGCCCGAAGACATCAGCCAAGAGTTTGCTGGAAGGTGTAGCGGCCATAGCCACGAGAGCCAGGCCAAACATGAACTTTCTGATAGACATAGTATCTCCGCGACGCCTGAAATATCGGCAGGCAGAGATCATTATGATGGAACGTTCCCCGAATAAACCGACGGATCGTGTTAACTCTCAGGTAAATTCTTCGAGGCCGGAATTCGTGTTTCGGCTTACAGTTTCGCGGCTTTCAGAACGCTTGCCTAATGATCGCGCTCCGTTACCAGTTCCGTAACCGCCAGAAGCGCGCGTTGATAAGGCGAGTCGGGGAACTCGCTGATCACCTGCCGCGCTTTGTCCGTGAACGCTTGCGCGCGCTCGCGTACGCGCTCGATCGCATGATACTTTTCGAGCAGCGCCAAAATGCGCTCGAAGGGTACCGCGGCGTAGTTACGTTCGCGCAGGATTACCTCGACCAAACGGCGCTCCTCGGCTGAGGCACACTCCAGCGCGTAGACCACCGGTAGCGTAATCTTACCCTCGCGCAGATCGCCGCCGACCGGTTTGCCCAAAGTCTTCTCCCGGGCCGTGAAATCGAGAACGTCATCCACCAGTTGAAATGCCATGCCCAGATTCCAGGCATATTCGCCTAGCTTCTCCTGCGATATCAGGTCGCCGCCCCCGGCCAGGCACCCCAGCCGGCAGCAAACCGAGAACAGGCACGCCGTCTTGCGATCAACCAGTTCCATGCAATCGGCTTCGCTGATGTCCATGCGGCCGATGCGTTCGAGCTGGAGCAGTTCGCCTTCGACCATCATCTGCGTAAGGCCGATCAGGAGATCCAGCACCTGGAAAACACGCTCCCGCAAAGCGATCTGAAACGCCTGCATATACAGCCAGTCGCCCGCAAGAACGCAGGTATGGTTCCCCCATTTGATGTTGGTCGAAGGACGGCCGCGGCGGGTTTGGGCGGTATCGATTACGTCGTCATGCACGAGCGTGGCGGCGTGAATCATCTCCACTACCGCTCCAAGTTGGATGGCCATGGGGCTCGCCGGATCGCCGCCTGCTAATTTGGCCGCCAGAAGCAGCAACGACGGACGTAGGCGCTTTCCGCCGCTCGAATGCAGGTATTGGCCGATCGCGGTGACGGCATCCACCGAGGCCACCGATTCGAGTGTGATCTTTTTTTCTACCTGTTCCAGGTCGTGCTGAATCAGCTCGAAGATCTCGCGCGCGGTGAGAGCCTGCCCCAGCTTTCCCAGGTTCATGGAATATTCAGTGTAGCCGTTACTTGCCGGAGGCCGCAAACAATCGTTCGAAGTTCGCCGTGGTCTCGAGCGCAATCTCCTCAACCGAACAGCCCCGCACCTCGGCTAGCCGTCGCGCGGTCTCGGCCAGATACGCGGGCTCGTTGCGCTTCCCCCGAAACGGAACCGGAGCCAGGTATGGGCAGTCGGTCTCTATCAGAAGACGATCCGCCGGCGTGATGCGCGCCGCCTGACGGACGTTCTCCGCCTTGGGAAACGTGAGGACTCCGCCAAAAGCGAGGTGGAAGCCGAGCTGAAGCGCCTCTTCGGCCTGCCTCTCATCACCTGTAAAACAGTGCATCACGCCGCCTCCGTGCCAATTTGCTCCCAGAATAGCCAACGTGTCCTCCCAAGCCTCACGGGTATGAATCACCACCGGTAAGCCGGCCTCTGCAGCGAGAACCAGTTGCTTTTCGAAAACGCTGCGCTGCACATCGCGCGGCGAAAAGTCGTAGTGGTAATCGAGCCCTATTTCGCCGATCGCCCGCACCTTGGGGTGCCGCAATAAACGCCCGGCTTCGGAAAACGTCTCGGCATCCGCTTTGGCGGCATCGTGCGGATGAACTCCCACTGTCGCGTAAAGGAACGAATAGCCGTCGGTAAGGCGAATAGCGGCTTCTAGATCGGGCGGTCCTTCGCCGGTCCCGATCGCAAGCATGGTCTGCACACCGGCGGCTTGCGCGCGAGCAATGGCGGCATCCCGGTCGGCGTCGAACTGGTGATCATCCAGGTGGCAATGCGAATCCACCAGCGTCATCGAACGCTCACTTAAGCCGCGCCCCTACGGGAATCTCTTCCAGAAATCCGGCCAGCACCGGTTTGCCGCCCTCAATGGATGCTGCCACGATCATCCCGTTGGAAGTGAGGCCGCGCAGTTTTCGCGGCTGTAGATTGGCGACGATCACCACTTTCCGGTTCAGGAGCAGATCCGGCTGGTACGCTTCAGCGATACCCGCCACGATCGTGCGCGGCTCGGACTCCCCGATATCGACCTTCAAATGAAGTAGCTTGTCCGCCCCCTTCACCGGTTCGGCGGAAAGCACTACGCCTACGCGCAGATCCACCTTGGCGAAATCGTCGATCGCGATCTTCTCAGCTTCGGGTGCAGACACCGGCGCTGCGGCGGGCGTTTTTCCGAGCAGCGCAGCCTGTTCCGCGGCCACCTCGGCCTCGAGCGCGCGCATCTTCTCGACGGTGTCTTTCATCTCCATCCGCGGGAAAACCGCCGCGATTTCGCCGATCTTCTGACCGGCGCGTAGTTGTCCCCACGTAAGATCCGCAAAGCGCACCGATTCGATAGGATGCGGCATTCCCAGCTGTGCCCAGATCTTGGGCGTGGATTGCGGCAGCACAGGGTACAGTAAAGCCGTCGCGATGCGGAGCGCTTCGGCGGCCGTGTAAAGCGTCGCGTCGAGCTGCGCCCCCGCTTCGGGATCGCGCGCCAATTTCCAAGGCGCCCGTTCGACAATGAGCTTATCCACAGCGGATATCAATCCCCAAACCGACTCCAGGCCGCGCGAGTATTCGAATCGCTCAAAAGCGCCCTCGGCCAGACGAACTGTCTGTCTCGCCAATTCGGCAATGCCCTCGTCCGACCCTTCGGGCACCACGCCTTGCCGGTACTGCTGAATCATCGACAGCGTGCGGCTGGCAAGGTTGCCGAGCCCGTTAGCAAGATCTGAATTGTAACGGCCCACCAGCGCGTCATAGCTGAAGCTGCCGTCCTGGCCGAACACCACTTCGCGCATTAAGAAGTAGCGCAGCGCATCCACGCCCATCACGCGGCGGATCGGCTCCGGCCGCACGATGTTGCCGCGCGATTTGCTCATCTTGCTCTCTTCAAACAGCAGCCACCCATGGGCAAATTCCCGCTTAGGCAGTTCGAGCCCCGCCGCCCACAGAAATGCGGGCCAGTAAACCGCATGGAACCGGACAATCTCTTTACCGATCAAGTGCAGGTCTGCCGGCCACAGTCCTCGGCCTTCGACCGCGCTCATGTATGTGGTAAGCGCGTCAAACCACACATAGAAGACATGGGGAGCCTCGCCTTCTACCGGAATTCCCCACTTAATATTTGTGCGCGTGATCGAGAGGTCGCTCAGACCGCCTTTTACGAATGAGATCACCTCGTTCCGCCGCGTTTCGGGTTGAATGAAATCGGACTGGCATTCGTACAATTCCAAGAGCTGGTCCTGGAAAGCCGAGAGCTTGAAGAAGAAGTTCTCTTCGGTAACCGTTTCCGTAGGGCGGCCGCAATCCGGACACGGGTCGCCGGGTTTGGCCTCGTTTACGTACAGGTTGTCGAATATGCAATATTGCCCGGTATACGAACCCTTGTAGATGTACCCGTTCCGGCGGCAGCGCGCGAACAGATCGTTGACCACCGCGGCGTGCTGCGGGCTCGTCGTACGTTGGAAAAAATCGATTTCAAGACCCAGCAGCTCCCACTGTTTTTTGAACTCCGCCGCAATCACATCGCAAAACTCGCGGGGTGTCTTCCCGGCGCGTTCGGCGGCGCGCTCCACGTTTACGCCATGCTCGTCCGAACCCGTGGTGAGGTAGGCGTCGTAGCCCTGCATGCGCTTGAAGCGTTTCACCAGGTCGGCCACGATCGTCGTATAGGCGTGGCCGATGTGCGGCGCGGCATTCACGTAATAGATGGGTGTGGTTATGTAATACTTCATCGTTTTTGTGTGAGGTAGGCATGATTCGCGGCCGCCAGTATCTGCTTCAACGGCAAGCCGGTTTCGAGGGCGCGCCGGCGGCAGTCTTCGTATTCGGGCGCATAAGCGCCTTCGCCCGAGACCTTCACCCGCACGGTGCCATGGCCGGTCTCGACTTCTGTCCACGACCGTGATTGCACGCGCCGCTCCGCCTGATAGATGCGAAGGCCCAGGGTGGATGTCTCGGCAAAAATCGTCTGGATCAGCTGCTCTCGCTGTTCGTATTTGGCGATGACTCGCAGCAGATTCCCCAATCGGCCCTTTTTCATCAAAACAGGCTCAACCGTAACATCTAACGCTCCGGCGTCAAAAAGGCGATCTGAGGCGTAGGCAAGCACCTGCGGATTTAAATCGTCAATATTGGCTTCAATTACCGAGACCGTTACTGCTTCCTCCGCGCCGCTGGGCTCGCCCAGAAGCACGCGTAAGACATTCGCCTGTTCGGTAAATTCGCGATCTCCCGCGCCATATCCTATGCGCGCGATCTTCATCGCGGGCAGCGGGCCGAAGTTTTTCGCGAGCGTTGCCGCAACCGCCGCACCTGTCGGCGTAGTTAGTTCTGCCGTCGGCCCGTGTGCATATACCGGAGCATTCTTCAGCAGCAGCGCCGTTGCAGGTGCGGGCACCGGCAGCCTGCCGTGCTCCGTTTGGACAGTGCCGCTTCCCACGTTCACCGGCGAGGCCATTAGCGTCCCGACATCTAACAGATCCAACGCAACGCACGCGCCCACAATATCGGCGATCGAATCCACTGCGCCCACTTCGTGAAAATGGACCTTTTCGATACCGACCTGATGCACCTCGGCTTCGGCTTCACCCAATCGGCGAAATACCGCTTGGGCGTTCTCGCGAGCGCGGGCCGAGAGATCGGCCTTATCGATCAACGCCAGAATATACGACAAATGCCGGTGCGGTTGAGATGCCTCTGCCGATACGCGAAACTTCGTAGCGCCGATGCCTGCGCGTTTGACTCTCTCGAACGAAACCGCGGCCCCTGCGTCTAGAGAACGAACCGCATCGGCGATGGCTGACTGGCTTGCGCCCGCATCCGCGAGCGCGCCCACCAGCATGTCGCCGCTAATGCCCGAAAACGCGTCCAAATAGCAGAGAACGGCCACGACCTCTTCATTGTAGCGGGGAGGCAAGCTGCAAATAGGCGTAAATCACGGGCAAAACGAACAGCGTGCTGTCTACACGGTCCAGAATTCCTCCGTGGCCCGGGACAATTCTGCCGCTATCCTTGCGGCCTGCTCCCCGTTTGATCGCGGACTCACACAGATCTCCGAGTTGTCCCGCGATGTTTGCCGCGACCGTCAATACAATTGCCGCAATCACAGTGACGTCCGAAACGAACCGCAGCAAATAGGCGCCGGCGACGATCACGGAAGCGATCAATGAGCCCGCTGTTCCCGCCCAGGTTTTCCCCGGACTGACACGTTCCGCGAGCCGCCGCCTTCCGAAACGCCGGCCCGCGTAGTACGCGCCGATGTCGCCTGCCCAGTTGATCAGAAGCGCGTACAAGAGCCAATGCGCTCCACGTTCCCGTATGAGAAGAGCGCATTTCCAGCAGCCGAATACATAAATGACTCCCATGACAAGCAGTGCGGCCCTGGGAAGCGAGTGCGCCAGGTCACTCGCGCGCATGGCTACTGCCAGAGCAACCAGGGCCAAGAGTACAAGCAGCAGCCACGGCCAGAGATTCCGGCCCGTGAAAAGCACCAGAAGCCCGGCTGCATAGCCAAGCGGCCCCGGCGCGCCGAAGCCGTAGGCCGACGCCAACTGATCGTATTCGCAATAGCAGAGGCAGGCAACCAGGACCAAAACGGCGTCGAAGAGCCACCAATTTGCCCAAAGGACGATTGCAACAATGAAAGGGATGAGGACGAGCGCGGTCAGAACCCGCCTCATGAAGGGCGGAGCACTCCTACCAGGTTCTCGTCCGATTTGGGAACCACTCCGTTGCGCGAGGCACCATGAGCGGCACTCAACCCGCCGTAGCGCCGGTCACGTTTTTGGTACTCGAGGATGGCGCGAAGCAGGTCGGGCCGCGAAAAATCCGGCCAGAGCGTGTCTGTCACGTAGAGTTCGGAATACGCAATCTGCCACAACAGAAAATTGCTGATGCGCATCTCGCCCGACGTGCGTATGAGCAGGTCGGGATCGGGGCATGAGGCCGTATACAGGTTCGCGGAGATCAATTCCTCGTCCATCTTAAGCGAGGCAATGGTGCCGTCCAGGCGCGCCATCTCGAGGATGGAGTTGATGGCATCGACGATCTCGGCGCGGCCGCCGTAATTGATCGCCAGATTCACCAGCAGCCCGCGATTGGCGGCAGTCGCTTCGATGGCGAACTCAAGCTCTTTCTGGACCTGAAACGGCAACGCTTCCAAACGGCCGATCGCCTGTAGGCGCACGTCGTTTTTTTGTAACTGCGGCAGTTCCTGTCGGAGATAGTAGCGCAGCAGTCTCCAAAGTGTCTCTACTTCGGCCCGCGGCCGCTTCCAGTTCTCGACAGAAAACGCGTAAAGGGTCAGCACCTTCACGCCGAGGCGGGCGCAGGTCTCAACCGTGCCGCGAACCGGGGCAACGCCCGCCTGATGCCCGGCCACGCGCGGCAAGCGCCGCTGCCCGGCCCACCGCCCATTTCCATCCATGATGATTCCGATATGGGCGGGTAAGCGATCGGGATCGAGCGAGCGAACCAGTTCCCAGTCCTGATCTCCCTGCTCGACCACTTCCAGTAAGGCCTTCATGAAGTACAACCCATAATAGCATCGGGCGTCGGCCATCCGCTTTAAGATTTCGTGCGCTTTGCCGCTCGAGTCTGAAAGCCCTCGGGAGCCTCGAAAAAAAGATGAAACGCTTCGAACTCCCCCGTCATTAACTGTCATGATGCTGGGAACGGAAGCTCTGGCCACGGTAATCGAGCAGGTTGGCCAGATTCGCAC
>JAFAWA010000082.1 GCA_019242155.1 Terriglobia bacterium | reverse complement strand
TTTTATCCTTGACGGAACGGCATTCCCATCTGCCGCAGCAGTGCCAGACCTTCGGCATCGGTCTTTGCAGTCGTGGTAATCGAAATGTTCATGCCCTTGGTCTTGTCAACTTTGGCGTAGTCGATTTCGGGGAAGATCAACTGATCCTTGATCCCCAGAGTGTAGTTTCCGCGGCCATCGAACGACTTGGTCGAAACACCGCGAAAGTCGCGGACTCGAGGCAGAGCTACATTCACCAGCCGGTCGAAGAACTCGAACATGCGGTCTCCGCGAAGGGTCACCATGCAGCCTATGGCCATGTTTTCGCGCAGTTTGAAGGCGGCAATCGATTTGCGCGCTTTGGTCACCACCGGCTTCTGGCCGGCAATCTGCCCCAGTTCATTGACCGCGCCGTCCATCAGCTTGGCGTTTTGAGTCGCTTCGCCCAAACCGATATTGATCGAAATCTTCTCGAGCTTGGGCACGGCCATTACATTTTTATAGTCGAACTCTTTGGTCAGCGCCGGGATGACGCGTTTTTGATAATGCTCTCTCAATCTGGCTGCCATTGCTTCCTCAGTTGGTGAGATCGGCCTTCCGGCCTGCGGCCGCTATTTGAGGCCGTGCGCCGTGCCCAAACACGGCGGCGCGGCAGGAGCCCCGGCCCCACACTACTTTTTATCCAAAGTCTGCCGGCACTTCAGGCAGACCCGCGTTCTTCGTGTCCGTCCGCCGGGCAATTGATCCACATGATGCCCGATGCGGGTGGCCTTATTGCAACCCGGACAGACAATCATCACATTAGAGATGGCGATCGGGCCTTCACGCTCGGCAATACCGCCCTTGATTTGGCGGCTCGGATTCGGCCGCGTGTGCCGCTTCACCATGCCGACGTGCTCGACCAGTATGCGCCCATGCTCGCGATCCACCCGCAGCACACGCCCGCTTTTGCCGCGGTCCTTGCCCGCGATCACACGGACCGTGTCTTCTTTTTTCAACTCAATGCGCGCCGGGGGAGCCGGCTCCTTCTTTGCTACCGACATCAGATCACCTCAGGGGCCAGGGAAACGATCTTCATGAAGCGCTTATCGCGCAGCTCACGCGCAACCGGACCAAAAACGCGCGTGCCCACCGGCTCGCCGGTCTCATTGATGAGCACGGCAGCATTGGAATCGAAGCGGATGTATGTCCCATCCTTGCGCCGCGTCTCTTTGCGCATGCGCACGATCACGCACCTCACCGCTTTCCCTTTCTTGATGGCAGAATCCGGAGCTGCCTCTTTGACACTGGCCGTGATCACGTCGCCTAGCCCCGCGCGCAAGCCCAAGTCGCCGCCCCGCGGCAGAATGCAGGAAAGCTTGCGTGCGCCGGAGTTGTCCGCCACCTCCAGAATTGTTCGCATCCCAATCATAGTCGCTTCGCTCCCGGGGCCAGGTTCGCGGGCCTTCAGGACCGCGCCGCGCGCGCTCTCCCGCCGGCCGCCCTTGAACCCTGACTCCTCTAATTACGCCTTTACATCCAAATCCGCCGGCTGCGCGCCCACCTGCGCCGCCCTGCGCACCACCTGCGCCAGGCTCCAGCGCTTCAGCTTGCTGAGCGGGCGCGATTCCACAATGCGCACCACATCGCCCAGCTTCGCCGTGCCTTCCTCATCGTGGGCATAAAACTTTTTTCGCTTATTGATAATGCGCTTGTACAAGGGATGCGGGACACGCCGGTTCACCTCCACGACGATGGTCTTCTGCATCTTGGTCGAGACCACCTCGCCCACCTTTTCGGCTTTCGAACCGGCTCGCTTTGCTTCGGCCATTACTTCTTCGCTCCCAGTTGGCGCTCGCGCAGCACGGTATAAATCCGGGCCCGGTCCTTACGCATGGCGCGCGCCTTTTTCAATCCATCGACCTGGCCCATGGACTTCTGGAAATGAAATCGAAAAATATGCTCTTCGATCTCCCGCAGCTCCCGCTCGAGTTCGTGCTCGTCGAGGCCTCGTACCTTGTCGGCTTTCATGCGCTCTGCTCCGCTTCTTCCCGGCTGATGAACTTGGTCCTGATCGGCAGCTTGTGAGCCGCGAGCCTCATGGCCGCCTCGGCGACCGACCGCTCCACACCTTCCATCTCGAACAGAATTTTGCCGGGGCGAACCACGGCCACCCACTGCTCCGGAGCTCCTTTTCCTTTGCCCATGCGGGTCTCGGCAGGCTTTTTGGTGATCGGCTTATCCGGGAACAGCCGGATCCAAACCTTGCCGCCGCGTTTGATCGAGCGCGTCATGGCGACACGCGCGGCTTCAATCTGCCGGTCGGTAATCCAGGCACACTCCAGGCACTTCAAGCCAAAATCACCGAAAGAGATATCCGAGCCGCGCCAAGCCTTGCCGGCCATGCGCCCCCGCTGCTGCTTCCGGTATTTGACCTTCTTCGGCATCATCATGGCGATTGCTCTCCGTTACTGTTTCTCGCCGGATTCCGGCCCACCGGCGGGGGGCTTCTCCGCGCCGGGTTCGGTGGGGGTCTCCTGCCGCACTTCCTGCTTCCACCCCGGCTGATGCTGCTGCGGCGACATCAGGGGCGGCAGGATCGGCGCGGGACGAGACGCCGGACGCGGTAACTCCGTCGGGGTTCCTTGAGTCGCCGGACCGGTATGTTCGGCAGCCGGAGGATGGCTCTCGCGGTCGCGGCGGCCACGGTCGCCACGATCACCCCTGTCGCCCCGATCGCCCCGATCGCCCCGGTCCCCACGTTCACCGCGGTCGCGGCGATCGCGCCGCGGTTCGGGCTCGGGCAAAAGCCCGCCCCGCCGCTTGGTCAGATCCAAAATCTCACCCTTGTAAATCCAGGTCTTGATCCCGATCACACCATAGGTGGTGCGTGCCTCGGCAAAACCGTAGTCGATATCCGCCCGCAGGGTGTGGAGCGGCAATTGGCCCTGCAGATACCATTCGCTGCGCGCGATCTCGGCTCCGTTCAATCGCCCCGAGACGCGTACTTTGATCCCTTTGCAGCCGAAACGGAGCGCCGAATCCACAGCCTTCCGCATCGCTCGCCGGAAAGCCACGCGCTTTTCGAGCTGCAAGGCGATCGACTCGGAAACCAGTTGCGCGTCCAGTTCCGGTTTGTGGACCTCCTGGATATCGATATACACCTCGCGCTTGGTCTTCCGGGCCATGTCCTGCTTCAGCTTTTCGATCTCCGCGCCCTTGCGCCCGATAATAATGCCGGGACGCGAGGTGCGTATGGTAACGCGAAGCTTATTGCCGGGCCGGTCCACCTCGACCGAACTGACGCTCGCCGACTTCAGGCGCTCGCTCAGATTCTCCTTCAGTTCGAGGTCTTCCTGCAGCAGTTTCGAGTAACCCTGCTTGGCGAACCAGCGGGAGCGCCAGGGCTTGTTGAAGCCTAGCCGGAACCCGTACGGATGAACTTTCTGTCCCATCTATTCTTCCTGTCCCTTTTCCGCCACTTTGACGACAATGTGGGCCAAGCGCCGCTGATAGCGGTAAGCGCGGCCCATGGGCGCCGGACGAATCCGCTTCATGCGCGGCCCGTCGTTGACGTAGGCTTCCGAAACTATTAATGCGTCCACGTCGATATCTTCAAACTGGTCCTGTGCATTGGCGATGGCCGATTGGAGTACCTTCTCCACAGTCGGCGCAATGCGCTTGTTGGTCCCGCGCAGCACATTCAAGGCATCCCCGGCCTTTTGGCCGCGAATCAAATCCACCACCAGCCGCGCCTTTTGCGGCGAAATCCGGATGTATCTAGCTTCGGCTTTGGCTTCCATGTCTACAACCTTGGGGACCAGAGGCCGGCGGCCAGGACCGGAGACCCGCACCCGCCGCCAACCAATAAGCCCGCTGAATTCTCTAATCTTCCAATCACTCCACCTACGCCGCGCCGTTGATTTCAGGCGCCGGCCGGTTCCTGCCTCTAGGCCGGCTTGGCGGATTTCTCCGTGGCCGCCTTGACCGAATGGCCTTTAAAGGTGCGCGTAGGCGAAAATTCGCCCAGCTTGTGCCCGACCATGTTCTCGGTAATGTACACCGGGATAAATTTCTTGCCGTTATGCACCGCAATAGTGTGTCCCACAAACTCGGGCAGAATGGTCGACCGGCGTGACCAGGTGCGAACCACCTTTTTTTCGTTGGCGGCGGTCAGCACGGCCATCTTGGTTTCCAGATGCAAGTCGGTAAACGGCCCTTTTTTAACGGATCGGCCCATGGAACTTACCTCTTCTTACTCTTTCGCGTGACGATCCACTTGTCCGTCCGCTTGTTGTTGCGGGTTTTGAAGCCACGCGTAGGTTGTCCCCAAGGCGTCACCGGATGGCGGCCGCCGGAAGTCTTCCCCTCGCCGCCGCCGTGCGGGTGATCGACAGGGTTCATCGAGACCCCGCGGTTATGCGGCCGCTTGCCGAGCCAGCGCGTTCGGCCCGCTTTGCCCAGGGACACATTTTCGTGGTCTACGTTGCCCACCTGCCCCACGGTTGCCATGCACTCGAGCGGCACCCGCCGCACTTCCCCCGAGGGCAACTTCAGAAGCGCCAGGCCGCCCTCTTTGGACACCAGTTGCGCCTGCGACCCCGCCGAGCGCGCCATCTGCCCGCCCTTGCCCGGGCGTAATTCAATGTTGTGCACGATGGTGCCCGCCGGCATGTTTTTGAGCGGCAGGGCATTCCCGAGCAGGATGTCCGCCTGCGGCCCCGACATCACCTTCATGCCCGGCTTGAGCCCGTCCGGCTGCAGGATGTACCGCTTCTCGCCATCCGCATAATGCAACAGAGCCACCCGCGAGGAACGGTTGGGATCGTACTCGATCGCGGCCACGACCGCCGTGATGCCGGTCTTGTCGCGCTTGAAATCGACGATACGATACGCCTTCTTCGAGCCGCCGCCGATAAAGCGGGACGAGATCCGCCCCACGCTGTTACGGCCGCCGGTGCGCTTCTTGGCGTCGATCAACGACTTTTCCGGCCGCTCCTTGGTGATCTCTTCCCGCGACACCGCCGTCTGAAAGCGGCGTGTCGGGGTGACCGGTCTATAGGATTTGATGGGCATCGTCTAGATCTCCGCGAAGTCCGGGACCTTTTCTCCGGGCTTCAGCCGCACGTACGCTTTTTTCCAGTCCGAGCGATAGCCGGTGAACCGTCCGCGCCGCCGCAGTTTGCCTTCAAAATTCGCGGTACGCACCTCTTCCACCTTCACTTTGAAGAGCTTTTCCACCGCGCTCTTTACCTGGGTCTTATTGGCGTCCGGCGCCACTTCAAAACACAGGGTGCGCTCGTCGTCTTTCTTGGCGACACCCTTTTCGGTTACGAGCGGCCGGCGAATCACCTCGTGCAGATTCATTTTGCGAGCGCCTCCGAGAATTTTCGTGCCGCGGCTTCGGACAGAAGCACGTTCTGATGGACCAGCAGGTGATACGGATTCACCTCCCGGGTAGGCATCAGAGACACACCTTTCAGGTTGCGCAGGCCGAGCGAAAGGTTGCGATCGCCGCTATTGTCGACCACCAGCACCGTCCGGCCCTGCACCACGTTGGCAAGCGAGTTCATCGCATTTTTCGTCTTAGGATCGGGTAATGCGAGCGTCTGCACCACCTTCAACTCACCGTCCCGCACTTTAGCCGAAAGAGCGGAGCGCAATGCGCCCAAAACCATCTTGCGCGGCAGTTTGTAGCTGTAATCGCGCGGCACCGGCCCGTGAACCGTGCCGCCGTGACGCCACAAAGGCGACCGGATCGAGCCCATGCGCGCCCGCCCGGTACCCTTCTGCTTCCACAACTTCTTTCCCGATCCGGCCACTTCGCTGCGCACCTTCGTCTTATGAGTGCCCGCGCGCTCGCCCGCCTGATACTGGCGCACGGCCTCATACAACAGCGACTCATTGACCTCGGCCGCGAACACCGCATCGGCCAGTTCGACTTCACCGACCTTCTGATTATTCAGATTGACCACGTCTACTGTGGGCATCAGCTTTACCTCTTCGCCCGCCGGACCACTACGTAGCTGCCGTTCGGGCCGGGTACCGCACCCTTCACGATCAGCAGGTTGTCCTCGGTATCCACTTCCACAACCTCGAGATTGCGCACCGTGACGCGAGCATGGCCCATATGCCCGGCCATCCGCATCCCGGGAAGCACGCGCGAGGGGAAACTCGAAGCGCCGATCGATCCCGGAGCGCGATGGAACATCGAGCCGTGCGTATTGGCGCCGCCGCCGAAATGATGGCGCTTCACCAGGCCCGCAAACCCACGCCCTTTGCTGACGCCGATGACGTCCACTTTATCGCGCGGCTTAAACTGATCGACCAGTACCTTATCTCCCGGCTTCAGATCATCATCTCCGGGACGCACGGCAAATTCGCGCAGAAACTTGGCCCCTTCGACGCCGGCCTTTTTCAGATGTCCGGTGGCCGGCTTGTTGATGCGCTGCGGCTTTACGAATTCCATGAGCCCCAACTGCACGGCGTCGTAACCGTCCGCGGTAGGCGTCTTGCGCTGCACCACCATGCAGGGGCCCGCCTTGAGCAGGGTCACAGGCACCGCCTGGCCATCCGGCCGGAACACCTGCGTCATGCCAATCTTCTTGCCTAGGATTCCAGAAGTCATCGAAACTCCAGGAGCCTGAGGCCGGGAACCTGGGACCGGAACAGCCCGGTCCCGTTATCCCGCCTCATGTAAGCTCCAAAAATCGTCCATCCAGCCGATGGAGAAGCCATCGGGGAACGCTGCGCCCCAATGCCTGACCGCCGGCTCCGGCGTTCGGCAGATTCATTTGCCAAAAGCCTTGATCTCCACATCCACGCCCGCGGGCAGGTCCAATTTCATAAGCGCATCGACAGTCTGCTGTGTAGGCTCGAGAATGTCGAGCAGCCGTTTGTGCGTCCGGATCTCAAACTGTTCCCGCGATTTCTTATCCACATGCGGCGAGCGCAGCACCGTTGTGATGCTGCGCGAAGTCGGCAGTGGAATCGGACCGGCCACCTGCGCGCCGGTCCGCTTGGCCGTATCCACGATTTCGGTCGTGGATTGATCGAGCACGCGATGGTCGTAAGCCTTCAACCGGATCCGTATCCGTTCTCTAAGC
>JAFAWA010000012.1 GCA_019242155.1 Terriglobia bacterium | reverse complement strand
CCATTCTTATAGGGGAATCGAACCACCGAATCCGTGTTTCCCACATACACCCACTGCGGATTGGTGCCGGCAGGATAGAAATTGATCCCGAACGGCCGCTTCAACCCAGTGGCAAAAGTTGAGACCTCTTCCGGTTTTCCGTCTTTATACCCGCGAACAATCTTCACCTCTCCAAGCAGACTTTCGGCTACGAAGAGGTCGCCGTTAGGGGCGGTTCGGATCTGCCGCGGTTGGTCGAATCCGGTGGCATAGAGCTCTACCTTGAATCCGGCGGGCGCCTTGGGCATAGCCCCTTCCGGCCGGGGAATCGGCTTGCCGAAGTTTGCCGAGGATTTAGTCGCGTATGGCTGCGGTAAAGCATCGGGCGCAATCTTGTGAAACGTGCCCGGTGTAAGTGACTGGGCATCGGCGAACGTATGTAGATCTTTCGGATCGATTTTGACCCCGGTTGCATGAAGCACCCAAACGGCTGCGGCAACCGTAACTCCAGTGGCAATTGTCCAGCGTAGCGTTCTCATAGTTGCTCCAGAGAGTTGAGGATTGTGCTCAAGTGTTTAGAATTCGGTGCGTTGTGAGTATAACAAGGGCCTGCTGACGCTTGCCACCGGTAACCGGGAGGAACATAATGTTTACGATGCGTGCGGTGCTGTGCCTGCTGTTAGTTGCTCTGGGAGTGTTAGTCGCGCAGGACAAGATCTATGTCTGCCCCATGGATCCGGACGTGCGCTCGAGCAAGGAGGGTGTCTGCTCCCGCTGCGGCATGAAGCTGGTAGCCGGACTTCCCGACCCGGTTGAATACCAGCTAGATCTCTCCATAACCCCGCGGAAGCCCGTCCCGGCGCAGAAGGTCAACCTGGATTTCGTGGTGCGGGACCCCTGGAAGCAGCGGCCCGTCACCAGCTTTACGATTGTGCATGAGAAGCTCTTCCACATGTTCGTAGTGAGCCAGGATATGCAGTTTTTCGTACACGACCATCCTCGTCTCGAGGCAGACGGCAACTTCGTTTACGACATCGCCTTTCCTAAGCCGGGAATGTACCGCATACTGGGAGATTTCTATCCCGACGGGGCGACGCCGCAGCTCATCGCCAAGACGGTGATTGTACCGGGACCGGCGCCCGCGCCCGTCACATTGCCGCGCGATTACTCCACCAAGAATGCGGAAAATATGCAGGTCGCAATTACGACGGATCCGCCTCAGGCCCTAGCTGGGCAGAAGACGCAGATCTACTTTCGCCTGAACCCGGCCGACGGGCTCGAAAAGTATATAGGCGCTTGGGCCCATATGCTGGTTGGCAGCGATGATCTGATCGACCTGATCCACACCCATCCCATCGTTGCCGATGGCGGACCCCAAGTACAGTTCAGCCTTGTTTTTCCACGGGCGCGCACCTACCGTGTGTGGGTGCAGTTTCAACGTAAGGGCGTGGTCAACACCGTCCATTTCGATGTGCCGGTCAGCGAGCTACAGTGATCCATGGTTCGATACTAGAACTCGCGCGGTACCTTTGGGCCTCGCAACCCGGATTTTTCTTGCGCATGATAACACTACGGTGTCGGAGCGTTCATGTACCAGCGGATCCATTTAGCGTGCGAGTGTGGCAGACGGCCATTGGCCTTACGAGAGGTGGGGTTAACGCCTGACAGGCAACTGGTCATTCATTGGCGCTGCAGCGGCTGCCGAAAACAGGTTTATATTGTCCGGCCGCTCGCGGAGTATTGGCGTGAGTGCCCCAACCCAGGCGCCCTTCCTCCGGCCAGGCCACCCTATGCTCCGGCGGATGCGCTTTTCCTAAGACGGCTCGGTATTCGGCTACCGGAGGAGATTGGTCATTAGTACGGTTCGCTGAAGCCGAATATAATGTAACTTCGCATTGCGAACGTACTAACTTCTACTAATCTAGTATCGGGTACGTTCTCGGCAACCGCGAAAGGAAAGACACGTGGCTGGCCGAGCTGGTGACAGGCTGAGGCAACTGCGATCGCGGTTGGGCCTGACCACTCGTGAAGTTGCGGAGTTGAGCCGCAAGATCGCCGACGCGGAGGAGAACGAGGAGTTTGCCCTCTCTCACGCCCGCCTCATACAGATCGAGAACAACGAATCCACACCCAGCATCTACAAGTTGTATACGTTAAGCGTCGTCTATTGCCGTCCGTTTACCGAGATGGTGTCCCTATACCTCGACCTGGACAAAATTCCCAAATACCAGATGGACTTGCCGGGTGCCTCTACGCGGGAGCTCGGTTTTGATGTTTACGATGAGAACGGTACGATTGAGTTTCCAATCCGCTTTGATCCTGGTTTTCAGCTCAAAGAGACTAACCTAGTTTCGCGTATGGTAGAACTCTGGGGCGAGGTGCCGGTAGCCGTTCTACGCGCCCTGAACGTCCGCAAGCATCGCTACGGATTTATTGGACTTGAAGATTTCACCATGTATCCGTTATTGCGTCCGGGCTCGTTCGTGCAAATTGACGATCAGCAAAAGCCTCAAGCCCAAGTCATGTACCCATCCGAGTATGACCGCCCGATCTGGTTTCTTGAGCTGCGAGACCGGTATATCTGTTCGTGGTGTGAATTGCGGCGCGACCGTATCATCTCGATCCCGCACCCCTTATCCGGGGCGCGGACGCAGGAGTTTGCATATCCGAATGAAGCCGAAATCGTCGGTAGAGTTATTGCTGTGGCAGTGAGGTTGGTAAGTTCGGCCGATCGCTCCTTGCATCCAGTCTCAAAGCTTCAAGGGCGATCCTGAGATTAGTTATGAAGTAATCCGCACTCAAAGGATCGCAATTCACCGGGATCAATACTCGATATGCCTCAAGTTGGCGCCAACTATGCAACACCTTCTGCTGTTCGGCGCCGGTGGATTCGATATACGCTCTAAGTTGCTCCACTAAGTCTTGCAGGCTGGTTTCGAGAAGATCGTGAAATACTGTCTCGTGGCACCGCGCCAAAGCATCCTGCGCAATGCTCGCTCCGAACCGCTGTGCCAGCCCTTCATGCTGATACTCCCCCGTGTTGTAATTTCGAGTTGCGGAAAGGTAGACAATCTTACTGACACCGCCGTGCAGGCGCGATAGGGTGCGATCTTCCAGATCGCGTACCGCTGTGTCGACCGGCTGCCCTAGGGATTGCACGGTAGCAATCTGTTTTTACCGGCCACCGGCCGCAGCATCGAGCCCGGCTAAACCGGCGGGGGCAATGCTCCCGGCGATGCGGTTCCCCAGCTCGATAAGAATGTTGGCCATACCCTGCAGCGAAAGTAAAAACCGGCGCGTTCGGAACGGCCCATAGCATTCAACCGCGGTTAGAATAGCCCCATATGTTATCGAGAACAGAACTACCGCCAGCAATAGCTTCGCTTCAGCCGAGAGCCGCAGGTCTGCCGCATCGCGCACTGACCGCAGATGTTGCCTGTAGAGCCCTCTGGCCTCTCGTCCGATCTGCCGTAACCAGCCCAGAGCCAGCCGCCGGCGTTCCCGCAGAAAGAGCTGGGTGAGGCCGGGCGACCTCCGCGCGGCGATGAACTCCAAATCCTCCGGTGAAAGGCATTGGTGCAGCAGTGCCCGGTCGGGAAGTCTTCGCGCGTAATCGGATCGGTTTAATATGTCGCCCGGCACGCCGTCTTCTTCGCGCGTGCTACGGTGTAGAACTACGCGAAGCAGCAGCAGTAACGCGATACACAAAACTACAATCAATGTGAAAGTCATTAAGCCCGCCATGAATGAGTCAGGTGCTCGCGCAATTGGCCCATCGCTCGTACTGTATACCCGGAAACGCTCTCGTATGCGCACTCAACTTGCGGATGAGCGACCGGATTGGGAGAAGCTGACCACATGCCCACGCACCAGATGACTAAAGCCAAAACCCACGCCGATTGCAGCAACATGCTGACCCAAGGTTGAAAAACAACACCCTGCCAGGAAAGCAGCGCGAGCAAAACGGCCCTAACCGCAACATACAATCCATAGCCTACCAGCATGGAACAGACGTTCCTGCCCATAGGGACGGAGTAGTGCACCACCATTCCTACGATAGCGACTAATAGAAGAGCCTGCACCACGCGCACGTTCCGCTCAAGTTCAACAGTAGTGGATCGCAATCCCATCGGGTTTGTCCACAGTTCCGCTGCAGCTTTTGCGGCAATCAGCGCGAACAACAATCCTACAACCGCCCGTGCGACTCTGCGCAGCCCTTGATACGGAGCCAACGTGTGCCGGTAAATCTCCCAAGTCACACCGTAAGCCAGCAAAGCACAGCCGAATTCAGAAATCCAATAACCCAGAGCGTATGCGCGAGAAGTGCTGGGCTGAAGCCAGAACCGCACGATACCGGAGCAGATCACGCCCCAGATATAAGCCGAGAAATACGGATATCGACTAACGAGTGTAAGCCGTCCCATTCGCCACAGGAGACCTACAATCAACAAACTTCCGCTGCCCCAAAACAAGTGGCTCAGAAGCTCCATGCTTTGCGGGTGAGTATAGCATGGAACCTTCCGGTGCCAGAGCCGCTAAGAATTAGTATACGTAGGAGTTAGTTGAATTTGAAATGCTCAGCCTTGCACATGCACAAGTGGATAAGTCGGCATCGGCTCCGGACCTTCGCCTGGAGAGAAGCGCGCCGCTGCTGCATAACTCATTGCCGCGAGCGCGAGCGTGGCCAAAACAGAACGAACGAGACGTGTCATAGAAAAACTCCTTTTTCGATCGGATTATCCGAAGTGCGTTTCTATCGGACAGGCTGATCGTAAGCGGCCTCTGCCGCTTGCTCTTTCTCTCGTCGAAAAAGGTTAGGATTATGACCTTCACGGCCCGCATTCTCTGCGGAACGGGTCCGCACAGTGTCCTATGACATTCGCTCTATAGTCTTTTGACTGAATGGGTCACAGCAGTTACAGCGGGGGAAATTAGTTAGTGGCTGATGTGAGATAGTCAGTCTCCATCTCGCCGCCTCTCTCGTTCTAAACCGCGCTGGTTGGAAACCCCTCTTACCAGGGCTGCTTGTTTGTGGTGTGGAACGCGAATTCAGGAAGTGGTAAGTTTTCTTTCCGCCGCACGGCTAGCCGGAGACATCCCGAACTTACAGAAATGGGTGCTGGATCGCTCCGGGGAGCGGCGTCTTAGCCCGCCTCGGGGGCTAAGTTCTTCCAAATCATAGAATGCTAGGAACGGGTCAGGCCTATCTAGTAAGAGAGCATCGCTCTGGTGAGGATACTGACCACGGCTCCGATTTCCTTCCGCATAGGTCGGAGACAGATTAGACTGGCGAACGCGCTGCCTGAGCCGGTTGCAATGATACATGGGCCCCAAATCACGACGGCGCACCCTCAGCGCAGCGAGGTTCATACGGAAGGGAACGAATTCACATGCGAAAATGCACGGAATGCCGCGAGCAGCTAGGCGGGGCTCCGCTCATACTTGAACAGGCCGGCAAACAGGATCGGTTCTGTTCCTTGGATTGCTTACTGAAATTCACCGTGGGAAGGATTCAGCGCCGCATCGCCCGGCATAGCCGGCGTCTGGCAAAAATGGCAGTCTCCCAGAGGCGCCGCCACACTGCGAGTCTTCACGGGCGCACGGGGCGTAATTTACAATCGGCTCCGTGATAGTCAGAATTTCCGCCTGTACAGCGCGTGCCTATAACTGAAGCGGGCGGCCATCACCACCGCCAGGCAACCTCCGGACAGCTTGATTTCGTAAGTCCACGACGCACCCTCCGGAGGCACAAAGGCTATCAGGATCGCGAGTGTACTCACTAAGAGCCCGCAGACCGCGCTAACCCGGTAGCCGGACCTCCACGCGGCGGCAAACAGGTAGACAAACGGGAAGAGCGTGGTTGCGGTAGTGAGGTCCACCAGCAATTGATAACCGGCGCGCAAACTTTCACCGGCCGTCATCACGACCAGGAACAGGGTAGATACCAACCCTTCGGTCACGAGTGCAACGTAGGGAGTGCCCCAACGTGGATGCAAACGCCCGAAGGCAGAGGGTAGATACTTATCAACACCAATCACGAACGGAAGCCGCGCGCAGCCGCTTAGCCAAGAACTGAACCCCCCGGCGGCGCTGACCATGATCAATGACCCGATCACGGTTGGCAGGCCCGGCCAGCCGAACCGTGTTCCCGCGACCTGTCCCGCCTGTACCAGGCCCGCCATGAAGTCCACACGTTCGGCAGGAATCAGCGCCAGCATCGCCAACGTGCCGCCCACGTAAAAAGCCGAGATGGCTGCACCAGAAATCCAGGCGGCTCGAGGGATGGTCTTTTCGGGCTCGCGGATCTCGCCTGCCATAATCGCACCCAGTTCCAATCCGGTAAAGGCAAGCGCAATCTGCGACCAGAAATTTACTTTCTCCCAATTCCACTGGGGCAGGAGATCTCCCGCCGCGGTCGCTGGACCGCCACGCAGCCAGGCCGCGGCTCCGGCGATCATTAGCAGACCGCTCACGATTACGGTAGCGGCCCCGCCCAGATCGCTCGCCCATTTACCGATGGCCAATCCCACCAGGTTTAAGCACAGCACCAACCAAACGATGCCAAGCGACAACGCCACAATAACCCACTTGTTCTCGGCGAATCCGAATGCGGCCGCAGCCATCGTAAGACCGGATAAGAGCAGCGTGGGGATATAAAACAAGGTGCTCAGAACATAGCAGGACCCACACAGAAACCCGTGCCAGGGACCGAACGCCTGGCTGGTCCAAACGTAGAGACCTCCTTCCGCGGGGCACTTGCGCGAAAGGCCGGAAACTACCAGCGCCGAAGGGACAAAGAACAGCAGGCCCGCTGAAACCCACAGGGTGACAGATCCCAGGCCGGTATGAGCCGCTGCCGCGACCCAGCGTAAGCCGACCACCGTCGCGATATTCCAGAGGACCAGGTCGGTTAGGCCGATCTC
>JAFAWA010000554.1 GCA_019242155.1 Terriglobia bacterium | reverse complement strand
TGCACCGTCATGAGCATGATGAGCAATGATCTTATGTCGAGCGCGTGCGAAGTCGATATCTGCGGCGTGGTAGGCATGCACGCGCTTCAACTCGCGTCGGAGACGCCTAGCGCGCTGCTCGATTGGAACAACAATTACGGCGATGATCCGAATAAGGCGGTCTGCTTCCATTGCAGCAACCTGCCGAAACACTTTTTCAAAGATGTCCGCATGGACTTCCAGCAGATCATAGCGGGTACTGTGGGCAAGGAGAACACGTACGGCACCTGCGTCGGGCTTGTGAAAGCGGCGCCGATGAGTTTTGCGCGATTTTCGACGAACGACCGCGAAGGCTGCATCAGCGGCTATGTAGGCGAAGGCAAGTTTACAGATGACCCGCTCGACACCTTCGGCGGAGCAGGCGTAGTCGAGATCCCGAGAATGCAGGAGTTGCTGCGGTACATCTGCGAGCAGGGATTCGAGCATCACGTCGCGGCCAACCTGGCTACGGTTGGCGAGGCCGTGTACGAGGCTACGAGCCGCTACCTGGGGTGGACAGTCCATCGGCATAACTGACGCAGAACATAGCCGTGAGCGCCGGAGAAGAGCAGTGAGCGTTGTCGCAGGTGTCGATTTTGGAACTCTGAGCGTTCGAGTATCGATCTTCGACAGCAAGCGAGGAAAACTCGGCGCCGGTGTAGCCGGCTATCCGCTCCT
The DNA here is from genome assembly GCA_019242155.1 of Terriglobia bacterium. Taxonomy (GTDB): domain Bacteria; phylum Acidobacteriota; class Terriglobia; order Bryobacterales; family Bryobacteraceae; genus PSRJ01. The sequence continues at coordinate 4,048 of JAFAWA010000554.1, read as the reverse complement.
TCGGCGACAGGACGATCCCGATCACGCGACTCAAAGCCACTCCGATCACCTGCGTGCCCTGGCAGAAGCGGTCCGGCGCGCGCTCGCCGACTCGGGAATGGAAGGAAGTTCGGTTGCGTCGATCGCGATGGATACCACCGGTTCGAGCGTCATTCCTGTAGATGATCGCCTCGAGCCTCTCGACGATTACTACCTCTGGTGCGACCACCGCGCCTGGAAGGAAGCGGGCGAGATCACCCGGGCGGCGCACGACCGCGGTCTCGAAGCGATTCACTGGTGCGGCGGCATCTACTCCTCCGAATGGGGATTCGCGAAACTGCTGCACTGGCTCCGTCACAACCCGCAGAAACGCGGGCGATTTGCGAGCGCGTTTGAACATTGCGACATGATCGCGGCGACCTTGTGCGGCGTCACTAACCCGGCCATGGCACCTCGCAGCATCTGCGCCATGGGCCACAAGTGGATGTGGAACAGCGCGCTCGGCGGTCTTCCGGCCGAGGAGTTTTTGACCGGCGTGGATCCGCTGCTCGCGGGCGTGCGCGCAAAGTTGGACGGGCGCTATGCCACCTCGGATCAGATCGCCGGTCATCTTTCGGCCGAGTGGGCTGCCCGCCTGGGATTGCGCGCAGGCATCCCCATTCCGGTGGGAGCGTTCGACGCTCATTGGGACGCCATCGGAGCGGGAGCCCGCCTGGGTGACGTGGTGAATGTGGTGGGCACTTCCACTTGCATCATCGCCGAGAGTGAATCCTCCGGATTGGTACCCGGCGTCTGCGGTGTAGTGCCGGGGTCGGTCGATCCGGCGCGCATAGGGATTGAGGCGGGTCTATCGGCTACAGGAGACATCTTTGAAGCCATTGCGCGGCGCGCGGGAGTCACAGTCGCCGAACTTTCCCGCGGGATCGAACGGTATCGCGCGGGCGAGACCGGCCTCTTCCGCTTGACCTGGGATAACGGCGATCGCACCGTCTTAGTCAATCCGGAACTCGGCGGAGTGACGCTCGGCTGGCGGCTCACACATACTGCGCAGGACGAACTGTTCGCCGCCCTCGAAGGGACAGCCTTCCACACCCGCGTGATTCTGGAGCGCATGGAGGAGCATGGCGTGCCGGTGCGCCGCATTATCAATGGAGGCGGTGTGCCGCAGCGGAGTCCTGTGCTGAACCGGGTTTATGCAGACGTGATGAACAAACCGATCCTCGTGCCGAAGGGCGATGTAACCAGCCTCGGTTCCGCCATCTTCGCATTTCTTGCCGCGGGAGCGTTCCGTTCCATCGAGGAGGCTCAGGATGCCTTGTGCCCCGGCCATGTGCTGGTAGCGCCGGATGCGGCTGCGGCGGCGACTTACGCGGCATTGTATCCGCTGTACAAAAAGCTATATTTTGCCTTCGGGCGGCGCGAGTCGGATAGCATCGCCGTGGGGGATGTGTTGCCGGCGTTGCGACGCATCGCAGCCGAAGTGCGGGGAGGATCGATTGCTGCAAGCGCTGCGGACTGAGGTTTATGAGGCGCACCTCGAGCTCGTGCGGCGAGGTCTCGTGATTTACACGTTCGGCAACGCGAGCGCAGTCTCGCATGACGAAGGGCTGATCGTTATTAAGCCGAGCGGTGTTCCTTATGAAGAGATGCGCCCCGGCGACATGGTAATCGCCGATCTCGACGGGCATATTGTGGAAGGCTCCCTGCGCCCGTCTTCGGACCTGCCCACTCATGCCGCTTTGTACCGGGCGTTCCCGTCCATCGGCGGCGTAGTGCATACCCATTCGCGGCACGCGACCGCGTGGGCTCAGGCCGGCCGTGAAATTCCCTGCCTCGGGACAACGCACGCGGATTACTTTTGCGGGGCTGTTCCTGTGACCGCGGCTCTCAGCCCCGAGGAGATCGATTCGGATTACGAGGCGAACACCGGCGCGGCCATCATCCGGTTGTTGGATGGCGCGGATCCACTCGGCTGTCCGGCCGCGCTCGTCGCCGGGCATGCGCCGTTTTTCTGGGGTAAATCCGTGGGCGACGCCGTTCACACCGCCGTAATTGTTGAGGAACTCGCTCTCATGGCATGGCAGACCATGACCATCAACCCGGCCGTACAGCCGCTTGACCGCGTGCTTCACGAGAAACATTATTTCCGCAAGCATGGGCCGAAGGCATATTACGGACAGAGCCGCGAGCTTTAGGATCAGGCCGCGGGGACCTACGCCACCTTTGCCCGAATCATTGTGTACGAATGCGGGGGGAAGCTGTACCGCAGCTTTTTGCCGTCCGCGGTCGCGCCCCGTTGCACCGGTTTTACCCTGGTCGTGTCGAAACTGTTCTCCGCCTTAATATCCGGGCCGTTGACCTCGGTCGCCTCGACGGCGCCGCTGAACTGTTTGTCTTCGAGTTCCACTTGCGTAGGGATGGCCTGATCCAGATGCCGGTTCACGACATTCAACACCAGCGAGCCGTTGTCGTACGCGGCTGAAGAACCCACGGCGCGGCAGCAATCGATTTCGCGAATGTACGTCGGGAAAACATAATAATTCAGCTTCTGGCGGGGGCAGGCTGCGGAGCGATTTCGAGCCGGGAGCCCAGAGTCAAAAAATTCATGAGAGTTGAAGCGACCCCGCACGCGGCGATCAGGATCGCCATCGGAACAGCCGGGTTCGCCAGGAAGCCAAGGAATGAAGTACTGACGGCCGCGATCAGGAACTGATTGGTTCCAAGGAGAGCGGACGCGGTTCCGGCGATTCTTCCGTGCCGTGTCATTGCGATGGCCGAGCCATTGGGAAAGACAAAGCCTTGGGCTGCAACGTAGGCGAAAACGCCCGCGAACACGCCCCAAAGCCCACCAGCGCCTGTGAGCACAGCAGCGACCAGCAGCAAACCCGCTACAAGTTGCACGAGGTTGGCAATGCGCAGCACGCGCCAAATGGGCACCCGGTGCGGCAAGCGCCCGTTGATTTGGGCGGAAATCACCATGCCGGCGGCGACGCAACCGAACAGCCAACCGAAGCGCTCGGTCGGGACTTTGTACAGACCGATAAAAACGAATGGGGCGCTCGCAATGTAGGCGAAGGTCCCGGCCGAACTGAATCCGCACATAATCGACGCCCCGACAAAGGTTCTGTCTCTCAGTAATTGCGCATATGCAGACCGAATCGTATCCAAATGCAAAGGCCTCTTCGCATCATGAGAGAGCGATTCCGGCAGGCGGAAATGCATGCCCACGAGGCAGGCGCAGCCGAGCAGGGCTTGCGTATAAAATGCCGCGTTCCACCCGAACCAGAGCAAAAGGTAGCTGCCGATGAGAGGCGCGATCACTGGAGAAACCCCGAGCACCAGCACGAGCATCGAAAAAACGCGGCGCAACTCTTCGGGGGGAAACAGGTCGCGAACCATGGCCCGAGAGACTACCGAACCGCCGCATGCCCCGAGAGCCTGCAGGAGGCGAAAGAACGCCATTGCAGGGATTGTTGGCGAGAGAGCGCAGGCTACCGAAGAGACGATGAACAGCAGCAGGCTCGCGTATAGCGGCGGCTTGCGGCCGAAGCGGTCGGTTATCGGCCCGTAGAGCGACTGACCCAGCGCGAATCCCAACAGGAACGTGACGAACGTAATTTCGACCGCGGCCGTCGAAGCATGGAAGACTTTTTCCATTACCGGCATCGCCGGCAGGTACATATCGATCGACAACGGCGCGAACGCTTGCAGCGCGCCAAGCAACACCAGCAGCTCCAAATGGCGCAAGCGCGAGACCGGCTGTGCAGTCGCAATCATGCCGATGATCTGCCTAGTGTATCAGGCGCCATGATTCACGGCGGCTACAATGGGGTGTCTGTCGCAGCGACGTAGAAATGTCCGGTTAGCGCGAAATAGAAATGTCCTCTTGACAGACTTGAAGCAGGATGGGAGAGGACAAACTGAAATGGATCGAAGCCAGCGGGACCGATTGAAGGTTCTGCATGAAGTGCGTCAGGGAAAACTGAAGCAAGCCGAGGCTGCCGGGCAACTCAAGTTAAGTACACGGCAGATTCGGCGGTTGATCAACAAAATGGACCAAGTTGGAGAT
>JAFAWA010000341.1 GCA_019242155.1 Terriglobia bacterium | reverse complement strand
CCCAAGGTTTCGCCGCCTGAAGGAGGCTGGCAGATCCATATTCTGGAGAACACGGATGACGACGTCGGGCCCGGCGATATTGTGATCTATTCCGAGCTGGGGCTTCCACAAAAAGCCGAACTCGGCTCCGGCAGCATGACGAAACGGATTGCCACGCGGCGCATGGGCGGCACGCAATCCACCTCGCAGACGTATCAGCCCTCCGCCGCACCAGACGCCGCTCCGTCGCCGCAAGCCTACGCAGTTATCGAATATCAGGATAATGGCGGGCGGCAGACCTACCGGATGACCAAGGACCAGATCGTAGTCGGCCGGGGCGGCCGCGATTATTGGACCGACATCAAATTAGACACGCTTCCTGATGTTTCCCGGGAGCACTTCCGTTTGCGCCGCGATCCGGCCACCGGCAAGTTCTTCTTAAAGGACCTCAGCCGCCTGGGCACCACTATTAACGGGCAACCCGCGCCATCGAGCGTGGAAGTCGTGGATGGGGATAAGCGCGACCGCGACCTGGAGGCGCCCCTGCCCGAGACCGCTCGCATCGGCTTGGCCGGCGTGGTGTATCTGGATTTCCGTAGTCTCTCGAATGCTTAAGACGGTGCTCAAGAGCGCGGCGGCGACGGATCCGGGCTTGATCCGCCAGAACAACGAAGACGGGTTCTATTGCGATCCGGACCGCGGGATCTACCTCGTGGTGGATGGAATCGGGGGTCAGGCTGCGGGCGAGAAGGCGACGGAGATCGCTCTGGCCCGCATTCGCGCGCGCCTGGAACGGCAGACCGGAACCACGGAGCAGCGTATTCGGGAAGCTGTGGCGGTCGCCAATAATGAAATTTTCGAAGCCGCCCAGTTGCACCCCGAGTGGGCCGGCATGGCGTGTGTGCTCACGCTGGTGCTGCTTGAGAACGGCTCCGCCCTGGCAGCGCACGTGGGAGATTCCCGGCTCTATAAGATTCGCGGCCGGAGTATCCGAAAGCTTACGCACGATCATTCCCCCGTGGGTGAACGCGAGGACGCGGGCGAACTCAGCGAGATCGAAGCGATGCGCCATCCGCGCCGCAATGAAGTTTTTCGCGATGTCGGTTCGGAGCTTCATGAGCCGGATGATCCGGGCTTCATCGAGGTCCAATCATTTCCGTTCGAACCCGATAGCGCGCTGCTGTTATGTAGCGATGGACTGAGTGATCAGGTTGAATCGAAGGACATCCGCGCCGCGGTGGAACGGCACGCCGGCAACCCCGAAGCAGCCGTGCACGAACTGATCGATGCGGCTAATCTCGCGGGCGGCAAGGACAACGTTACGGTGGTCCTTATTGAAGGCGAGCAGTTCTATCCGCCGCGGCCGGCCGCAGCCCGAGCCGGACTCGCATTCTGGAGCAGCCGGCCTGCATGGTTTTGTTGTGGTCTCCTCATTGCGGGCGTGGGAGCGTGGTTTTCGCGAGCGCTGTGGCGGCCGCCGGCGGTTCTCGTTACGCCGCGAGTGCTGGCGGTTGGTCCGGGCGCGGCCTTTGTTAGTATTGGGGATGCGCTCGCGGAAGCGCGGCCGGGCGATGTAGTGGAAGTAGCCGCCGGTGAATACCGGGAGCAGGTTCATCTCAAAAGCGGCGTTGTTTTGCGTAGCCGAGTACCGCGCGAGGCCGTGTTGCGCGCGCCTGCTACGGGAAGCGGACCCGCTGTGATTGGGGAGCAAGTGAAAGGCGCCGAGATGGCGGGCTTTCGGATCGCCGCTGACCCACAACTGCCGCTGCCGGAGGGAATCAGCCTCACGGACTCCGAGGTGGAGCTGGAGGATCTGGAAGTCGAGGGTACAGGCGTCGGCATCGAGATCCGCGGGGCGGCTCCGGCCGTGCTCATTGGTAACGCCATCCACGATTGCGTTTCGGAAGGCATTTTGATCTCTGGTTCTTCCACTCCCTGGCTCTCTCACAATTCGCTGCTTCGGAATGGCCGCGCGGGCGTGGCAGCCCGCGATGGAGCGCACCCGTCTCTTGTAGGGAACGTTTTCGAAAAGAATGCGTTAGAACTCGATGGCGGCAACCTGGACGCCATCCGGGAGATGAACTTTTTTCTTGATACCAAGCCGCGGGCGGGGCAGTCTGCAAATCCGGCCGGCGCGGGACAGAAGCGATGATTGCACCGGCGGGCCGCAAGCTCGGAAAGTATGAGATACGGCAGAAGCTGGGGCGCGGCGGCATGGCCGACGTGTATCTTGCTCAAGACACCCAACGCAATGCCCAGGTCGCTTTGAAGATCATCGAGCATAGCGCCGATCCCGACATTCGCGAGAGCATCGATGCGGAGCGGCGCGGCACCGTCTTGCAGGCAAGTCTTGCGGCTAAGGATCCGCGCGTCGTACCCATCTACGATTCGGGTGACTTGGACGGATTCTTCTTCGTATCGATGGAATATGTGGATGGCCAGGATCTGGCGGAATTGGTGCGCCGCGGTCCCCTGCCACCGGAGTTTGGCGTTCGTGTGGCCCTTGAAGTGGCGGAAGCGCTGGAGCATGCCCACTCGCTTGAGGTAACCATCGAAGGCAAAAACTTCCGCGGCATCGTCCACGGCGATATCAAGCCTAAGAACATCCGGATCGATAGCAAGGGCCGGGTGCGCGTACTCGATTTCGGAATTGCGAAGGCTCTCTCGCTTTCGCGGCGGCTTACGCGCAACGAGTTCGGCAGCGTGCCTTACGCATCTCCGGAGCGCCTGGATACGGGCGAGGTCAACGTGCTCTCGGATCTCTGGTCGCTGGCCGTGATGCTTTACGAGATGGTAGCGGGCATGCAGCCGTATCAGGCCGATTCGACCGACCGGCTGGAGCGGATGATACGGTCGCGCATTCCTCCGCCGCCGGCTCCCGACCCCTGTCCCGAGCAACTCCGCCGCATTCTTCGCAAAGCCATGGCGCCCGCGCCCGAAGCACGCTATCAGAGCGCGGCCGAGTTTGCGGGTGCGCTCCGGGCGTTCCGCAGCGGCGATCGCGTGGTCGTCAGTGACGAGGAGTTGGACGCCACCCGCCGTACTTTTCCGGCAGGTGGCGGCGCTGATGATGCGACCCTGCGCACGTTTCCGGCGGCGGGCGGCGGCGTCGATGATGCCACCCGGCGCGGAACTAAGCCCCTTCAAACGCCCGCGAAGTGGCCGCCCGCGAAGGCTCGCCCGAGCGTTTTCGGCTACGCCATGCGCACTGTCGCCGTAGTTGCTCTCGCCAGTATCTTCTATGGCTTGTGGAGCGTCGTTTCAGAGTACTTCCTTTGGAAGCACGGCCAACAGTTTGAGCGCGAAATACAGACGGAACAGATCACCGATCCGGACCAGATTTGGAGCCGCTGGACGGAACTTTCGAAGGGCAACCCCTCGTCTTTGCTTTTGTACGGGGTGCGCAAAGTGGTGCGGCAGAAGTTTCTCGAGGCGGCCAATCACGTGATCCTCACCTATCGCGATAACGAAGGTCAGCCGGTTTATGAGAAGGATTGGGAACGCGCGCGGAATATGGCCGCGCGCGCGTTGGCGGTGGATCCGGACAATGCGGCCCGCGGCGACCTGCGTCTGGCGGAGGGCCACATCGATCGTATCAACGGCACAGTTCACGGCTCGCTCCCGGAACTGAAGCTGGCCGTAGAGAAATTTAATGAGGCGCAGCATCTGATGCCGAAATCGCCCGACCCGGAACTCGGCCTGGCGCGTGTGTACATCTACGGGCTGCGCGATCCGGACCGTGGCTACCAGGCAATGCAGCAGGCGCGCAAGTTGGGTTTTGATCTGGGGAATCGCGAGCGGGCGCAACTGGCGGATGGCTACCGCTCCCGAGCGGACCGGCTATGGTGGGATTCGCGCAATGTGCGGGGCCTACCGCAAGAGAGAGATGAAATTCAGCACGCCGAGGACGATTACAAGCGGGCCCTGCAGCTCTATCAGCAGATTGCTCCTTACGGTAACTCCAATGACGGCATTGTGAAGATAGAGAAGAGCCTCGAGAGTGTGGACTTCCGGCTGAACCAACTGGGGAGCGCGCAGTAGTGGCGGTTACGCGTAGCCGCGCGGCGGAACGCCCCGCAATCCAACGAGTAGTCAATGCGCGGGGAGTGCTGCAGTGGCGCACCGAAGAGCTGATTTGGACCTTGGCCGGTATGCTTTTTGTGTGCGCCGGTCTATACCTCGCATATCTCGCCAAATCCCATGATTTTCCCGCCATCGAGAAAGGTCTCGCCTCACGGCAGCTCATCAACCTAAACACGCTGAATGCGCGGGAAGAACTGCTGCCGGTTTTGGACATGGTCGGGGATACGCGAAAGCGGGAAGAAGCGGCTCGCGGCATTTACAATCTCTCCGGCGGCCTCGGGAATGTGGGCGCAATCGCGCGAAATCGCGGCCTTTTGACCGCCGAACAGTTTCGCGCGTTTAAGCCGCGCGTAGTGGTGCGCAGCCCGGCGAGGTTCCGGCGCACCTTTTTCCTGTGGCCCGGACTGTTCTTCGGGGCGTTCCTGCTGGCGCATGCGTGGCTGAGTATTCGCGGGTTTCGCGGCGATCACACGTTTCTCCCGGCGGTGCTGTTGCTCACCGGGATCGGCCTGATCCTAATGATTAGTTTGCGGGATCCCGTGCGCGACAATCTGCTGTTCGTCGATTTCGCCCAGGGCGTAATGGGCGGCTGTGTTTTGCTGGCGTTGGCCAGCGGATTCGATTATCAACGGCTCTTCGGAAAATTGAGCTTCGTGCCGCTGATCGCAAGCTTTGTAGTTTCGGCGCTGCTGATTCTGTTCGGTTCCGGCCCCGGGACGAGCGATGCCAAAGTGAATCTGTTCGGTTTCCAGCCGGTGGAGATCATTCGCCTGCTCCTCGTGTTTTTTCTGGCGGGTTACTTTGCGGACCGCTGGGACGTGCTCCGGCATGCGCGGGAACAGCGGCCTTCATTGGCTGCGCTCACGCGCCGCTTTGACATGCCGCCGGTGGAATATACGCTGCCGGCTTTAGTTTGCGTCGCGCTTTCGCTGATCTTTTTCTTCCTGCAGAAAGACATGGGACCGGCGCTGGTCTTCGCTTGTCTGTTTCTGCTGTTATATGGCGTGGCGCGGGGGAGCGCCTTCGTCCCTGTCGTTGGATTTGGCCTCTTAGGGGCAGGCTTTGTGATCGGATATCTCACCGGCGTTCCGCATACGGTGCGCGAGCGTGTCTCTATGTGGTGGGGCCCTTGGGACAACCTGGTGCGCGGCGGCGACCAACTGGCTCATTCGCTTTGGGCGTTTGCAACCGGCGGGGTGGCTGGTACGGGCATTGGACTTGGTGAACCGCAGATCGTGCCTGCTGCCCATACCGACCTGATCCTTTCGGCACTCGGGGAGGAATGGGGATTCCTCGGCATCGTGCTCGTGTTCGGCCTTTACGGACTCCTGGTATACCGCTCGGTTCGGATTGCTCTTCGCGCCCGAACCGACTACGAATTCTTTCTTGCCTGCGGTTTGGCCGCCGCCACCGCGTTGCAGCTTCTGCTCATCAGCGGGGGCGCGTTGGGTGTTTTCCCGCTGACCGGCGTGGTGACTCCTTTCCTCAGCTACGGGCGCACCGCCATGCTTGCGAACTTTCTGCTGATCGGCATTCTGCTCTCTATTTCGGCGAGAAGCACCGGCAACGAGCCTGCGCAGCCTTTTCGTCTCCCGGTGAATGCGCTCGTGGCGCTATTTGGCATTGGGGCCGCCGCCGTTCTTGCCAAGGCCGCATATGTTCAGGTGCTGCGCGGTCCGGCCATTATGGGTCAGGGCACGCTGGTAGTTGAGGCCGACGGCGCGCGCCGCTTCCAATACAATCCCCGATTTGAAGAGGTCATGGCCGAGATTCCGACGGGGAGCATTTACGACCGCAACGGCCTGCCGCTCGCTACCAGCAACTGGGACGAACTGGAGCGGGGCCGGCAGCAGTACCAACAACTCGGAATTAACATCGACCAGGCATGCTCGCGGACGGAGAGCCGCCATTATCCGTTTGGCGGTTTGTTCTTCGACCTGTTGGGCGACCTTCGTACGCGAACCCGCTGGGGCGCGAGCAATACGTCGTTTGTGGAGCGCGATTTGGCTCACCGCCTGCGAGGGTACGACGATCGCCCCAGCTTAATCAATGTGCGTAATCCTAAGACCGGAGCGATGGAGCGCGTTGTGCGGTACGACTACCGTGAGCTTGTGCCCCTTCTCCGTCATCGTTACCAGCCGGACAATCCCGAAGTTCGGCGCGTGCTCGACCGTCCGCGCGATGTCCGGATGTCGCTTGATGCCCGCCTCCAGGTGCGCGCGGCCGAAATTCTTCGCGACGCGGTAGAAAAGGCCAGCCGCGATAAGGGAGCCGCGGTGGTGATGGATCCGGCGACCGGGGACTTACTGGCCGCGGTGAGCTACCCGTTTCCGCCGACGGAAAACGAAGAGGCCACGGCGCTCGATCGCGCCCGCTACGGTCTCTACCCGCCAGGTTCGACGTTCAAAGTGGTGACGGCGATGGCTGCGTTGCGCAAGAATCCGCAACTGACGCACCGCACCTACGAGTGCGTCCGCCTCCCGGACGGCCGCGTGGGTAACTACATCAGAGGCTCCAAGCGCCCGATCCGGGATGATGTAGAGGACAAGATCCCGCATGGGACGATCGACCTCGAACGCGGCCTGGTGGTCTCCTGCAACGCATATTTCGCCCAATTGGGTACGTATGATGTCGGCGCGCCGGCGCTGCTCGAGACTGCGAACCTGCTGGGCATCGCCGCCGCCGCGCCCAACACCGCCGAGCAATTGCGTAAGTCGCTGCCGCAGGCATCGTATGGCCAAGGTCAGGTAGTCGCATCGCCTTTCCAGATGGCGCGGCTGGCCGCCACGGTGGCTAACGGCGGCACGATGCCGCAGGGCAGGTGGATCACCGATGAGACCAACACACGGACCAACCCGCCCGAATCCGTGCTCAACACTGATACTGCGCAGACGCTGGCTAAGTTCATGCGCGAAGTGGTGACGAGCGGAACGGGTCAAAGGGCCGCAAACGGCATCGCAATCGCCGGTAAAACGGGAACCGCCGAACTCGCCGATGCCCCGTCTCACGCCTGGTTTCTTGGGTTCGCGCCGTTTGGGCCGGCACCACGAAAGATCGCTTTTGCTGTGTTAGTGGAAAATGGGGTGTACGGCGGGACGGCTGCTGCGCCGGCCGGCAGCCAGATTGTGAGTGCGGCTGCCAAACTAGGACTCATTCATCCATGAGCCTTTTCTCAGAACTCGAAAAAAGCATCGAGAGTGGCTTCCGCCGCTGGACCGAACGTGCCTTCGGGCCTGCGCAGTCCGGCGACCTGGTCGTGGTGCATCGCGCGATACTCGAACAGATCGAAGACAAGGTTCAGATAGTCGCCCGCGGGCGGCGTATCTTTCCGTATCCCCGCGTGCTGGTAACGCTGGTCTCCCCCGATCCGGAGCGCCGCGCGTTGTATCAAGCCGCTTTCGGCGACCGGCTCGGGCCGGCTGTTCGCGAAGCGCTCGAAGGCGCGGGCTGCGAGTTGCCTCGCACCTTTGCGGTGGAAGTCCGTACCGCTGATACCGGCACGGAACCGTTCTCGATCGAGTACAGCGCTGATGTACTACAACAACCTGCCCCGGCGGCTGCTCCGGCCCGTATTGTCGTGGTGCGGGGCAAGGCACAACAGGACACCTACGCCCTGACAAAGGCACGAACCAACATCGGGCGGCTCGCCGAATTGACTGATGCCGAGCAACGCGTGATCCGGCGCAACGACCTCGTGTTTGAAGAGGGCGCGGACGAGGCGAACAGCACGGTGTCGCGCAAGCACGCGCACATTCGCTACGAAAATAGCGAGTACCGAATGTGCGACGACGGGAGCGAATACGGCACGCGCGTGTTCCGCGACGGACGCTCGATCGAAGTGCCGCGCGGCGATCGCCGGGGCGAAAAGCTCCGTCCCGGTGATGAAATCTATGTTGGCCGGGCCTGTCTCCGATTCGAACAGTAGCGCGCTTGCGCCCGAGCGAATAAAAGGCGAAAATTGGGTTATGGCCCTAGTGGGTATCGCCCGCCTGGCTTCCGGGAGCGAGTTATTGGAGGCCAAATCGCGGGTGCAGTATTTCGAAATTCCCACTCGCAGTATTCTGAACCGCACCAAGCCGAACATGCCGTTCGCATGGACAATCAACCCGTACCGCGGATGCGAATTCGGGTGCAAGTACTGCTACGCCCGCTATACGCACGAATTCATGGAGATGGCTCCGGCGGAGTTCGAGGAAAAGATCTACGCGAAGGAGGCCGCTGCCCAGCTCCTGCGGCACGAATTGGCGCGTATCCACCGGAAAGACGGCATCGCCCTCGGCACGGCGACGGACCCATATCAACCCGCCGAGCGGCGCTTCGGCCGCACACGCAGCATTCTGGAAGTGTTTGCGCGCGAGCGCGGCCGGCATCTCGGAATCACCACCAAATCGGACCTGGTAGTTCGCGATTTGGAGTTATTGCGCGAGATTGCCCGCGGCAACCTGCTGAGTATCAACGTGACAATTACGACTTTGGATGAGAAGCTGGCGCGGCTTTTAGAGCCTCGCGCGCCACGGCCCGATCTTCGGCTCGGCGCAGTCCAGCGCCTAAGCGAGACCGGGCTTCGGGTGGGAGTCTTTCCCAATCCGGTGATGCCGCTGATCACAGACAGCGAAGCACACCTCGACCGCTTGGCCAAGGCAGCGCGCGATGCGGGGGCGCAATACTTCGGCGGCGGAGCCTTGTTTCTGATGCCCTCGGCGCAAGCGGTCTTCCTCCCGTTTTTAGAGCAACACTTCCCGAAACTCGCGCCGGCTTACCGCGAGCAATACCAGAAGAATGCCTATCTGGGCCGCGGCTACAAAGAGACACTGCGGGCGCGCATCGCGAAGATTCGCGAGCGATGGGGCCTGGGTACCGGCCCCGCCGATTACCAGCCAGAGCTTTGGCCGGGAGAGGAGCAGGGCACGCTGTTTTCGCTAGAGTGAAAGCCGGATGGAACTGAGCGCCTTCGACTACCACCTGCCTCAGGACTTAATCGCGCAGGAACCGCTGCCGGACCGCGCAGCGTCCCGGATGCTCGTGGTCGATCGGAAGACGAACCGGTGGGAGGATCGCTGGTTCCGTGAACTGCCGTCCTTCGTGGGCCCTGGTGATTGCCTCGTTCTTAATGACAGCCGGGTCTTCCCGGCCAGGCTCTTCGGCCATCGGCAGGGTGTTCGCGCCTTGCCGATCGGAAAAGGAAATCCGAAGCGGCGCGAGTACCTCAGCGGAGAGGTAGAGGTTCTACTGCTGCACGCAGTGAATCCGAACCAAACGGAATGGGAGGCGCTGGTTCGGCCTGGACGAAAAATGGCGGTAGGCGAGCGCATCCGGTTTGCCGAAGGGCTGGAAGCCGAGATCGTCGGCCGGGGCGCGTTTGGCGAACGGACTCTTCGCTTCGAATGCCAGGGTGACCTCTTCGCACAGCTTGAAACGATCGGGCACATGCCGTTGCCGCCGTATATAAAAAGGTTAGACGAGGCCTCGGACCGCGAGCGCTACCAGACCGTTTTTGCGCGGGAGCGCGGCTCGGTGGCTGCGCCCACCGCGGGACTGCACTTCACAGGGGAGATTCTCGAGGCGTGCCGCGCGCGGGGAGCGGAGATTGCGCATGTCACCTTACATGTTGGTCTCGGGACTTTTCAGCCGTTGCATGCCGAGCGAGTGGAAGAAGGGCATTTGCATCGTGAGCACTACTCGATCTGTCCGGAGAGCGTGGAGAAGATGCGCGGCGCGGAGCGGTTGGTAGCGGTGGGAACGACCATCGTCCGAACGCTCGAAACCGCGTTGCTCCGCGGCGATTTGACGGCCCAGCAGGGTGAAACGGATATCTTCATTTACCCGGGCTTTCGGTTTCGGGGCACCGGCGCGCTGCTCACGAATTTTCACCTGCCGCAGACGAGTTTGCTGTTACTGGTGTGTGCCTTCGCCGGAACCGAACTGACGCTCGCCGCCTACCGCCATGCCGTGGGCCAAGGCTACCGCTTTTACTCCTACGGCGATTGTATGCTGATCGTGTGATCGTAACGTAGAGGCTCGCCGTGAAGCCGCTGGCGATCATGTACCACGACATCGTAGAAGAGGGAAACCTTGCGGCGAGTGGTTTTTCCGGGGCGGGAGCGGACATTTACAAGTTGGACCGCCGCGACTTCGCCAAACACTTGGAGGCTCTGCGCGCGGTGGGGAATACCGAACTCCGCCTCACCTTCGATGATGGCGGCGTGAGCGCTTACACAGTCGTCGCGGGAATGCTGGAGCAGTTCGGTTGGCGCGGCTATTTCTTCATTACGACGGATCGTATCGGGCAGCCGGGTTTTCTCAGTCCCCAGCAGATTCGAGAGTTGAACGAGCGTGGTCACAAGATCGGCAGCCACTCGTGCTCGCACCCGGCACGCATGTCTCATGTGCCCTGGGAAAAACTACTGTCTGAATGGGAATTGAGCACCGGACGCCTGGCAGCGATCGTGGGGCGTCCGGTGAAGCTTGCGTCCGTTCCCGGTGGATACTACACGCGCAGAGTGGCGGAAGCAGCGGCGCAGAGCGGTATCGAGACGCTGTTTACTTCTGAACCGACGGCTAGAGTGCGGGTCGTGAACGGCTGCCAGGTGCTGGGCCGCTATGTGATTCGGAGGGGTATGGGGCCAGAGTGGCCAGCGGGTTTAGCAGCGGGCAAACTCCTTCCCAGGTTTCGGCAGGCGCTGTTATGGAAAATCAAAAGCGCGGCGAAGGGGGCGGGCGGAGACCTGTACCTGCGCACTCGCGAGGCTATACTGAAAAAGGTTTAAGGGCATGGCTCAAATAAAAACTCGCTTGATGACCGTGGAGGAGTTCCGGGCGTTACCCGAAGATACCGGCGAGGTTTACCATGAGTTGCGCCATGGAGAACTAGTCCAAATGAGCCGCCCCAAACTGAAGCACTGGCGAACGCAGCGCCGGATCCGGCAACTGTTGGAACCACTGGCTACTGAATCCGGAATCGTCGATACTGAAATCGCATTTCGTGCCCTTCCCGAGTATGAACTGCGGGTTGCCGATGTAGGGTTCGTTTTCATGGAGCGCTGGGGCGAAGCAGATCTGGAAGACAACTTGCACGGCGCTCCGGATCTTGTGATCGAAGTTCTCTCGCCTTCGAACAGCGCGAGCGAGATTCTCGAAAAGAAAACGCTTTATCTGAAGAACGGATGCCGCGAGTTCTGGGTAATCGATCCGAAAACGCGGCAGGTGGAGGTCAGCGCACCGAACGGCGTCACCCGCACCTACCAAGAAGGTCAAGAGATTCCGCTCACGCTGTTCTCCGGCGGTACGCTGGTCGTAAGGTCGATCTTCTGCGAGTAACTTCAGTTCCATCGTGGTCCGGCGAGCAGTATTTTTTCGAAACAGCGCGCAACCTGCTCCCACGAGAAGTTTGCGTTCACCATTTGCGAGGCGGCCTCCGCAAGGCTGCGCCTCTCGCCGGCATCAGCTAACAGTTCGAGACAGCGATCGGCAAAGTCCCGCGGTAAATCCGCGATGCGAATGTCTTGGGGCGGATGGATGGTTAAACCCTCGACGCCGACGGTGGTCGAAACCACGGGGATGCGCGCCGCCATTGCCTCGTAAATCTTCAACCTGGTGCCGCCGCCGATGCGCAGAGGGACTATCGACACAGACGATCCCCACAGGTACGGCCGGATGTCCGGAACGGTGCCGGTCACTCGGATGAGCGGATCACGTTCTTGCAGTTCTCGGATCTTGGCGGGCGGGGTGCGGCCCACGATCGCGAGAGAGCAGTCGGGCCGCTGGCGGCGAATGAGAGGCAGGACTTCGCGAACGAAGTAAAGGAGGCCATCGATGTTCGGCAGCCAGTCCATGGAGCCGACAAACACGAGGTCGGCGTTTTCTTTCGGTCGCGTTTCGGGAGGCTTGAAATATTCGAGATTCACTCCGGTCGGAATCTCGGAAACCCGAGTCACGCCGAACAACTCCCGCATCGCGGCGGCATCGGCAGCCGAAACGGCTACGATATGACCTGCGGCCAGACTCACGCGGCGCTCATACTCGTACATGCGGCGGGCCTCGATTCCGAAATACCAGCGGCGAAAAGGATCCGAGGCGTGCTCTACGTGACGACGCCAGATCATGGTCTCTACGTTGTGCTGGAAGAAGACGGCGTGAGCTAGGTCAGGGAAGTAAGCGGTAGGGGCTAAGTGATCGATTACGGCGCGATCAAATCGCTCGCGCGCGGCCAATTTTCCCAGGAACGCCTCGAGCCCCGGTGGATGAAAGCGGGAGACGGCCAAAGGCGTCGAGGAGAAGATTCCGCGAGCGAGTTGTCGTAGGAACGCGGGTGAATCCTTGCGGGGAATTCGGTGGAAAAAAGGATACGACTTCGACGAGTACTCGTGGGCGCGCGCCGGGCCCTCCGGCTGTTCCGGATCGGCGATCGCGACATAGTGAATCTCATGCCAACGGTGCAGGTACCGCAGCATCTCGAGCGTACGAATCTGGCCGCCCTTGGTGGTGGGATGCAGGAAATTGGTATTGACCCACAGCACCTTCATACGGCCGCAGCGCCTCCACTGTAGCATCCGGCTTCCTAAGCCAGGTCCAAAGCCGGCCGGTGTCCCCTATACTTGGCTTAGAAGGTCATCTCTTGCGCATCGCACTCGTGCAAATGAATCCCACGGCGGGCGATATTCCCGGCAATGCCTCGCTGATTATTCGCGGCGCGCGGCAGGCACAATTTGCGGGCGCTGACCTGGTAGTTACACCGGAATTAGCGTTGATGGGCTACCTGCCTCGTGACCTGCTGATGAACCGGGGCTTCGTGGCCCGGAGCGAGCAGATGATCGAGCAGATTGCTTCGGAGCTGGCGGCCGGACCTCCTGTCCTGGTCGGCACGGCTACGGTCAACCCGGCCGGAACTGGAAGGCCGCTCTTCAACAGCGCGGTGCTGCTGCACAAGGGTGTCGTCAGCCGCGTATTTCACAAGACACTTCTGCCGACCTACGACGTTTTCGACGAAGACCGGTATTTCGAGCCCGGCCGCGGGCCGCAAATCCTGGAATGGAACGGCTGGCGGCTAGGGATCAGCATCTGTGAGGATATCTGGAACGATCGGGATTTTTGGGAGCGGCCCCGTTACCATGCAGATCCCATCGAAGTCCTGGCGCATTCGAGCGTCCAGGCGATTGTGAACCTTTCCGGATCGCCGTTCTACGCCGGCAAGCAGCTCTTCCGGGAGCGAATGCTCGGACACATGGCCCAGAGGCACGGCTTGCCGATAGTCTATGTGAACCAGGTGGGGGGAAACGACGACTTAATCTTTGATGGACGAAGCTGTGCGTTCGATGCGCAAGGCCGCCTGGTTGGACGGGCGGCAGGCTACCGGGAAGACGTGTTGGTGACGGATCTGGCCGCCGGGACCAGCACGATCGCCGAGGACGATTTCGAGATTGAATCCGAAATTTGGCAGGCGCTGGTTCTGGGCGTCCACGATTACGTTGTAAAGACACGCTTCTCCAAGGTGCTGCTCGGTCTTTCGGGCGGGATTGACTCGGCGCTCACGGCCGCCATCGCTGCAGATGCGGTCGGAGCCGAAAACGTCCTCGGCGTTCTGATGCCGTCGCGCTATTCGAGCCCGGGAAGCATAGACGATTCTCACGAACTGGGGCGCAATCTCGGGATCCGCACGACCACGCTGCCTATCAGCGACATCATGCGGACGTACGAATGCGTGCTCTCGGATGTATTTCGCGGCCGCCCGGCGGATGTCACGGAAGAAAACATCCAGTCCCGAATCCGCGGCAACCTGCTCATGGCGCTCTCGAACAAGTTCGGTTCACTGCTGCTGACGACAGGCAACAAATCTGAGTTGGCCGTCGGCTACTGCACCCTGTACGGAGACATGAACGGCGGCCTGGCGGTAATCGGAGACGTTCCGAAGACCATGGTTTACCGGGTTTCGCGGTGGCGCAATCGGCGGCGGCCGGACATTCCCGAATCGATCCTCACAAAGGCACCCTCCGCCGAACTGCGGCCGGATCAAACCGATCAGGACACACTGCCGGCGTATGATCTGCTCGACCAGATTCTCGAGTTGCACGTCGAGCAGTCGAAATCGGCCGAGGAGATTATCGCCCAAGGCTTCGACGAGCACACGGTGCGGCGCGTCTTACGCATGGTGCGCATCGCGGAGTTCAAGCGAAAACAGGCGGCTCCAGCCCTGAAAGTCACCTCGAGGGCGTTCGGTACCGGCTGGCGCATGCCCATAGTCCGGGGAGAGTAGCCGCCCGGGGGCAGTCCGCAATCTGTTAGAACAATTAGAGTGTCAGGCGTTTTTGAAAACCTGTGGAAAGCTCTGTGGATGTCTGTTGACAGGAACAGGGATCTGCTGGGTGACAAAGCGGTAGAACTATGCACAGACATTTTTCAGACCGAATGTTTGTTCTATGGCGCGGCGCGGCCAATCCGGCGCAAGCTAGCTGAGGTCTCACGCAAATGATATCTGCCTCGAACTCCTCTGAAAGAGGGCTCCCCACTAACCTCGATGCCGAACGATTCGTGCTCGGCTCCATCCTGCTTGACGACTCGATGTATGTGCAGGCCGCCGGCATGCTCGAGCCGGATGACTTCAGCCTGGAGAAACACCGGCGCATCTTCAAGCGGATGGGAGAACTGCAGGAGCGGAATGAACGAATCGACCGGGTGACGGTCGCGAACGAGCTCATCAAGTTCAACGAACTCGAAGCATGCGACGGGTTAAGCTACCTGGTCTCTCTGGATGATGGCCTGCCGCAGATTCCCAATCTCGAGAGCTACATCCGGATCGTAAAAGACAAATCGATCCTCCGCCGCATCATTTTCAGCTCGCAGCACATGATGAACCGGGCTTTGGCCGGGGAAGAGGCTCCCGAAGAGATTCTGGCTGGGGCTGAGGAGACGCTGCTCAAGCTGGGCGAGGCACGGGTCAAAGACGGGCTGGTGAATGCGCATGATATTCTGCAGAGCTACGAAGGCGGCCTCAGCGCATTCCTCGACCCGAGCAAGCGAATCAAAGGAATCAGCACCGGCTTCGCTCGATTCGACGAATACACAGGCGGGATGCATGGTGGCGACCTGCTGATCCTGGCAGCCCGGCCCTCCATGGGGAAAACGGCGCTGGCGTTAAACATCGCGCAGCATGTGGCGCTCAGGCTGAAGCAGACGGTCGCGATCTTCTCGCTCGAAATGTCCAAGGAATCCCTGTTGACGCGCATGCTTTGCGCGGCGGCACGGGTAGACAGCCAGAAGTTCCGGGGCGGCTACCTCAGTCAGGAGGAGAGACGAAAGCTGAACCAGGCCTTGCACGAGCTGGTGGAGGCGCCCTTATATATAGATGACACGCCGGGCATCCACCTCATGGACATGCACGCCAAGCTTCGCCGGTTGAAAGATCAACCGAAGCTGGTGATCGTGGATTACCTTCAGTTAATGACGGGCCGCGGCCGCTTCGAGAATCGCAACCAGGAGGTGAGCGCGCTCTCGCGCGGTATGAAGCTGTTGGCAAAAGAACTGAACGTCCCGATGCTGGTGCTTTCACAGTTGAGCCGCGCCGTCGAGAACCGGCAGGGGGATCACCGGCCGCAGCTCAGCGATCTGCGGGAGTCGGGATCAATCGAGCAGGACGCCGACCTGGTAGGTTTCATTTTCCGGGAAGAGGTGTACCGGCGCGACCGCGAAGACCTGCGCGGACTGGCGGAACTGATCATTGCCAAGCAGCGGAACGGACCCGTCGGCACAGTGAACCTGGTGTTCCTTCACGCGCAAACAAAATTCGAGAACCGGGCTGAGGACACAGGCGAACTGCCGGAGGAATGATTCAAGCGGGTCGCCTCCAGCCAGCCGATAACTGCGCCTGTGCGCCGGAGCAGCCCCGGAGGATCGAGAAACTGCGCGCCGTTTGGGGAACCGAGGGAAGGGCTTGAGGGGAGGAGAGATTCGGAGGAAAAAGCCTGTAATAAATAAAAAGGCCCCAAAACCGGGGCCTAGGAGTGGATCTTTTGCCCGTTCCGGGCGTTACCAGGCTACTTCTTCTTTTTCGGAGCAGCCTTTTTCTTCGGGGCGGCCTTCTTGGTTGCGCTCTTCATCGATTGATTCTCCCTAACATCAAATTTTGCGATTCAAAAAACCGCAATGTGATTCATATATAAAGTTGTTCGCGAGGAAAGTCAAGAGAAAAATAAATTCTGCTAAGGACTTCCGATCTGTTTCGTGTTCGAGTGGGGAGAATCGTGCGAGAGAAATTCGGCGGCCGCCACATCTTGAGGGGCGGACACCCTCGTATATACTGGTGACGCTTTGTTTCCCATGACTCTGTTGCCGCTCATAATGGCCGTCGAGGTGGAAGGAGAAGCGGAACTCGTGAAACGCTTGCAGCGGCGCGATCCGCAGGCGTTGGCGGCACTCTACGATCGTTACGGACGGCTCGTCTATTCGCTCATACTGCGAGTGGTGCGGGATACGGGAGTGGCCGAAGACTTGGTGCAGGAGACATTCCTTCGAGTGTGGAACCGGGTGCAGGGGTTCGACGCCGAGAGGGGCGCGGTGGGTCCGTGGCTTCTGGCAGTAGCGCGCAATCGGGCCATCGACTATCTCCGTTCGACTGTCGGCAAGGCCAGAAACTCGCTCGAGATGGAAGCGACCGAGCACCCGGCGCTCTTCAGCGATATGGAGAAGGACATCCTGGCGACAGACAAAGCGCGTCAGATAAAGGCGGCATTGGAGAAGCTTTCGGCGCACCAGCGCCAGGTGATCGAGTTGGCCTACTTCGAAGGCCTCTCGCAGACCGAGATGGCCGAGCGCATGGGGCAGCCGCTCGGCACCGTCAAAACTTGGGTGCGAGCCGCGTTAAAGAATTTACGAAACGAACTCGGTACGGCGGTGGCCATATGAACTGTGATGAACTCCAAGGCCACTATGAACTGTATGTCCTCGGTTTGGCCGAAGAGGAAGAGTCGCGCGAGATTCGGCAGCACCTGGACCGCGGATGCGAGGTTTGTATGAGGGAATTGGGGAGCGCGCGGGAACTGGCGGCAATGGTGGGCGGCACTGCCGTTATGGCAGCACCTCCTCCCGCATTGCGCCGCCGCATACTGGCTTCGGTAGGAGTGGAAGCGCGCCGCCTGGGATGGTGGGCGCCGGTGTGGGGTGTAGCGGGGATCACAGCGTTATCGGTCGCAGTTTTCGTGGCCCTGTTCTTTCGAGGGCGCGAGGTGGACTTGGCTCAGCAGCTCGTAGACTCGCGGGAGCAGGTGAGAAACCAAACCATCGAACTCACCAGGCTCACCGAAGCCTTCGCGATCATGAACGGACCCGATACGACCGAGGCATCGTTCGGGAAAGGACCGCAACAGCCTCCGAAGGGGAGAGTGTTCGTCAACCCTGCGCAGGGTGTCCTATTGATTGCCTCCAATCTGCCGCCCGCGCCCAACGGCAAGACTTATGAGATGTGGCTTCTTCCAAAACGTGGAATGCCTATGCCGGCGGGGCTCTTTCAATCGCAAACGGATGGAACGGCCCTCTACGTCCGCCGCGGCACGGTCAATGTTAACGGGACCAACGCTGTAGCGGTGACGCTCGAAAATGCCGCGGGTGCTCCCCAACCGACCGTGCAGCCGCTGATTGTGGCGGCGCTCCCGAGTAATAGTTAAGACATTTCCGCGGCCCGCTGGTCTGTTGCGCACCGGCCAGCTCGCATATTGTGCTCTGGGTGATTGCCGGTCACTCATAATGAATGCATGCCTGCGGCCGCGCAAATACCGCTCGCCATGCTGGTGGTATTCGCCTCCGCCAAGCTGCTGTCCGAAGTCTTCGAGAGGTTGGGGCAACCAGGGATCGTCGGCGAGATACTCGCCGGCGTGCTGATCGGCCCGCATGTGCTCGGTTGGATGGCTCCAAACGAAGTGCTGAGCATCCTCTCCGATCTGGGCGTGATGTTCCTTCTTTTCGGCGTGGGCCTGGAAGTGAAGGCTTCGGACCTGTTCGAAGTGGGCGGCATGGCCGTGGCGGTCGCGACCGCGGGCGTGGCGCTTTCGTTCCTGGCGGGAGTGGGAGTTTCGACGCTTTGGGGCGAGCCGCGCGTTGAGGCCATCTTCACCGGAGCCGCGATGGTGGCCACCAGCGTCGGGATCACTGCCCAGGTGCTGGCTTCCCGCCGGCTGCTGAACACCCGGCCGGCCAAAGTCATCCTCGCAGCCGCTGTTGTGGATGACGTGCTCGGGTTAATCGTGCTCTCCATCGTCGGAGGCCTTGCCAAGGGCCAGGTGAACTACATCGATATCGCGTTGACCGCCGCGATCGCCAGCGGATTCACCGTTTTCGTGGCTACCGTCGGCCGCCGCACCGTGGAGCGAGTGCTTCCTCAGGTTCAAGCTCGCGTAACGCTTGTGGAAGGCGAATTCGCCTTGGCGATGACCCTACTTTTCGCCCTGGCGCTTTTGGCAGTTTACGCTGGAGTTGCCGCAATTGTCGGAGCATTTCTCGCCGGGATGGCGGTCGGGCAAACTGTCGATAAGCGAGTCCATGAGTTGACGAGCGGTGTCAGGGAACTGCTGGTCCCATTCTTCCTGGTCGGCATCGGCTTACGGTTGGATCTCTCGGTTTTCGCGAAACCCTCGGTGTTGCTGTTGGCGGTAGCCATTGTTCTAACCGCGATGATCTCGAAGTTTGTCGCCTGCAGCTTGGGAGCATACCGGCTCGGACGCACCAATGCCTTTCGCGTGGGAGTCGGTATGATTCCACACGGCGAAGTAGGCATGGTGGTCGCGCAGATCGGCCTGAGTCTCCACGTCATGCCGCAGAGCGTCTACGGGATTATCGTCTTCATGTCGGTGGCGACTACCTTGCTAGCGCCACCCCTGTTGAAGATCACTTTCCGCGGGGTCATGGCCCCCGACGCACGCGACGAAGAGATCGTTCGGTTGGGTTGACCAGGCGCTACAATGTCCAAACGTGACCAAGTACATTCGCTACCGCGACGGTTTGTCCACCCGCTACGGGATTCTTGAAGGCGAGAACGTAAGAGATCTCGAAGGCGATCTCCTGACCCATAAAGAGACCGGCAGAAGCAGGCCCCTTGCCGGGCTACAGCTACTGAACCCGTGTCAGCCAACCAAGATTCTAGCGGTCGGCAGAAATTACAAAAGCCATCTCGGCAACCGAACGTTTCCGCAGCACCCGGAGATCTTCTACAAACCGCTCACATCACTTCTTGACCCTGAATGCCCGATCGTCATTCCCCGGGATGCGACGGAAGTTCACTACGAAGGGGAACTCGTGGTTGTGATCGGGACGCGGATGAAGGACGTGGCGCCGGAGGAGGGCTTAGCCGGTATCTTCGGTGTAACGTGTGGGAACGACGTTACAGAGCGAAATTGGCAATATGGCGAGAAGCGCGATGTGCAATGGTGGCGCGCCAAGGGATCGGACACCTTCGCGCCCTCGGGACCGGTGATCGTGACAGGGCTAAATCCGGACGATCTGTTGCTCGAGACGCGGGTGAATGGTGAAGTAGTGCAGAGCGAGCGAACGTCCGACTTCATCTTTAATTGCGGGACCTTCATCAGTTGGATCAGCGGATGGGTGACGCTTCTTCCGGGCGACA
Organism: Terriglobia bacterium; assembly: GCA_019242155.1. Taxonomy (GTDB): domain Bacteria; phylum Acidobacteriota; class Terriglobia; order Bryobacterales; family Bryobacteraceae; genus PSRJ01. The sequence continues at coordinate 9,080 of JAFAWA010000341.1, read as the reverse complement.
TTATTTATACGGGGACCCCGGGAGCCACGAGGCGGCTTTCCCCGGGCGACGTGGTCGAAGTAGAAGTAGAAGGAATCGGTGTGCTGCGCAACGCCGTGGTTTGAAAGCACCGGCGTGCTTCGCCGTACGGTGCGCCTGAACTTGCTGAACGATCGCGGAGGGCTGATGAAACTCACTCCGCTACTGTTCACATTGGGACTGCTCCTCGGGTGCCGCACCAACGAGACTCCGAGGGAGCAGGTCAATGACCTCGAAATCACCGCTTCAGTCAAGTCCAAGCTCGCGTCGGACCTGGGCCTGTCCACCGTGCCCGATATCTCGGTAAACTCCACCAATGCTGTCGTGACACTATCCGGTCAGGTGGATAGCGCCGCAACCAAGGAAAAGGCGGAGCGCATCGCAGGCGAAGTCTCCAAGGTGCGAAAGGTTGTGGATAATCTTCAGGTGGCCACAGCGCGGTAGCGTTTCTGTTCCGATTGCTAGTGCGCCACCGCCACACTGTAGATCAGGACCGCGAAAACGATCAGCGTGATCAGTACGTACAGCCGATCGCGCTCGAGAGCGAAAGCTACCAGGGAAAATGCGACGCGGGCCACGGGAGTGGCGATGAGAATCAGCAGGCCCAACTGAATGACCGAGGCGGGATCAGGATGTGCCAGGCCTCGGATCAATTTGGCCGGGGAGCGCAGTACGACATCGGGCGGGCGAAACTGTTGGTATTGCGGTCTGGCGCCTCCGTTCTGACTGAGAAACCACACGCCCCCGGCCAACACTACAGCGGCCGAGAGCAGTACACCTGTCTGCAGCAGCCGAGCCACAATCCCTTCCAGGCGTTTGTCCGTCACTGAATCTTTCCGGTAAATCCGCCGTAGATCATTTCGAAGGCGAGTAAACCGACCACTAAGGCAAAAACGATCCGTAGGGGCCGCGTTTTTGCCCCGATCAACTGGCGCGCACCGAGCAGGGAGCCGCTGAGCACACCCAGGGTGACGGGCATGGTCAGGCCAGGATCGATATATCCGCGGCTGAGGTAAACACCGGCGCTGGCTGCGGCGGTCACCCCGATCATGAAGTTGCTCGTAGTGGTCGAGACCTTGAACGGAATCCGCATCACCTGATCCATGGCGATGACTTTCATTGCGCCCGAGCCGATGCCCAGCAGCCCGGAGAGAATTCCGGCCAGGAACATGAGGCTAAAGCCCCCTTTCACACGCTCGATCCGGTAGTGGACTTCGCCTTCCGGGCCGGGATACGTACTTTCCAGACGTAAGCGGGCCGCGAGAGGATCTGACCGCGTGGCTCTAGTCTCTTTGCGCGCTCGAAACGAGTGCCATGCGGAATAGAGCAGCACCACACCGAAGATTACCGCGAGCGCGGTGCCGGGAACCACTTTGGTCAGATGGGCCCCGGCGAGTGCCCCGAGAGTAGTCGCGATTTCGAGAAACATCCCGGCACGGATGTTTGAGAAACCTTCCCGGACATACGCGGCGGCCGCTCCGGACGAGGTCGCGATCACCGAAACCAGGGAAGCGCCGATCGCGTAATGGAGGTCCACACCCAACAGTACGGTTAGCGCGGGAGTAACTACCACGCCGCCACCCAAGCCGGTCAGTGCGCCCAGAAATCCGGCTAGGGCCGATACGCCATACACCACGGCCGAGAACGCGGAGAGATTCATCGTGAAGCCGTCCCCGTGAACGACGGAACTTCCTCGGGAATTAACCCTGGGCTGGGCTCGCAATCCGCAACGTGCGCCAGGATCGCATGCAGTTGCCGGACACCTTCACTGAGTGCCGCTGGACCAGGCTGCAAGATATAGGTGGATTTCACTTCGTAGATATGATCATTACGCACCGCGGCGATCTCCTGCCACCCGGCGCGCCCGCGAATCTTGTCTGTGCTCACTCTGCGGCCGCACCAGGAGGCGATGATCACGTCCGGATTCGCTGCTGCCACCGAGCTCGGGTCCACGATTCGGTCTTTTGCCGATCGCTGTGGGCGAAGCTCCGGGAATATCGGCTGCCCGCCCGCGATCTCGATCAGTTCCTCAACCCAACGGATGCCGCTGATCAGGGGATCCATCCATTCTTCAAAGAAGACGCGCGGACGTCGCGGAAATCTTCGCGCTGAATCGGCAATCCGCGCAAGCTCTCGCTCGAAACGCTCGACGAGTGCCATTCCCGCGTTCTCGGCTGCTACGATCCGCGAAAGTGTCAGCATCATCTCGAAAATCTCGTGCACAGAGCGCTGATTGAAGACGAGCACATTGATGCCGGCCCGAATCAACTCGTGCGCGATCTGCGCCTGAAGGTCGGAAAATCCCAGCACCAGGTCAGGCTGCAGTTCGAGGATTTTGTCAATCTTGGCCGAGGTGAAGGCCGAGACTTTCGGCTTCTGCCGACGCGCCTCGGCGGGGCGGCAGGTAAACCCCGAGATTCCTACGATCCGGTCTTGTTCGCCGAGCAGGTACAGGATTTCGGTAGTCTCCTCGGTGAGGCAAACGATTCTTTGGGGGCCGCGCAGATTCATGATCTCTTGAGTGTCCATCAACTAGTCAGCCGTGCCAATCGTCTGTCTATCAATTAACGACGCCGACCGCCTGAAGGCCGCAGGCGGCTGATTTCAGTAAGCATTCTTTTGGCCTCGAATGTGCTCGTTTCTGCCGTGGAAACGGCATGGGCTACGCTGCTCACATATTAGTTGTAGAGGATGAACCGCTCATTCAAAAGTTGATCCGCAGAGCTCTCGCGGCAGACGGCTACTCAGTGACCGCGGTCGGAACTGCCCGTCAGGCATTAGAGAACATTCAGAATGCCACTTTTGACGTCGTCGTTTTGGATATGAGCCTTCCGGATGAAGACGGTATCGAGACTCTCCGGCAGATACGGGCAGACGCCCCTTACACGCCCGTGGTGGCCATCTCGGGCATGATGGTCAGCCCGATGCGGCGAGCGGCGCGGGCTGCGGGAGCGCAAGCGACGTTGAGTAAACCGATGCGGTTCGAAAAGCTTCGGGATGCAGTATCTGGATTAGCGAAGCCTGATCGCCTGCACGCGGCCTGCGCTTGAGTACTCGCGCGCGTTCGAATCAGGCATCGGCTAAAAACGCCTTCCCGTCCATTCCCGTTTTAATCCTGCGTTCATTCCGCCGGCCTTATACTGAAGGCCTCGATGCGGTACCTTTGTCTTCTGCTTGTTTGGAGCGCGTACGTGCGGGCTCAATCGCCGACGCTTCTTAGCAGTGCTGCAGCCGCCGAGCCCGCGCTTCACCTAACGCTCCAGGAAGCGCTCGAACGTGCCCGGGCCAATTCCGGTCTCACACTATCGGCCAATTATGCGGCGCAAATTGCCCACGAAGACACTGTCCAGGCTAAGGCAGCGCTGTTGCCCACGGCGAACTGGTTCAACCAGTTCATTTATACGCAGCCCAACGGAACACCCTCGGGCGTGTTTGTGGCCAATGACGGTCCCCACGTTTACAACAATCAGGCCATCGTGCATGGGGACATCTTTGCGCCTGGAAAGAGAGCCGACTGGCATCGCGCAGAGGCTGCGGAAGCGGTCGCCCGGGCTCACGTCGATGTGGCGACGCGCGGGCTTTACGCGACGGTCGTGCAGAACTACTACGGGCTCGTGGCGGCCACGCGCAAATCAGCCAGCGCAAGGCAAAGCCAGACGGAGGCCGAGCAGTTCCTCGACGTCACACAAAAACTCGAGGCGGGCGGGGAAGTAGCGCACGCCGACGTCATCACGGCCCAGATACTGGTGGAGCAGCGGCGGCGTGATACGCAGGATGCTCTACTGGTAATCGAAAAAAACCGGGCCGGCCTGGCTGTTCTCGTCTTTCCCGAATTCCGGCAGAACTTTTCAGTCGAAGACGATCTGGGCACCGTTGCAGTTCTCCCGGAGTTTGAGCGGATCCAAACACTAGCAAGCGCCAATAACCCGGACATCCGGGCGGCTCAAGCCGCCGTTCAGGAACAGCAGTTTGAGGCCTCTTCGGCGCGCGCCGCGCAATACCCGACCCTTTCTTTCGACTACTTTTTTGGAATCGATGCCAATCAATACGCGCTATACAACCGCTATCACGAAAGCAACGCCGGTTCGGTGGCCCAGGCGCAATTGACGGTCCCGATATGGAATTGGGGAGCTACGCGCAGCCGCGTCCGGCAGTCGGAATTACGGCTGCAGCAGGCGCGGACCGAATTGAGTCTCACGCAGCGCCAACTACTGGCCAACCTGAACGCCTTCTATCAGGAGGCCGCCGCCGCGGGCGCGCAGATCGCTTCTTTGCAACGCTCGCTGCAGCTTTCGCAACAGGGTCTCCAATTATCTGTGCTGCGATACGAGGCCGGCGAAGTCATGGTGCTCGAAGTGAAGGACGCGCAGACTACGTTAGCCCAGGCGCGGAGTGCATATGACGACGGCCTGGTGCGGTATCGCGTGGCCCTGGCCGCTCTTCAGACCTTGACGGGGGTTTTCTAGGATGCGGAATCTCGCTCTGCTGCTGACAGGCTGTTGCCTGCTGGGGAGTTTAGGCTGTTCCCAAAAAGCCGAGGAATCCGCCGAAGCGGCTCCGGAACCCGCACCGGTTCAAGTGGCGCGCGCGGAACAGCAGCCGGTGCGGCGCATCATCGAAGCCGATGGGGTGCTCTACCCGTTGGACCAATCGAGCGTCATGCCGAAGGTCAGCGCACCCGTCGCCAAATTTCTCGTGAACCGCGGCGACCACGTGATGGCCGGCCAGCTCGTGGCGACCCTCGAAAACCGTGATCTCGTGGCAGCCGTAGCCGAAAGTAAAGCGCTGCTCGATCAAGCGGAAGCCAATTACCGGGCCACGGCGTCGGCCACGGTGCCGGAGTCCGTCGTGAAGGCCCAGGCCGATGCGCAAGCCGCGCAGCAGGGCCTGGAGGCCGCGCGCAAAGTACTCGAGAGCCGGCAAAAGCTATTGGAACAGGGAGCGCTGGCTCGCAGATTAGTAGACGAATCGCAGGCGGCGTATGCCCAGGCGAAGGGCCAGTTCGATGCCGCGCAGGAGCACCTGCGAGCGCTACAAAGCGTGGGAAAAGAGGAGGAGGTCAAGGCGGCGCAGGCACAGGTGGAGTCGGCGCGGGCGCACTACCAGTCGGCCCAAGCACAAGTGAGCTACACCGAAATGCGCAGTCCCATCGGAGGCGTGGTCGCGGACCGGCCGCTCTACGCCGGCGATATTGCGAATCCCGGCTCGCCGCTGGTAACCGTAATGGACATTTCGCGCGTGGTGGCGCGGGCGAATGTACCGCAGGATCTAGCGAGCTCGATTCGAGTTGGAGACGCCGCGACCGTTTCTGAGGCCGGCTCTACCGTGCAGGCCCCAGGGAAAGTGACGGTGGTCAGCCCGGCTACTGATCCGGCCAGCACTACGGTGCAAGTGTGGGTGCAGGCGGACAATCCCGGCGAGCGGCTCAAGCCCGGCGCAGGGGTGCATGTAGCCGTGGTTGCGGCAGTCATTCCTAAGGCCGTGGTTGTTCCTCCTTCCGCGCTACTCGCGAGTGATGAGGGAGAACAGATCGTCCTGACAGTGAGTCCCGATTCGGTTGCTCACGAGCAAAAGATCGAAATCGGCGCGCGCGAAGCCGACAAGGTGCAGATCCTCAGCGGTGTTAAGCCCGGAGACCAAGTTGTTGTAGCCGGTGGTGTCGGCGTGAACGATAAGGCCAAAGTACGCATCGTCAAGCCCGGCGAACCGGGGGAGGAATCGGAGAAGGGCGAAAAGGAGAAGGGCGAAAAAGAGGATGACGGCGAGAAAGCGAAGGCCAAATGAGCCAGCTTTTAACTCCGCCGCCTCTCGTCACTGAGCCCGAAACCCGGCACTGGACGGCACGCCACGGCAAACCCATCATCTTCGTGATCCTCACCTTGGTAGCTGTGGGTATCTACCTTGCGTTAACTATTCCTGTGGCGGTTTTTCCGGAGACCAACTTTCCGCGCGTTGTGGTGGCGGTAGATAACGGTGTCGCGCCCATCGACCAGATGATGATCACTGTCACGCGGCCCTTGGAAGAGGCGCTGAACTCGGTACAGGGCCTGGAGCGCGTGTGGTCCATCACCAGCCGCGGCACCGCCGAGATCGACCTGTTCTTTTCCTGGAAGGTCGATATGTACCTAACGCTCCAACTGATCAACGCGGCCATCGCGCGCGTCCAGCCTACGCTTCCGAGCACTGTGAAGATCAACGCCCAAAGACTGACGTTCGCGGCATTTCCGGTCATGGGCTACAGCCTCACGTCCGACAAAATTCCGCAGACGCAAATCTGGGAGCTGGCCAACTACGATTTGAAACCTCGCTTGAACCGGATGAGCGGTGTCTCTACAGTCGTGATCCAAGGCGGGCAGCAGCCAGAGTTTCAGGTGCAGCCCGACCCCGCCAAACTGATTCAAACGGCTACGACGATTCCCAATATTCTGGACGCGATCGGACGCAGTAACCTGATCGATTCACCGGGCCTTATCGAGACCAACCACCGGCTCGTCCTGAGCCTGGTCAGCGGACAGGCGCGCACCCCGGCGGAGATCGCGAACATCGTGGTGAAGACCACGCCCAATGGCGCCCCGCTGCACATCGCCGATATCGGCACCGTCGCGGGTTCAGTGATGCCGGTCTATACCGTAGTCACGGCGAACACTAAGCCCGCCGTCCTGCTGAACATCTTCCGCCAACCCGACAGCAACACCGTCACGGTTGCGAACGCAGTCCACAGTGAAGTTGACCGGATCCGGCAAAGCCTGCCGTCCGGGATTGCGCTGAATGTGTTCTACGATCAGTCCGAGATCGTCAACGATTCGATCAAGAGCGTGCGCGACGCGATCCTTATCGGTCTTGTGCTCGCATCGTTCATCATGGTCCTATTCCTACGGGATTGGGGAACCTCGCTCGTCGCTGGGCTAGTCATACCGGCGACCATCGCGGTCACGTTCATTTTCCTGAGCGCCCTGGGAGAGAGCTTCAATTTGATGACGCTCGGCGGCCTGGCTGCCGCGGTCGGCCTGGTGATCGACGACGCGATCGTGGTGGTCGAAAACATCGTGCTGCACCGCGACTCGGGTAAGAGCCGCGCCGAAGCCATTCGCAGCGCCCTGCGGGAAATCCGCCTGCCCCTTATCGGGTCCACCGTAACGCCCATAGTGGTGTTTCTGCCGTTGATCTCGATCACCGGCGTAACCGGCACGTTCTTCCGCGCATTGGCGGTGACGGTGGGTACCGCGCTGCTTACTTCGCTCGCGCTGGCGCTTACCTGGACGCCCACTTTGAGCCATTACCTGATCCGAAGCCGGGGTGCGCGGCGGACGCATCATGAGGTGCCCGGCGGCGCGGGACGTGTGACACGAGTCTACGAGCGGGTTCTCCGGTTCACTCTCCGCTATCCCCTTGCGCTCACCCTGTTCGTAGCCGCTCTGGTAGCCGGCTCGTACCTGTGCTACCGCTCGCTCGGCACGGATCTGTTACCGGAGATGGACGAGGGCGGTTTCATAATCGACTACATTATGCCTGCCGGCTCCTCACTCGAAGCTACGAACCGCGTGATCACACACGTGGAACAGATCCTCCGCTCGATTCCGGAAGTGGAGAGCACCTCCCGGCGAACAGGCCTGCAGCTTGGCCTGGCAGCCGTAACCGAAGCCAACACGGGCGATATTTCGGTGAAGCTGAAACGAAACCGCGAGCGTGGGGCCGCCGAAATCATGGCCGACGTGCGCGCCCGCGTCAAAAAGCAGGAGCCCGTTTTGGATATCGAACTGGTCCAGCTTCTACAGGACATGATCGGCGACCTGACGAGCGCGCCTGAGCCGATCGCCATCAAGCTGTTCCACCCGGACCCGAAGGTACTGAACGAATGGGCGCCGCGCGTAGGCGATGCCATAAAGAAAGTGCCCGGCGTAGTGGATGTGTTGAACGGCATCGAGAATACAATCAGCGGTCCGGCCACCGTTTTCCAAACGGATGCGGCAATGACGGCGCGGGCAGGCTTCACTCCCCAGGAAGTGGAGCTGGATGCGAGCGCGGTTCTGCAGGGTGAACCGGCGCCGGCTCCCGTGGTAGTCAACGACCGCGCGTACACCATTCGGGTTCGGTTCCCGGAGTCGACGCGCGCCACCATGGATGCCATTCGCAGCACGCCGCTCGTGAGTTCGACCGGGCGCACAGCCAATATCGGCTCGCTTGCCACCATCACGGACATTCCGGGACAAAATGAGATTCGGCGCGAGAATCTGCAACGCGATGTGACCGTGACCGGCCGCCTTGAGGGCACCAATTTGGGCGAAGGCATACGGCGAGTGCAAAAGGCGGTTGCGGATGTTCATCTGCCGTCTTCCATTCGCGTCCAATACGGCGGCCAATATGAAGAGCAGCAAAATTCCTTCCGGGACCTGGTCTTCGTTCTTCTGCTTGCCATTCTCCTTGTATTTACTGTGCTGTTGTTCGAGTTCGGCGGTTTCGCGGCTCCCATTGCGGTCGTGTCGTCCTCATTGCTTTCCACCTGCGGTGTTTTCCTGGCGCTTTTAATAACGGGGATCACATTCAACTTGTCCTCCTTTATGGGACTGATCATGGTGATCGGTATCGTCGCGAAAAATGGAATCTTGCTGCTGGATGCCGACGAGAAGTTCCGGGCCGAAGGCTACTCGCCACAGGAGAGCATGATTCGCGCCGGTGAACGCCGCCTGCGTCCCATTATGATGACTGCGCTCGCAACGGTTGCCGGTATGATTCCTCTCGCGCTCGCGCTGGGCGCCGGATCACAGATGCTCCAACCACTGGCCATCGCAGTAATCGGCGGCATTCTGGCATCGATGCTGCTTTCGCTAATAGTAACGCCTGCGGTGCACTATTACCTGGCCGGCCGGGGCGTAGCTTCCCACAGAATCTGATCCCGCGCCGCCTTTATGCGACGCCTCGGACAGACGGACGCCGGGTGTGCCAATCGGTGGCCTGTTCGTAGGCGTGAGCGAGCGCCAGCATGGTCGTTTCCGAAAACGGCGCGGCACTGATCTCGAGCCCGATAGGCAAACCGGCACTCGTGAACCCGCAGGGAAGGGTGA
>JAFAWA010000307.1 GCA_019242155.1 Terriglobia bacterium | reverse complement strand
ACTCCAAAAGGCAACGCCCCCGAAGCCGGCAAAGCGATCAATTTGAATGAGCAGAAGCAGGCTGGCCCCTCCAGTTTCGAGATTCCTAAGGAGACCAGCGTGCTTGTAGTCGGCGGGCCGCAGCTTGCGTATCCCGCGCCGGTGGTGGATGCCATCAAGAAGTACGTAGAGGGCGGCGGCCATCTGATGGTAATGCTCGATGACCCGCTGCAACTCGGCCGCAACGGCGGAACTGTGGATAGCCCTGAACTGATCCAGATGTTGTCCGACTGGGGAGTGACACCGCAGAAAGACCTGGTGCTCGACTTGAGTGGTGTGGGGCAGACGCTTTTCGGGACAGGTCCCGAAGTGCCGGTCATCTTTCAATACGAAACGCAGACCATTGTCCGGCCCATGACCCGGGTTCCAACGGCGTTTCCGCTTTCGCGCTCGCTAGACATCAAATCCGGAGGCGGCGCGACCGTGGACAAGATGATCAACACGACGGACGACAGCCTGGCCGTGAGCGAAATTCCGGCGAACGGTGCGATCGACCCGAAGAAAGGCAAAAAGGGGCCGTTTACGCTCGCGGCGGCAGGCACCCTGACGGGCTCGAACAAAGGGCGATTCGTAGTGTTTGGAACGGCGCGCTGGGCGCAGAACAATCTCATGAATTCGAATGCGCTCGGCAACCGGGATCTGTTCGTCAACAGCATCAACTGGCTCTCTTCGGATGAAGACCTGATCTCGATCCGTCCCAAGGAGACCGAGAATCAGCCGCTGAATATTACGGGCCAGCGCGGCACGATGATGTTCTGGCTCAGCATGGTGATTTTCCCGCTGGCCGTCGTGGGCATGGGCCTGGGTACCTGGTGGAAGAGGAGGTAGGTTGTGAAACCCACAGGGCTGCTCATTGCCGTCGCGGTGCTGGCCGTCCTGGGCGGCGTGACCTGGTGGTCGAATCGCAAGCAGGCGGCCGCTGCCAAAAGCGGCGACAGTTCCGTCACCAAAATCCTGTCTATTCCAGCCGACGGCATTCAGGAGGTGCGCCTCAAAAACGCACAGCAAACCGTCGATGTGAAACGGGAAAACGGCAAATGGCAGATCACGCGGCCGGAGCCTCTGCCGGCCGATACGGACGCCGTGACTACGTTGACCTCCGCGCTTTCGTCTCTGAACGCCGACAGCACCGTGGATGACAAAGCCACCGACCTTACGCCTTACGGTCTGAAGAATCCCGGGTTGGAGGTGCATGTTGCCGAGAAGGGCGGGAAGTCCGACGACCTACAGATTGGGGACGAGACTCCGACAGGTTCCGGTAACTACGTGAAGCTTGCGGGGAGCCCCCGCGTGTATACCATCAGCACCGCGGTCAAGAACAACATCGACAAGAATCCCAATGACCTGCGCGACAAGCGGCTGATGAACTTCGACTCCGACAAATTGACCCGCGTAGATTTGCAGCCGGCCGGTAAGCCGGAGGTGGAGTTCGGGAAGAACGGCCAGAACGAGTGGCAGATTCTGAAGCCGAGGGTGCAGCGCGCCGACGGCGGACAGGTGGATTCGCTGGTCAGTAATCTGAAAGACGTCCGCATGGACCTCACCGAAGACGCGCAGAAGGCCACGGCAGCTTTCAACTCGGGCACAAAGGTCGCGACCGCTATCGCTACCGACGCGAATGGGCCGCAGACTATAGAGGTTCGCAAAGATAAAGACAACTACTACGCCAAGAGTTCCGCGGTGGCTGGTATTTATAAGGTCTCGAGCGACTTCGGTAAAAGCGTCGACAAGAGCTTGAACGACTTCCGGAACAAGAAACTGTTCGAGTTCGGTTTCAGCGATCCATCCAAGATCGAGCTGAAGAGCGCGACGTATGTGAAGACCGGCGATAAGTGGATGTCCGGCGCTAAGACCATGGACAATACCACGGTCCAGAACCTGATTGATAAGCTGCGCGATCTGAGTGTCACCACCTTCGATGAGAAAGGAGGAGGTGAGCCGGCATTTGAAGTTACCGTGACCTCGAACATGGGTAAGCGCGTGGAACACGTTACAATCACTAAGCAGGGCAGCCAAGATTTCGCGAAGCGCAACGATGAACCGGGCATCTATGGAGTAGATGCCAAAGCGGTGGAGGACCTTCAAAAAGCGGCCACCGATGTAAAGGAAGCGGCGCCTCCAGCGCCGGCCAAGAAGAAGTAGCAGAACAGGCCATAGTGTTTTGTGCCTGAAGCCGGCTGCAAAATGACATGAATGGCCTCCTTACCGACCTCTACGAGCTGACCATGGCCGCAGGCTTCTTCGAAGCCTCGAAAACCAACTACAAGGCCACTTTTGAGTTTTCGCTCCGGCGCTTGCCCGCGAATCGTAATTTCATTATTGCGGCGGGCCTGCCGGAAGTGGTGGACTATCTGCTCAACCTCAGCTTCAACGAGGACGAGATTGAGTATCTGCGTAGCCTGCCGCAGTTTCGGACGGTCTCGTCCGGCTTCTTCGAATATCTGCGGACGTTCCGTTTTACGGGAGACCTGTTTGCCGTACCCGAAGGCACGCCGGTATTTGCGGGCGAGCCGATACTCTCCATACGCGCGCCCGTGATTGAGGCCCAGATTCCCGAAACGTATATTCTGTCGGCCATCACGTTTCCCAGCTTGATTGCGACTAAGGCGGCGCGGTGCGTGGAAGCGGCGCGCGGACGTTCGGTGGTGGAGTTCGGAACCAGGCGGGCTCACACACCGCAGGCCGGAGTCATCGGGGCGCGCGCGTCGTACATCGGCGGCTGTAACGGGACGAGCAATGCGCTCGCAGGCTTTCAATACGGCATGCCGGTTATGGGAACGGCGGCGCACTCGTGGGTGATGTCGTTCCCACGCGAGGCGGAGGCCTTCCGGTTGATGCAGCGCACGCTGGGCGAATATACGGTCCAACTGATCGATACATACAACACGCTCGAAGGGGCGCGGGTAGCGGCGCAGCTAGGCAAGCCACTGCGCGGAGTGCGCATAGACAGCGGCGACCTGCTCGCGACGTCACGGCAGGTGCGGCAGGTACTCGATGATGCAGGTATGCATGAGACGCAGATTATGGCGAGCGGCGATCTGGACGAGTATCGGATTCGCGATCTAGTAGACGCCGGTGCGCCCATAGACTCCTTCGGCGTGGGCACGCAGCTAGCCGTTTCCGCGGACGCTCCCGCGCTGAGCGCGATCTATAAGCTGGTGGAACTCGATTTCGGCGGAATCCACCGTTTCACCGCCAAATTCAGCGAAGACAAGGAGACCCTGCCGGGATCGAAGCAGATCTTTCGCGACGTAGCGCGGGACGTGGTGGCGCGGTCGGGAGAATGTGGGCGGGGTGAAGCTCTGCTGCGTCCGATTATTATCGACGGGCACCTGGTGGAACCGCTGCCGTCGCTCGAGCAGGCGCGCTGCCGCGCCGCGTCGTCGCTCGACCGGCTTCCGGCCAGCCTGCGGAAATTCGAAGCGGCGGAGGAGCCTTGGCCCGTGATCTACAGCCGCGAGTTGAAAACCTTGGCTGAACATACGCGATTGAACATGAGCCAATGAAGACCGTCTTTGTCGACGTGGACACGCAGCTCGACTTTGTCTGCCCGGCTGGCGCTCTCTACGTGCCCGACGCCGAGCGTGTTCTACCGGCAATTGGCAAATTGAACCGGCATGCGGCGGCGCATGGGATCCCGGTCCTCTCGACGGTGGACGCGCATACAGAGGACGACGCTGAATTCGCCGTCTGGCCTCCGCACTGTGTGGCGGGCACTTGGGGTCAGCGTAAGGCCGAGGCGACGCTGCTCGAGCGGCAGGCCGTGATTCCGAACCGCGCCGGCGCGATTTCTCTCGAAGGCGCGCAGCAGGTCATCCTAGAGAAGCAGACCGTGGATGCTTTCGCCGCACAGACGATGCGCCCGGTTCTCGAAGCACTCGGCGCGGAGCGGTTCGTGGTCTACGGCGTGGCCACGGAGGTGTGCGTTCTGCACGCCGCGCGTGGGCTTCTGACGCGAGGCGCGCAAGTAATCGTAGTGTCCGATGCGATACAGGGTCTGGGCACATCGGCGGCGGCACTGGCCTGCGAGGAGATTCGCTCCCAAGGCGGAAGAGTTTTGCCTCTTCAGGCCGTTTTGGCCGAGTGAGACATGTGTAGAAGGCGCTCGGCGTTGCCGCGATAGATCTGGTCGGTTTGTTCCGCGCTGAGTTTCAGGCCATCGATGCAGCGGATGGTTTCGCGAATATAGAGGCCCGGCGAAGGCTCAAAAGGCACGTCGGAGGCGAACAGCACGCGATCGATCCCGAAAAATGCAAGGCCGCACTGGGTGGCTCCGAAGCCGCCGAACAGGGCGGTGTCGGCGTAGAACATCTTGAAATAGTCGAGCGGGCGCTTTTTCAGTTGCTTCAATACGACGGTGTAGTCCGTGCCGGAGGTGCGCTTGCCCAACTGGTCCCAGCCGTAGCCGACTCGCCCCTCGAAGTACGGGATCATGCCGCCCATGTGATGGGTGATGATTTTGAGATCGGGGTGGCGGTCGAATATGCCGGAGAAGACCAGGCGGGCCATGGCGGCGCTGGTTTCATAGGGCCAGCCGAAGGTCCACCAGATTTCGTACTTGGAGGTGTCCTCGCTGAGGTAGTCGGTCATTTCCGCGCCGCGGGCCGGATGCATCCAGACCACGGTGTCGCGGCGGGCCAACTCTTCAAACAGAGGAAGAACATTATCGGAGTCGAGCGGTTTTCCTTTTACGTTCGTGAAGACCTGGACACCGCGGGCACCGAGCTGCCGGGTAGCACGGTCCGCCTCTTCAAGGGAGGCGTCGAGATTGTTCATGGGCAGAGATGCGATGAACGAGGGAAAGCGGTCAGGGTAGCGGCGGCAAAGCTCGGCGAAGCTGTCGTTGACCATCTTGGCGACAGCCGGAGATTGCTCCGGAGCGGCTAGCGATTCGAGCGGGGGAAGAGGCAGGGAAAGCACCTGGCAGTATTCGCCGAACTCATCCATCACGCGAAAACGGGCGTCGAGGTCTACGATTGTGGCGGCCTCGCGCACGCGCTTGCCGATGTCTTTAGGACCGGTGGGAACATTGATGTATTCGTCAAAGAACCGCTTGGGAAATAGATGATTAAAGATGTCGATCTTCATGGAGCATTCATTATATAAGGCGCGCAGCTCAGTGCAGCGCACCGGGCCGGCGGGGCGTGAGATTGAGGGCAAAGGCAGCGAGGGCGGCAAGCGCGGCGGGAATCGCAGCGACGAGAAAGACTTTGCGCATTCCCCAGTCGAAGGAGAGTAAAGCGCCGCCCACGACCGGTCCCACGATGGAGCCGATGCGTCCGATACCCAATGCCCAACCAACGCCGGTGGACCGGACGGCAGTGGGGTAGGATTCCGCGGCGAGCGAGTTGGAACAGGTCTGCCCGCCGATCACGCAGAAGCCCGCGGCGAAGACGGCGGCGGTTTCGACGGCAACTGTACCGTTCACTCTGCCGATGAGAATGACGCAGAGCGCGGCGCCGAGATAGACCCAGGCAAGGACGCCGTAGGACATTTGACGATCGACCACACGGCCGAGGACGAGCGCGGCCACGGCTCCACCGACCTGAAACATGGCCGTAATCACGATAGCTTTGCCCATGGGCACGCCGGCATCGTAAATGGCGACGGGGAGCCAGCTATTGAGGAAGTAAAGGTCCAAGAGACTCATGAAGAAGATGACCCAAAGAAGAAGGGTCAAGGAGGCGCGCCGCTCGCGGAACAGTTGAGAGACGATGAATCCCGATTTTCGCTCTTCGGGGAGTACGAATGCGGTCTCGGAGGAGATCGCGAGTTGTGGTGCAAACCTTCGGAGGATTTGGGCGACTTGCTGGGACTCGCCACCTTTGAGGAGCAGGAAGCGAACCGACTCGGGAAGGCCGAGGAGGAATATAGAGGTAACGCAAGGCAGCAGGCCTCCGGCAACGAAGACGGCCGGCCATCCGAAACGAAGAATGAGGGCGGCGGCGAAGAAGCCTCCGATGGCGGCACCGAGCGAGAATCCGCAGAACATCAGCATGACGCCGGTGGCACGGAGCCGGCGGGGCATGTACTCGGAGGTGAGCGCGGTGGCGTTAGGCATTGCGCCGCCAAGACCGAGGCCGGTGAGGAGACGCATCCACAGCATTGTCTGAGGGCCGCCGGCGCGCGCGGTCAGCAGCGAAAAAACGCCGAACCAGAGAGTACAAACGACGAGGACGCGTTTTCGGCCGAGGCGGTCTCCCAGGGGACCAAAAAGTAAGGCTCCAATGAGCATGCCCGCCAGGCCGCTCGAGAGAATGGGGCTTAGGGCTATGCGGCTGATGCGCCATTGTTGCAGGAGGGCGGGTGCGACGAAGCCCATTGCCTGCGCATCGAACCCATCCATGAAGACAGCCAGGGCGCACAGAACCGCCAGCCGCAAGTGGTAACGCGTGAAAGGCTGCTGATCGATGACCTCTTGAACATCGAGGCGGGCGGCTTGCTGCATAAGCCTTTTCAGCGTAAGGCACAGGCGCTGCAAAAGCAACGCGGCGGGAGTTTGGAGGCGGAAGTTGGGAGCGGCGGAGATTTGGAGCAAGCGGAGCCATCTCAGAGGCCGAAGGCACTGGGCTGGAAAATGGTCGCGGATGAAAATTGGACGAGCGAACAAAATTGAAAATTGAACGAGCAAACCCAATTTGGGGCGGTGCGGGTTGTGAGGGCAAGGGAAGGTCAGCCGAGTTCACTCGGTATCCAGCGTGCTCCGCATGCCGTCGCTGGAGCGTGGGCAGACTGTTTAAGTCGTTGTCGGGCTTTAGTTCTTCGGTCGGAAAACCCGGTGATCGATTGGGGAACAGCATGCCCGTTATGCCAGCTTCGCCGACATGGGGACGCGCGCGATCACGGCGGCTCCTGGCCAAACCCGGACCTATACCATGACCTACCTCACTCTTAAGCGGCCTGAGGGCGTAACAGCGCCTTGATTGCGCGGCGCTCGTCCATGGCGCGGTAACCCTCGGCGACCTGATCGAGCGGCAGCACCAGGTCGAATACTTTGCCGGGGTTCATCTTGCCGTTCAGGATGAGGTCGATCAGCTTTGGCAAGTAGCGGCGCACGGGCGCGGGGCCGCCGTGCAGGTGAACATGGCTAAAGAACAGCTGCGCTCCGTCAAGGCTCACTCCGTGGGGGACTCCGACGTAGGACACGAACCCGCCGGGGCGGGTGGATTGGACGGCCTGCATCATCGACTCCTGCGTGCCCACACACTCCAGCACCGAGTCTGCGCCGATAGCCTTCGTCAGCTCTTTGATGCGTGCGACTCCGGCGTCCCCGCGCTCGGTCACGATATCCGTGGCACCGAACTCGCGGGCGAGCTTCTGCCGCGCTTCGTGGCGGCTCACCGCGATAATGCGTTCGGCGCCCATCTGCCTGGCCGAGAGCACACCAAGAAGGCCGACGGCTCCGTCGCCGACAACGACTACGGTGGCACCCGGCTTCACGTTCGCAGCGTCGGCCGCGAACCAGCCCGTACCTAAGACGTCGGAGGCCGCGAGCAGGCTGGGCACGAGGTCGTCGGGCGGTGGGCCGCCGGGCGTCGGCACAAGCGTTCCGTCGGCCAACGGCACACGCAGTAACGACGCCTGCGCGCGCAACATAAACTCACGTTGGACGCACGATGACTGATAGCCGTCTTGGCAGTTGGGGCACGTGTTGTCGGAGGCAGCGAAGGAGCCGACCACAAACTGCCCCGGCTTTACAAATTTGACGGCGCTGCCGGCCTCTTCGACAAAGCCACAGTACTCGTGCCCCATCGCCGTCGGGCCATCGATCGGCTGCAAGCCCCGATATGGCCACAGGTCTGATCCGCACACGCATGTCGCGGCCAAGCGGAGCACCGCGTCCGTAGGTTGGACAATCTTGGGTGTTTCCCGTTCCTCGAATCGAATGTCACGCGGTCCGTAAAGAACAGTTCCTCGCATCGTTCGTCTCCTTGTCGGCTTTGGCCGGCTCAAAGCGGCAGCGGCAGATTACAGCGTGGCGCGCATCCCGGCAATGTCCTCGTCTGTTCGGTTGCCGTGGATCGACGTGATCAGTCTCTAGCCGCGTGAGAGAGGCATCAAGGCGGCGTCGTAAAACGTGCAGCCGAGGTTGAACGCGTTGCGCATAAGCTGGATGGCCTCGCTCTCGCCCGGACCCGGCCCGTATCCGTGGCTGAACCCCATGCAACCGAATCCGCCCGCAGAAGTTTCGGGGCTTTCGTTTTTGCATTCTTCTTCAAGGTAGCGGATAAGCATGCAGAAAAGCCGCGCCCATACCACCTTCGGCGTTTGGGAGATATATGCCTGATTGTGAATTTGCGTTACCGTCTTAGCTTACTGACACCAATTCAGGAGAACGACTGACAATAATGCTAAATCTCGAATCCCTCAGGAAGGCCGTTGCCGGCGAGTATGCGGCGATTCGGCGCGTGACTCGGCTGGAGGCGCAGGGAGACAAGATATTTCCCCCGACTTATGAAGGCGGTGAATATGCGGAAGAACCTCGACAGGTCGTGATCGAGGGAAAGGCGAGCACGGTAGATACGGTATTGCTCGACTCGGTGCAGTCGCAGGCAAACCGGATGGAGTTGGCGCTGTTGCGCGCTTATGACGGCAAGCGGATTAAGATGCCGATGCTGCAGGTGGATTTCGCGGGGCAAGGGAGTGATCCGATACTTGCGGACGTCGGGCGAATTACCGCCTTAGAGGCGCCGCACCGGGTTTGCGATGCGATCTTTCGGGATTCGGTTTATCCGAGCGGGGAGGCATTCCGAGGCGCAGGAGCGGGCGCCAAGATTAACGGGGCGAAAGCGGCCGCGGCCACCCCGGTTTTCGAACTGTGCCCGACCGCGTTGCTGTTCGGCTTCTGGGATTCCACAGGACCACAAGGAGGCCTGGGGGCGAAGGTTCAGCGGGCGATTGTCTCCGAGATCATCGGGTACGAAAAAGTAAACGGTAAACGCACTTCGAGCAGGATCGATCCACTGCAGATCGAGAACAATGTCGATATCTATCGCAAGGCGGACGGCGGTTGGACGTTCGAAGAGGCCGCAGCGAGAAGGGACAACGCCCAGAACCCCGTCAGATTGAAGCCTTCCGAGATCAACCACGGCAACATTACTCCCACGTTCCGCCATGAAGACAAGGCCACGCGAAAAACTGTTCTGAACCATGGCGGCGTCACGATCGCCTACGCCTTACAGCACACCGTGCTCTCGCTGGCCGCGCTGCGAAGATTGCGCTTTCCGCTGAACGGCCAATGGAGCGCAGAGGTGGACAATGCCGCGCGCACGGTGCTGGCAGCACTGGGCCTGGCGGCGATCTGTTTGCTCGATGAGGATGGCTACGACCTGCGGTCACGCTGTTTGCTCGACGGCAAGCCCGGGACGCTGGAGTTTGTGGGCAGGGGCGAGACGCAGCCGTTCGAATTGGACGCGAGGCAAGCCGCCGAACTCCTGGCACAGGCAGCGGAGGAGGCGAAAGGGTTAAACCTGCCCTGGCCCGAAGAACCGGTGATTTTGCGGCCTTCTCGGGATCTGAGCAGGCTCGTGGCGGAGAGCCGCAAGCGGTCCATGAGCGTCGCGGCGGTGGCGTGACCGTGTTTGCCCTACGGGTGACGTATCTCACCGGGCGTGTGTATTCCGCCATGTTCGAAGACGGAGACGAGAAATTGGAGCCGGAATGGCCGCCGCATCCTTCGCGCCTGTTTTCCGCGCTGGTGGCGGCGTGGGCAGAAGGCGGCGGTGAGGAAGAGTTGCGTCCGGCGTTGGAGTGGCTGGAAGCGCAGCCCGCGCCCACGATCTACGCGGGAAGCCATTCCACGCGGAAGCTGGTACAGGTCTTCGTGCCGGTGAACGATTTTAGAAGCGTGCCGGAGGACCGGCCCCGCAAGCCTCGCACGTTCCCCTCGGCATCCCTCTCTCATCCGGGCGTGTATTTCGTATGGGAGACAGAACCGCCCGCGGGTATCACGGCGGCTTTGGACAGGATTCTCCGAAGAACCAGCTCCTTGGGGCATTCGTCGAGTCTGGTAGCGGCCGAGATCGCCGCGCAACTACCGGTGGCGGGGCTTACCGTGTGGCGTCCGGACGCGAAGGAAGGGCTTCGCATACGTATCCCGTACCCTGGGCGGCTGGAGGAACTGAAAAGGCGCCACGAACGATTCGAGCGGGACCCGGTGAAGACGAACAGGCCTTCGGGCGGCAGGACAGTCCGTTATGCCACCGGGACCGAGCAGCGGCGCGGCGTGCAGCAGGGCGTTTTCGGCGAGATGATTGTGCTGCGCCGCGACGATGGGCCGAGAGGATCGCTGCGGTCCACGCTGAGTCTTTTGGCGGCGGTGCGCGGAGCGATCCAGAGGCTGACGCCGGATCCGGTTCCCGAATACCTGAGCGGGCACGCACCCGAAAGCACGCCGAAGAATCCGGTGCGGAGCGAGCGGCCGCACATTGCGCTCGCGCCGCTGCCGTTCATCGGTTCGCGGCACGCTACGGGGGACATCCTGGGGGCGGCCGTGCTGATTCCGAAAGCGCTCAGTGCAGCGGAACGGGCGGAGTGCTGGAAAGTGATGGGCGGGATCGGTGAGTTGCGGATGGCCTGGGGCCGTTGGGCAGTTTCGCTGGCCGATGCGGAGGAGCGGCGGCGGACGCTGAAGCCGGAGACTTGGATGCGGCCTTGTACCGTGTGGTCCACCGTGACACCTTTCGTGTTCGACCGCTTCCCCAAAGACCCACATGGAGAAGAGGCAGAGGAAGTGGTGCGGGTGGCGTTGGGGCGCATCGGGCTGCCCGCGCCGTGTGAAATCGATCTGCACTACAATCCGTGGCATCTCGGGGTGCCGAAGGCGGGGCTGTTTCCGGCGGCTCCCGCGCGGCCCGGCAAGCCGCAGAGGTATCACTGCCATGTGCGAGTGAGGTTTGAAGAACCGGTTGCAGGTCCGGTGGCGGCCGGCGCGGGCCGCCATTACGGTTACGGGTGGTTCGCTCCCTTCGATGGATCGGGAGGCGGGCAATGACATTCCGGGAATTTTTCCAGGCGCTATGGGGACCGGGCAAGCCGCCTTTCCCGTGGCAGGAGGAGTTGGCCAGGCGGGCGCTTGCGGGCGAATGGCCCAGGTCGGTCGGGCTGCCGACCGCGGCAGGGAAGACGGCGCTGCTCGACATCGCTGTTTATGCGCTGGCAAAACGTGCTCCGAACGCGGCGCGCCGGATCTTCTTCGTGGTCGACCGGCGGGTGATCGTGGACGAAGCCGCGGCGAGGGCGGATACGCTGGCGAAGATGCTGGAGCAGGCCCGGGCGGGATCGGAACTGGGGAAGCTTGCGCAAAGCTTGCGGGATCTGGCGGGTACTGATGTGCCGCTGATCACCGCCACCTTGCGGGGCGGAATCCCGAGAGAAAACTGGTGGACGGATTCGCCGGTGCAGCCGGCAATCGCCTGTTCGACTGTGGATCAGATCGGTTCCAGCCTGTTGTTTCAGGCGTATGGTGTGAGCCGGTACGCGCGGCCGATTCGCGCGGGCCTGGCGGCTTACGATTCGCTGATCATTTTGGATGAGGCGCACACGAGCCAGCCCTTCGCGGAAACACTTCGCTCGATCGGGCAGTATCGCGGATGGGCGGATCAAAGCCTGCAGTTCCCTTTAACCGTGGTGGAGATGAGCGCCACGCCGCGGGGCGGCGAGAAAGGCGAGATATTCGAGGAGACCGAAGGTGACCGCCAAGAGGCGGTGCTGAAACGGCGATGGGAGACAGAGAAGCGGGCCAGGCTGATAGAGGAAGCGGACCGAACCGAGGAAAAAGAGGATCGCGGCAAGTTGGTAGAGGCGATGGCTCGGGAGGCGCGCGCTCTGCGCGATCAACGTGGGGCTAAAGTTATCGGAGTGATCGCCAACCGGGTAGAGACGGCCCGGCAAATTTATGAGAGTCTCCGGGCGGATGGCGGATCGACGGCGGTGCTGCTGACGGGCCGGGCGCGTCCGTACGACCGCGACCGGATTTGGGAGAAATGGAAAACGCGAATCGGCCTGGAGCGCGAGTCCGATCCGGAAGAGACCATTTTCGTCGTGGCGACACAGTGCATCGAGGTGGGCGCCAATATCGATTTCGATGGGCTGGTGACGGAGATTGCGAGCATAGACGCGTTGGAACAGCGATTCGGGAGACTGGCTAGGAACGGCCGCGAGACGCCGATGTATGCGGCGATTGTGGCACTGAAGTCTCAGATTGCCCGGAACTATAGCGACCCGATCTACGGCGCGGCGCCGGGCCACGTATGGCGATGGCTGAAGGAGCGGATCAAAGGTAAAGCTAGGGGAAACGAGAAGTTTGTCGGGATGGGAGTGGCTGAATTGCGAGCCGCGCTGCGGAATACTTCGGACCGCGCGCCGCTGGTAATGCCGCGCGTGAGCGCTCCGGTGCTAATGCCTTCCCATCTGGACCTGCTGTGCCAGACTGCGCCGGAACCGGCGGCAGTGCCCGAAGCGGCCGTCTTCCTGCACGGACCGAATACGGAGCCGGCGGATGTGCAGGTGATTTGGCGGCAAGATCTGGAGGCGGGGCAAGAGGAAATTTGGAGTGAGTTGGCGGCGATCTGCCCGCCAACGGCGGCCGAAGCGATCGCGCTGCCGGTGTGGGCGGTGCGTAAGTGGCTCGCCAACGAAACGCAGGCGGGCCTTGCGGATCTGGAAGGCGCGCCCGGCCATGCAGCTTCAGGATCGAATGAGAAAGGGCCGGTGCTCGCGTGGCGCGGAGAAGAGGAGAGCGAAGTGCTGCTCAGGGCGGAGGAGATCCGTCCGGGGATGACGATTGTAGTACCGGCTTCGTACGGCGGCTGCGATGAATGGGGATGGAGGCCCGGGTCAACGGCTGAAGTGGCGGATATCGGCGATGCGGTAAAAGCGCGGTTGGGCCATCCCATGCTGCGTCTCCATTCCAAGCTGGCCGAGAGGTGGAACTATACGGCGTTTGCGAATCGAATCCAGGGAACGGAACTTGAACGCGATGCGAGGGAGGCGCTCGGGGGCGAACTGGACGCGGGCGCAGAAGACTGGGTGAAAAAAGTTGTGAGCGAGTTGCGGCGCCGGCGGACAGCATTCGTGGAAGATCCGGCGGACGGAGGAGACTCGTGGGCGGCTGCGATCGGCCGGAGCGTGTTCGAGCAGGAGAGCAGGCGAGCGTCGTATACGTCCGAGGTCCGGCTGGAGCGGCACTTGGAAGGATGCGCTAACTGGGCGGCAAAGTGGGCGCTAAAGTTCGAGGGTAAGTTGCCGGAGCAAGTGCGCGAGACGGTGATCCGGGCCGCGGCCCTGCACGATATCGGCAAGGCGGACCCGCGATTTCAGGCATGGCTGCGCGGCGGCAATGCAATTCAGCAGGAGGAACTGCTTGCGAAATCCGGCAGGAACGGGCAAAACCCGAGCGCGATCGAAAGGGCGCGAAAGCTTGCCGGATATCCAAAGGGTGGGCGGCATGAGCTGATGTCCGTGGCGCTTCTAGAACCGCACGCGGAGGATTTTGCAGGTCTTGATTATGACCTGCTGCTGCACCTTATTGCGAGCCATCACGGACGGTGCCGGCCGTTTGCGCCGGTAATTGAAGAGGACGGAGCGGTGGCGGTGGCGTACGGCGGTTGGGAGGCGGCGAGCGATCATCGCTTGGAAGTTGCCGGGTCCGGTATCAGCGAACGCTATTGGGGGCTGGTGAAACGGTATGGTTGGTACGGTCTGGCCTTTCTCGAGAGTCTGGTGCGGCTGGCCGACCAAAGGCAGAGCGAGCAAGAGCAAGAGAAGACGGAAAGGGCGGACGCTGCCTATGCATGAGATCGAGTTGCGCGGACCCGATGGCGGCGACCTGCTCGGATTCATGGCTGCTCTCGGGTCGCTGCGGGTGCTGAGCTTGAGAGAGCCGGGAGTCCGCATGCATTGGACAGATGCGGGTGAGGGATGGATGCCGGTGGTTCACCATCCCCGAATCTCCGCGGGCGAGGGACTGGTGCGAGAGGTAGCGAGCCTGGTGTGCGGGGAGTCTACGATCAACGAAGCGTGGCGGATCGGCAACGATTTGACGCTGCCACGTGAGGAGTTTCGGAAACACCTGCAGGAGCACGCGGCCAAAGCGAAGTCCGATCAGCGCGAGGGCGTGGACTTTCTGACTGCGTTCGGGTCGGAGGTGTACGGCATCGGGCCAAAGAAAGAGCAGGTCGGCGATACGGAATTTCGGACCATGAGCGGCGCGGGAAACCAGCATTTCCTCGCGTTCATGCGGGAACTGGCTCTTGCAGTCAATCACGATCAAATCCGGCGGACGTTGCTCGAGCCTTGGGATTATGCGGACAGGCGGCCATCGATGCGATGGTCTTGGACAGACTACCGGCCCCATGCGCTTCGTGCAGACGATCCTTCTACGGACCCAATCCGGACGATGAGGGGCGCCAACCGGCTGGCGCTCGAAGCTCTGCCTTTGTTTCCCACTATGGCGGCGAATAAGCGCGTACGCACGCCGGCATTTCGAGATGGACATGGGGAGATGGAAATCACCTGGCCGGTTTGGACTTGCCCGATCGATGTGCGAACGGCGCAATCGCTGATCGCACTGAAAGAGCTGCACGCGGCGGAACCGGCGGAATCGGCGGGGACGCTAGGGCGCCGGGGCATCGGGCAAGTTTTTCGAGCGCGGCGCTTCACCGAGGGCAAATACCGCAATTTCAGCCGGGCAAAGGCGCTGCTTTGATATGCGAATCTCCTACCTGGTGTGCTACGACATCTGCGAGGACAAGCGATTGCGCAAGGTCTACCAGATTATGCGCGGCTATGGAGATCATTTGCAGTATTCGGTATTCGAGTGCCAGTTGACGGCTTCAGATCTAGCGCGGTGCCGGGCGGACCTGGCGGCGGTGATTCATCATCGCGAAGACCAGGTTCTGTTCGTGAACCTGGGTCCGGCGGACGGCCGCGGAGATCGCGTGATTACCGCGCTGGGTCAGCCGTATACGGCGCTCGATGCGCCCTGCATTATCGTTTGAGCAAGATGGGCGCCTTTCCGCTGCCGAACGCGTCGGAGTCTCCTCTGAACCGCAGAGACGTTCCGGATTATCTTCCTGCCCGCATGGTGAACGAGTTCGCCTATTGCGAGCGGCTGTTTTTCTACGAGTGGGTGGAGGGCCTGTTCGCGGAAAGCGCGGACACAATCGAAGGCAAAGTCCAGCATGCGCGCGTGGACGAAAAATCGACTGTTTTGCCCGAGGCTGCCGACCTTGCAGAGAGCATCCATGCGCGCTCGGTTACGCTCGCAAGCGAACGGCTGCGGGTCATCGCCAAAATGGACCTGGTAGAAGCCGAGGGCGGGGTGGTCACTCCGGTGGATTACAAGCATGGGCGACCGCGCGAAGGGCCGAATTCGCTAGAGCTTTGGCCCTCAGACCGCGCGCAACTGGCCGTGCAGGGGATCGTGCTGCGCGAAAACGGCTATCGCTGTGAAGAAGGCATCGTTTACTATCGCAAGACCGGCCAGCGCGTGCGGGTGCAGTTCGATGGGCTGCTGATCGCGGAGACCGAGGAGCTGATCCGCCAAGCTTGGGCGACCGCCGAACGTGGCGAGATTCCGCCGCCCCTGGTGGACTCTCCGAAATGCCCGGGTTGCTCGCTGGTGGGCATCTGTCTGCCGGATGAGACGCTTCGGGCAGAGATGGGAGAGACGGCGAGTTTCGAACAGTTGGCACTGTTCGATTCCCCGCGGCGCAAGCCGGTGAAGCGGGAAGTGCGAGCGCTGGTCACGCCGCGGAGCGAGCTGAAGCCGCTATATCTCAATACGCAGGGGTTTCGAGTAGGGAAATCCGGTACTGCAGGTGCGGGATAAGGACAAAGTGGTGCAGGAAGCGCGGATGGGCGAGATCTGCCAGGTGAACCTCATGGGCAACGTGCAGATCTCGACCCAGGCGGTGCAATCGCTCTGTGAAGCTGAAATTCCGATCTGCTATTTTTCTATGGGCGGCTGGTTTTACGGCATTACGGTAGGGCTAAACGAGAAGAATGTATTCCTGCGCAGGAGCCAGTTTCGGTTGGCGGAACAGGACTATTTTGCGCGCGCGCTGGCACGGCGCCTGGTGGCGGGGAAGATCCGTAATCAACGGACTCTTTTGCAACGCAACCATGTTGAGCCGGAGCGGAACACGCTGAGCGGTCTGAAGGAGATGGCGGAGCGAGCCGAATGCGCGGGGTCGCTCGAGGAGCTGTTAGGGCTGGAAGGCAACGCCGCCCGACTTTATTTCGGCAGCTTTGCAGGCATGATTAAGAATGAAGAGGGCGAGGCCGGGCCGGATCTGCGATTCGACTTTGAGGGACGCAACCGCCGTCCGCCGCGCGATCCGGTGAACGCGCTGCTTTCATTGGCTTACAGCCTGCTTGCGAAAGATCTAACCGTCGCGTGTTATTCCGTGGGATTCGATCCGTACATCGGCTACTATCATCAGCCGCGATTCGGGCGTCCGGCGCTGGCACTAGATTTGATGGAACCTTTCCGGCCCCTAATTGCGGATTCGGCGGTGTTGACGGCAATCAACACCGGGATGGTAACGGCGCGCGATTTCGTGCGCGTGGGCGGGTCGGTAGCTCTTACGGCTAACGGGCGCAAAGGCTTTTTTCGGGCATATGAGCTGCGGATGGATACGCTGGTTACGCATCCGCTGTTCGAGTACCGGGTGAGCTACCGGCGTCTGTTGGAGATTCAGGCACGGCTATTGGCGCGGGTGTTGGAGGGAGAGATCGGGGAGTACCCGGTGTTCACGACGCGGTAACTGGATGCGAACGGCGGGGTGTTTACGAAAAGGCCGGGGCCGCTCGCGGGGGGTAAATCTTCCGAAATAATGAGGTTTGGGGGAGGCTGGAGGATTGGTGGGATCGGGGGAGTGGCGGTCGGGAGAGGCGCTCGCAAAGGCGGGTATAGATCTTTGAAAATTGAACAGGATAGGAGAGGGGCTATTTCCGGGAGTGATTACTCCCGGCCTCATTGAAGCGGATCTGAAACTCTTAATACCTCAAACTCTTAATACATTTCCGGGAGTGATTACTCCCGGCCTCATTGAAGCCAACCTTCCCGTCGCGTCCCGGGTCATCAGCCACCCATTTCCGGGAGTGATTACTCCCGGCCTCATTGAAGCATAATCCACTGGATCGAGTGGCTTTGGACGTTTATTGTATTTCCGGGAGTGATTACTCCCGGCCTCATTGAAGCCACGCCCCGTGGATGCCTCCAAGATTGTTCCGCGCATTTCCGGGAGTGATTACTCCCGGCCTCATTGAAGCGTCGAAACGAGCGAATGAGTGAGCTATCCTGCGGTCATTTCCGGGAGTGATTACTCCCGGCCTCATTGAAGCGGAGCGGCCGGGGGCGGTGCGATTTTAGCCATTGACATTTCCGGGAGTGATTACTCCCGGCCTCATTGAAGCCTACAACCAGTGGAACGGGGCGCAAGCCGCGCAGCAGATTTCCGGGAGTGATTACTCCCGGCCTCATTGAAGCGGCGACTTCGGCGGCGACGTCCAGGGCCGGGGAGATATTTCCGGGAGTGATTACTCCCGGCCTCATTGAAGCCACAGCCTCACTGGAGGGCAAGCAGGTACGCGTCAACATTTCCGGGAGTGATTACTCCCGGCCTCATTGAAGCATAATCCCCGCTATGCTCAAATTTCTGAGACTTGAGCGATTTCCGGGAGTGATTACTCCCGGCCTCATTGAAGCACAATGCTCGACGTGTCCGGTGGACGGCAATTGGCGCATTTCCGGGAGTGATTACTCCCGGCCTCATTGAAGCGTGGGAGATTTGGAGAGTGTTTTGTGGGTGTTTGGGGATTTCCGGGAGTGATTACTCCCGGCCTCATTGAAGCAACGCAAGCCCGACGGGGACGTTGGCCACGCAGCAACATTTCCGGGAGTGATTACTCCCGGCCTCATTGAAGCGAGAATACGAAACTTACGCTCAAGTCTCAGAAATTTATTTCCGGGAGTGATTACTCCCGGCCCCATTGAAGCGAGAATACGAAACTTACGCTCAAGTCTCAGAAATTTATTTCCGGGAGTGATTACTCCCGGCCTCATTGAAGCTTGGTGCCGCTGATGACGATCGAGGTGCCGCTTTGATTTCCGGGAGTGATTACTCCCGGCCTCATTGAAGCCGATCACCTGGCAGGACACGTACCTGGCGTCTCAGGCCATTTCCGGGAGTGATTACTCCCGGCCTCATTGAAGCCTGGACGCTCAAGCGCCTGCCCCCGGAAACGAGAGAGATTTCCGGGAGTGATTACTCCCGGCCTCATTGAAGCGCAGAAAGCAAACATCAGCAGGGCAATTACGCGGCATTTCCGGGAGTGATTACTCCCGGCCTCATTGAAGCGCGGCGTTGGGCGAACGTAGGGACGGGGCGCTGCTCATTTCCGGGAGTGATTACTCCCGGCCTCATTGAAGCTGGCACGCCTGCTCCAGGCTCGATACGGTCTGCGGCATTTCCCGGGAGTGATTACTCCCGGCCTCATTGAAGCGGTACCGAAGCATCCCTGGATCAGTGTGACGAGGAATTTCCGGGAGTGATTACTCCCGGCCTCATTGAAGCTGGGCGGGCCTCGAAAGCAAGTTCGGCACCGCTGCCGATTTCCGGGAGTGATTACTCCCGGCCTCATTGAAGCGCCGATCCGCGAGGCAATAAATTTCGATTGCGGGCTTCCATTTCCGGGAGTGATTACTCCCGGCCTCATTGAAGCTGCCGAGAAGCAAGGAAAGGATTGAATGAAAGCCGCATTTCCGGGAGTGATTACTCCCGGCCTCATTGAAGCGCACTTCCGTTGCCGTTGGAGGTACTATTGTGGGTGCATTTCCGGGAGTGATTACTCCCGGCCTCATTGAAGCGGGCACCTCGTGTTCCAATCTGGAACCCCCGGCTCCATTTCCGGGAGTGATTACTCCCGGCCTCATTGAAGCTCGAGCATCTGATGGGCGTTCCGATCGGGTGGGTAATTTCCGGGAGTGATTACTCCCGGCCTCATTGAAGCGGCTTTGCGGGCCGGGCGCCCGAGCGATTCGAGCTCATTTCCGGGAGTGATTACTCCCGGCCTCATTGAAGCGAGACGTTGTGATGCAGGCCCGCGAAGAAGATCTCGGATTTCCGGGAGTGATTACTCCCGGCCTCATTGAAGCTCGTCCGCCAGTCCCGGTGTGCCGTACCGGCCACCCATTTCCGGGAGTGATTACTCCCGGCCTCATTGAAGCAATCCAGTTGCCCGTATTGAATACAGTAGTGACGCCATTTCCGGGAGTGATTACTCCCGGCCTCATTGAAGCAAGTGGCTCTGGAAGCATACCCGCGCGCAACGCATATTTCCGGGAGTGATTACTCCCGGCCTCATTGAAGCTGGCCGTATATGTGGGCCTTCTCGACTCGATACATCATTTCCGGGAGTGATTACTCCCGGCCTCATTGAAGCGATGAGACGCTTCTTGACGGAGGCAGGGGTCAAGCCATTTCCGGGAGTGATTACTCCCGGCCTCATTGAAGCAGCATGGGCGATGATGCCGTCGAGGGCGAGATCGAGCATTTCCGGGAGTGATTACTCCCGGCCTCATTGAAGCGCAAGATCCCTTGTGGCCATCCTTCTGGTTGCAGTATTTCCGGGAGTGATTACTCCCGGCCTCATTGAAGCGAGCCGGCGGATCTTGCCTTCCTCGGCGAGCTCGAATTTCCGGGAGTGATTACTCCCGGCCTCATTGAAGCACAAAGGGACCCGAAAAGGCTCTGTCGGCGAGCCCCATTTCCGGGATGATTACTCCCGGCCTCATTGAAGCGTGTCTATTACGCTGGAACTGAAGAACCGCCGCGTGCATTTCCGGGAGTGATTACTCCCGGCCTCATTGAAGCGGCGAAATTCAACGGAAAAAGGCCGCGTTTAAGCCATTTCCGGGAGTGATTACTCCCGGCCTCATTGAAGCAAAGTCCTCGCCCTTGCCGATCGCGTACATTAAATCATTTCCGGGAGTGATTACTCCCGGCCTCATTGAAGCTGTTCAAGCCGGGCTTCGTAAGGAACGCACTCCCGGCATTTCCGGGAGTGATTACTCCCGGCCTCATTGAAGCATGATCGTCGACCCGGTCGTTGAAGATGAAGGGCAATTTCCGGGAGTGATTACTCCCGGCCTCATTGAAGCTGGCCGCTCTCCATCGAGCGTGCCGAGGAATGGCTATTTCCGGGAGTGATTACTCCCGGCCTCATTGAAGCCGGCCAATCCGCGGCGTTGCACTAGGGGTACGCTTCCGATTTCCGGGAGTGATTACTCCCGGCCTCATTGAAGCCGGCCCGCTGCTCGGCCAGTTTCTCGAAGTACTCGATTTCCGGGAGTGATTACTCCCGGCCTCATTGAAGCCCGAGTCTCGTGTTCCTGGACCTCGCGGATCGTCGCGATTTCCGGGAGTGATTACTCCCGGCCTCATTGAAGCCCGTCTTTGACCCGCCGCCGCCGCGCGGCCGCCGATATTTCCGGGAGTGATTACTCCCGGCCTCATTGAAGCGGCTTCGACCTGCGCGCCGGAAAGCGTGGGTGCTTCATTTCCGGGAGTGATTACTCCCGGCCTCATTGAAGCTTGCTCTTCCCCTGCGCGACCAGCCCGACCACCTGATTTCCGGGAGTGATTACTCCCGGCCTCATTGAAGCCCGTCATACCGGGCGTGTAGGTACGGGTCAGTTCCGGATTTCCGGGAGTGATTACTCCCGGCCTCATTGAAGCTTAAGCGCACTGACTTGCGACCGAAATGTACGCAGCTATTTCCGGGAGTGATTACTCCCGGCCTCATTGAAGCTGGACAGCGACGCCGCGGCCGCGGTGCGGGAACAAAATTTCCGGGAGTGATTACTCCCGGCCTCATTGAAGCCGGTGGAGCCATCAGGTAGGTGCCGGTTTCTCCGCATTTCCGGGAGTGATTACTCCCGGCCTCATTGAAGCCTCGCTTGCGCCATACCCGAGGCCATGCCCCAGTTGCATTTCCGGGAGTGATTACTCCCGGCCTCATTGAAGCCGTTTTCTGCCGGTTCAGGGTCTCCTGCTGCAACATTATTTCCGGGAGTGATTACTCCCGGCCTCATTGAAGCCTTAGAATTGCTGCAACAGAAGTACCGCACCAAACCATTTCCGGGAGTGATTACTCCCAGCCTCATTGAAGCTAGGATAAACCGGTACAGCGTACCGCCGGTTTCATTATTTCCGGGAGTGATTACTCCCGGTCCCATTGATCCCGGCCCACTGGCACCGGGATTCGTCAACTCCGGGCGGGGCGAAAGAGCGCAGCAGATCGAAATGCAATTCCCGGGTGCCGAAAAAAAAGGCCAGACGACTCTACTGAGTTACCGTCAGTGTGGCGGCGGCGCTGGCGACGCCTCCAATAGTGACTACTACCGGCTGCGAACCTAGCGGGGCGGCGGCGGGCACTTGGAAGTTGATCTGTGTGATTCCCACCAGGCCCGAAGGCGTTCCGATGAACTGGAATGGCGTCGGCGCGGCCATGCCGCCGACCGTGACGCTGACGGATTGGACGGGCTGCGGCAGGTTCGCGAGGGCGGTCGAGGCGGCGGGCGTAGCACCATCGGTAATGGCCGGGGTGACTGCTCCGGCGCCGGTCACGAATAGGGTAATCGTCTGTCCCCGGGCGGCGCTGGGATTCGGGGCGAGCGCGCCGGTGGAGTTCGTGAAGATACCGGGCGCGGCGGAGGCTACGGTGAATGATACTTTAGCGCTCTGTCCGTTGTTGGTTACTTGCACGACCGCGTTCGAGCCGGCCGTGACTTCGTAAGGAATCTGCACATTCAACTGACCGGCTGAAATGTAGTACAACGGCGCCGGAATGCTGTTGATCGTGACAGAGACACTGCCCAGGCTTGTGGGCAGCGGCAGGCTCGAGGCCTGCAGGGTGGTGGCAGACAGGTTGGAGCCGTAGATGGTGAGGAGCATGCCGGGGGCGTATCGTTGGTTATACGATGCGGCGTTGCCGACAGCAGTGATGATCGGGGTCGCGGAGGTGGTGTTACTGCCGGAGCCGCCGCTGTTACTGCCGCCGTTGTTACTGCCGGTGTTGCTGTTGTTGGAATTGCCTACCGAACTCAGCGAACGGCCGGTCCAGGCGGTGAGCAGGGCGCCGGCATCGATGGTGCCGAGGCCTGTCACCTGGTCATAGCCCGCGCCGGCATTGAAGCCTACGGTGGCTGGGACGCAGCCTCGAGAACGAAGAGGGCAGGTTGTGGTGATGATGTTGTTTCCGGCCGTAATGTCGTGAAAGGCCGCGGGACTTGCCTGGGCGAGGGAGTAAAGCTTGGGATTGATGTTGCCTAACCCGGGAGCAGACTCGACGCCGGTCGCGACGAGATACTGATTGAACAGGGCAGCTAAACCGGAAAAGATGGGGGCGCCCACGGACGTCCCGCCGACGGCCTGTTTGCACGTGGTCACGGCTCTGCCGGTCGAGCAGCCGTCACTCGAGAAGATGATGTAACCGTCGTGGTCGGCGGAAGCGCTGATCGAGATATCGGGAACGTCGCGCGCACCGTCGTGCGGGACGCCCGTGCCGGCCTGCCAGGAAGGCTTGCTGAAGTAGATGCTCGCGCCGCCGCCGCTCGCCGAAGGGCTGCCGTCGGTGGCGCTGTCGTTCCACGCAATCTCGGGAATGTAGCTCAGCACCGAAGCGTTAGTGGCGTCGTTGGCGGCGTTCCAGTAATTGCCGCTGCCCTCATTGAACTCGGTTCCACCCACTCCGGTTACGAGCGGCAGACTGGCGGGCATATCGACGGCGGCAACGTTGTCCGACGAACCACCGTCGCCGTAACAGTCGGCGGCCCCGTCATCGCCCGATGCCGCAAACCAGGTCATCCCCTGGGCGTTCGCCTGTTGCGCCAAAGACTGAAGCTGGTTCACGTCGGAAGTCAAATTGTCCGGTTCACAGGAACCGTAGCTCATGCTGATAACGGGCGCGAGGTTCTGGTCGATAGCGTATTGCAGAGATGTTACGACATCCGACGAGTAGACAAAGATTACGCTTGCGGCGTTGGCGATCGCGCCGGACATCTCGAGATCCAGCTCTGCTTCTCCTAAATCGCCCGAAACGATTCCGGGATCGGCGGCGCCGGGAACGAGGACCACCCGAGGGTCGTTGGCCGGGAGTCCGAAATACGTACGGTATTGCTCGATGTCGGTCATACGGACCTGGGTCTGTCCGACTACCACGAGAGATTGCCCGGCGCCGTTCAGCCCGCTACTGAAGAGCGGTTTGATGTTGTAGATGGCGGCGATGTCATTGGGCGCTAAATAGTGATTACCGCTGGTCGCGGAGGTATATTCCGGCCGGGCAGCATTGGGGAGAATAACCCGGGAACGCGAGGCCGGCTTCATACGAAAATCATTCAACCCATGGATGGCCGCGACCACTCCCTGAAGCGCCGCTGGAATCGAAGGGTCGGTCGAGTTGGCGAAGTGCAGATTGCCGTTGACCAGATAGTGATGGAACTCGGTGTGAAACGCGGCCTGGAACTGCGCGGCGGTTCCGCGGACCATGATGATGTTTCGTCCTCGAGCTACCGAAGTGACGGTGATGCTCTCGCTCTCAAGCCAGGCCACGATTTTGTTGATATCGTCCTGACTTACGCCGAACCGGTCCGCATACTGCTCCGGAGTCAGCCACTTATGGTAGTTGGCCGAGGACGGATCCTGCTGTTCGGCCAGGAACTGCTCGAGACTGGTCTTTTGGGTTTGGGAGGGCTGCAAGACGATGGAGACTTCCGAAAGTACCAGTGCGGGGTTCACCTGACCTTGATCGGCTCCGGACAAGGCCTTGGGCGAGATATGCCCGCTCAATGCGACTCGGCGAGAGTTGTCAATACGCTCGGCCAAGCGGCTCTGCTGCGCCATGGCCGGCAGGATCACTGCGGAAAAAAAGACGAGACGAAATAGGGAATGCTTGCTGGGCATAGATTTTCCAGGCGGTTCCGAGTACACTTCCTGTGACCAGGACGCCGGGCACATAGTATTCGGGACGGATGCCTGGGAACCACGGTTTCCACAAAATGCGCGAACTGCGATATACATACGGCATGAAAAAAGTTAGCCACAGCATGCGTGCAACCACCACTTTGGGCCGCAGGTCGTTCCTTGCGGCTTCGCTTGCGGGCGCAGCGATTGGTCCCGTGATCGGGCAGACACAGAATGCGGCTCCGCCTCCACCTGCGCCGCGCGATTGGTCGAGGCAGGAACCGGTGCAGTATCCCGACCCGGATATTATTGCGTTTGACAACCGCTTTCGCCGGTATGTTGTGAACTCGCCGATCAAACGTCTATATACAGGAACGTTGTGGGCGGAAGGCGTGGCCTGGAACGGGCAGGGCCGGTACGTGGTGTGGAGCGACATTCCGAACAATGTGCAGATGCGGTGGATCGAAGAGGATGGGCGCGTGACAGTGTTTCATAACCCTTCGGGCTACAGTAACGGGAACACGTTCGACTATGAAGGACGGCAGCTTTCGTGTGAGCACGGCAACCGGCGCGTAGTCCGATATGAAAATAATGGAACCACCACGGTAATCGCGGAAAAGTATCAGGGCAAGCGTTTCAACTCACCCAACGACATTGTGGTGCATCCGGACGGAGGGATCTGGTTCACTGATCCGATTTACGGAATTCGCGGATACTACGAAGGGTTCAAAGGGGACTCGGAGCTTAAGCCGGCGGTGTATCGCGTAGACGAAAAAACAGGGCAAATAGACAAAGTGACCGAGGACCAGGAAGGGCCGAACGGCATCTGCTTCTCACCCGATTACAAGAAGGTTTACATTTGTGATACGGGATCCGGGCGGGACATCCGCGTGTATGACGTGGAAGGGAAGACAGTACGAAACGGGAAGCGGTTCGTGGTGCTGAACGTCCCGGCGGGCATCACCGGGGACTCGAAAGAAGCGCCGAGCGCGGCGGATGGGATCCGGTGCGATATTGACGGCAACATCTGGGCGGGCGCGCGGCCCGGGGTTCAAGTA
Organism: Terriglobia bacterium; assembly: GCA_019242155.1. Classification (GTDB taxonomy): domain Bacteria; phylum Acidobacteriota; class Terriglobia; order Bryobacterales; family Bryobacteraceae; genus PSRJ01. Next base: position 2,374 of record JAFAWA010000307.1, on the reverse strand, counting down.
GTGACACCGGCGGGAGAACGGATTGGAATGATCCGGCTGCCGGAGACGTGCGCCAATATCTGTTTCGGCGGGCCGAAAAGAAACAGGCTGTTCATGGCGGCGAGCCAATCGCTCTATGCGGTCTATGTGGACACGGTGGGGGCGCATATCGCGTAGTGTTTTTGCCGGGCGAAGGCGGCCGTACCGAGCAGGAAGCAGCGGCCGCCAGAAGAATTGCCGGGCACTTAGCAGCTAGCGGATTCCGAGCCGGGCTCGAACTTGTTCGCGAGCGCTATCGGTAAGAGGCACGACGCTGCGTAACTGCTGTGCGGCGGGCGAAACGCTCTGGTTGACCGCTGTGCCGGTAGCGGGTACTGCGAGGCAGGCGTGCAGGTCACCCGTGTTTGTGATTCCCTGGCAAAGGATCTCGCCGGCATCGTTGATCGAGAAAGCGCCCGTGAGTTGCACAAAGGGGCCCGGATCGGCTAAGAAACCGTTGAGGTCCTTTGGCTCGGTACGCTGCCACAAAAGGGCGCGCCCTCCGTACGCGTTGTTTGGCTCGATAGTGAAGCCAACGATTTGGCCTCTATCGTTAATGGTGTGGCAGCACCCCGCCACGGTGGCAACCGCGCCAGGGAAGGCGCCGTAGTCCTGCATGCCCGTCCGCCTGGTCCACAAGAACGAATGCACGGTTCCATCTTTGGGCGATTGTGCTGTCCCTACGACCTCCCCGAGATTGTTGACACTACTGGCAACGTTAAATGCGCCTCCGAGATTGCCGAGATCGGTGATCGAGCCATCTCTGTCCCACAGGACGGCATGCGTGGCGACGGTGCTATTGATGGCGACGGGCGGCAGCCCGGTGGTGGAACACAAACCGGACGCGCCGGCGACCTGGCGATGGTCGTTGATCGTGAAGGCGAATGCAACCGTGTCGCCCTTCGATACCAGCGGAGACAGAACGCTCAGGATCTCGCCGTTAACCCCCCAGATTACGGGTTGAAAGCGCTCCACCTGGAACGGGGTTCCCTGGGAGCAACTGGAATCCATAAGGCCGTTTTCGGCGAATCCGCTCACCTGGCCCAGGCTGTTGATCCAGAAAGCATTCGCGTTGTTGCCGCCGGGCAGATTGGGAAGCGCGGTCATTACGCCGTTTCTCCAGATGGCGGCGCGCGTTACACGGTGGGTCGGATTCGCGGGATCGAACTGGCCAAAGTCTTCACCGTTTGGGTCCAAGGCGGCAATCTCGGAGCCGATGGCCACTGCGCCCAGCGCGCTGACGGCGGCTGCATCGCTATTGCAGGTGGGACAGGCGGGAAAGAGCGGCGGTCCCAAAACGCCCAGGTTGGATATCCCTTTCTGTTTGGTCCAAACGAATGCGGTTGCGGCGAATCCATCGGTCTGAGCGGACGTCGCTGCCGCGCCGGCCACCTCGCCGGCATTGTTGAGGCCAAAACCAAAGCTGTACTTGCCGCCCAAGGTACCGAGGTCGATCACGGTATAGCGCGGCTGTGCCGCGGCGAGCGCCGTGAGCAGGCTGCCGGCGGCAATCGAAATCAGAATCTTTTGCATGTGTTCCTCCACCCCAAATAGGCGGAGAATCGAAAGAGATTTGCTAATGGCCAGAGGGAAAAATTTGGAGGTAGGGACTGCCTATTATAATTGGCCAAGACGGTCGAGAGCGGCAATGGCTCGTGAGCTGGACACAAAAGAGGTCAGCGGCCTCCTCCGCGCGTGGAGTGATGGAGACGAAAACGCGCTCCAAGGGCTGACTCCTATCGTGTATGAGGAGCTTCGCCGCCTGGCTCACAACTATATGCGGCGCGAGCGTCCAGGCCCGACGCTGCAAACCACTGCCTTGGTGAATGAGGCCTACATGCGATTGGTGGACTACAAGCGCATGCAATGGCAGGATCGCGCCCACTTCTTCGCGGTTGCGGCGCAGGTGATGAGGCGCATACTTGTCGACCGCGCCCGCAGGCACAACATAAAACGCGGGGCAGGCGTCCAGCATGTCGCGTTGGACCATGTTGCGTTGGTAGATCGTGACCGCACCGGAGACCTGGTGGCGCTCGATGACGCAATGAAGGCACTCGCCCGTCTCGATCCGCGCAAGGCGCAAATCATCGAAATGCGCTTCTTCGGCGGGCTGAGTGTAGAGGAGACGGCGGAAGTGCTCCAGATGTCGCCGGCCACGGTGCGGCGCGACTGGAGTATCGCCAAGTTCTGGCTTTATCGCGAACTCGGGGGCGGGGCGGGGAATGGAACCGGAACAGTGGAAGCAACTCGATAAACTGCTGCACGCGGCGTTGCAACTTCCGACCGAGGAGCGCAACGCATTTTTACGGAAAGCATGTGCGGGCGACGAGCACCTCGAGCGCGAAGCCCGGTCGAT
>JAFAWA010000205.1 GCA_019242155.1 Terriglobia bacterium | reverse complement strand
CGCATTACGTGGGTATAGATCTGAGTCGTAGAGATGTCCGAATGTCCCAACATCACTTGAACGCTGCGCAGGTCGGCCCCGCCCTCGAGCAGATGAGTGGCAAAGCTGTGGCGCAGTACGTGCGGAGTGATGCCGTGAAAGATGCCGACCCGCCGGGCATAGACGCGCAGCAGCTTCCAGAACGCCTGGCGGGTCAGGCAGCCGCCGCGATTAGTTACGAAAACATAGCGGCTGGAGCGTCCATGCAAAAGCGCGCCGCGTCCGGTTTGCAGATAAGCGCCCAGTGCCTTGACCGCGTGCGTGCCTACCGGAACCAGACGCTGCTTATTTCCCTTCCCGGTCGTCCTGACTACGCCGAGTTCGAGATTCAGATCGCCCATCCCCACGCGGCACAATTCGGAGACCCGCAACCCGCTCGCATAGAGCAGTTCTAACATGGCGCGGTCGCGCAGGCCCTTAGGAGAAGACAGGTCCGGGGCTAGGAGAAGGCTCTCGATCTGGTCGGGATTCAGAAATTTGGGGATGGTCTGCCATTGCTTGGGAGGACGCAGATGCTCGGCCGGATCATGGGCGATGATTCCTTCGCGCAGCAGGAAAGTGAAAAAATTGCGAAGAGTGGCCAGGTGACGCGCGATGGAGCGGGCACTCAAGCCCGCATGGTAGAGCTGGTCCACGTAGGCGCGGAGGTCGTCGGGCTCGGGCATTCCGTCCCGGCCCTTCCAAAAGGCCTGAAATCGTTCCAAATCAGCAGAGTACGCCTGTTGCGAATTGGCCGTCAGGCCCTTTTCGACCCGGCAGAAGTTCAAAAAAGCGCAAATGTGACTGGAGATTTCCCGCGTAACAACCGCCACCGCGTAAAGCCTCTGGCCAATGATACAATAAGCCTCGATTTTTTAACAACAACAGTTTGGCGTTATGTTTCGGGCTAACCGATTGAGGGCAAAACGCCGCCACAGCGCAGAGACGTAAGGCGCCGATCCAAGGCGGGCCGCGCCGCGGGACTGCGTTCATATGTCTGTAACGGTCTAATAACGATAGGCGGGCCGGCGGGGCGTATACTTTGGAGCAACCCCTATGAAGACGCCACCGTCCCATCTGTTGTTTCTCGCCTGGGCTTCGCTGTCCTGTTGGGCGGCCGATCCGATTCAACTGCCGAACGGGTTTGAAATCACTCCGCTGGCGGCGCCGCATTCGGTTCTGATGGCGCTGAATCCGCGTTTGGCCGACCGGCCGAATTTCGCATTGGGGCAGGCGGTGACAACGGCCCTGAGTCCGGATGGGCGGCGATTGCTGGTTCTGACCAGCGGATACAACCGGGAATCGACGCGTAGCCGGAGCGCGAGCGAATACGTGTTCGTTTACGATGCGACGGTTGCGCCGCCGGTCCAACTCGAGGCGCTACCGGTGCCGAACAGCTTCTGTGGGTTGGAGTGGAACCCATCCGGAGAGGAGTTCTATGTTTCGGGCGGGCCGGATGACAAGCTATACGTGTTCCACCGGAGCGCCACTGGCTTCGCGCGCGCCGCGGCTGTTCCTCTGGGCCATGCCACAGGCCTGGGACTACTTTCGAACGCACCGGCGCCCTACAACACAGGGGCTCCCAAGCCGGCGGCGGCGGGCATCGCCGTAAGCCGCGATGGGACGCTCGCGGTGGTGGCCAATATGTTTAACGACTCGATCAGCATCATCGATCTGAAGACTCGCAAAAAGACCGCGGAACTGGATCTGCGGCCTGTTCCGGAGCATATGGCGGGCGGTGAATATCCGTTTGGAGTGGCCATTCGCGGAAATGACAAAGCTTATGTTTCGAGCCCGAGAGACCGCGAGATCGTTGTGGTGCGGCTAGCAGGGACGCCGGGCGTGACGGCGCGGATTCCGGTTACAGGGCAGCCCAACCGGCTCTTGCTGAACAAGGCCCAGGACCGGCTGTATGTGGCCGTGGATAACAGCGATAGCGTGGCGGTGATCGATACCGATGCGGATAAGACGGTAGCCGGGTTCATGGTGACGGCGCCGGCGGGCATGCTCCCGGCGGCACCGTTGCCTAAGGGCGCGAATCCCAATGGACTGGCGCTCTCGCCGGACGGGCGGACGCTCTATGTGACGGATGGGGGAACCAATGCTGTGGCCGTTGTCGCCCTTCGCGAGAATGGGGCGGGAGAGGTTAGCGGCCTGATCCCCACCGCGTGGTACCCCAACAGCATCAGCGTCAGCGCGGACGGAAAGCGGCTTTTCGTGGTAAACAGCAAGAGCGTTCCGGGGCCGAACACAGGCAACTGCCGCGGCGATGCGAAAGCGCCGAACGTTCCGGACTGCGCGGCCGGTTCGGGAGAACAGTACGTGCTGGCATTGGAGAAGGCGAGCCTCTGGTCTGCGCCTGTTCCCGCGGCGGCGGAATTAGCGGCCCTGACGCGCCAGGCGGCCCGGAACAACCATTTCGACCGGGTAGCGCGGCCGGGTGCGGACGCGGTGCTCGAGCAGGTTCGCGCCAAGGTGCAGCACATCATCTACATCGTGAAAGAGAATCGCACCTACGACCAGGTGCTGGGCGATCTGGAGGTGGGCAACGGCGATCCCAGCATTACCGAGTTTCCAGAACCGATCACGCCGAATCACCACTCGCTCGCGCGCAGATTTGTCACTCTCGATAACTTTTACGATTCGGGTGAGGTGAGCGGCGTAGGCTGGAACTGGTCGGTCTCTGCCAGGGCCACGGACTACACTGAAAAAACAGTGCCGGTCAATTACGCGGGCCGCGGCCTAACGTATGACTGGGAAGGCACAAACAGGAATGTGAATGTGGGGTTCGCCTCACTTGCAGACCGCATCAAAGCGCAGCCGCTATTAAGCCCGGACCCTCAACATCCGGCAGATCCGCGCTTGCTTCCCGGGGATGCGGACGTGGCCGCGCCCGATAGCGACACCGGGGAAGCAGGCGCGGGCTACATATGGGACGAGGCGCTACGCGCGGGGCTCACGGTGCGTAACTACGGCTTCTACGGCGATCAATCGCGTTACGAAAACCCGAAGCAGAACCCGACGTACATCCCCATTTCCAAGACGCCGTTCCAGGACGGCATTATTCAAGCCTATGCGACGACGAAAGCGCTCGTGAGCCGCACGGATCCGTATTTTCGAACGTTCGATCAGAACAACGCCGACTTCTATAACGTGAAGGAATGGGAGCGCGAATTCGATCAGTTCGCCGCCAGCGGCAATCTGCCGAATCTCACATTGATGCGGCTGTGCCACGACCATTTCGGCAGTTTCGGCACGGCCTTATACGGTTTGAATACTCCCGCGATGCAGATTGCGGATAACGATTATGCGATCGGGCTGGTCGCGCAAAAGATCGCGGGCAGCCGCTATCGCGACAATACGCTGATCTTCATGGTGGAGGATGATGCGCAGGACGGACCGGACCACGTGGACGCGCATCGCAGCCTGGCATATGTGATCGGCCCCTACGTGAAGCAGGGGGCGGTAATTTCGGAACGATACACGACGGTCAGCCTGGTGCGCACCATCGAGGCGCTGCTCGGTGTGACGCCCAGCAGTTTGTACAGCGCGGCGAGCATGCCGATGACGGAGGTCTTCGATCCGAATCAGGCGGCATGGAACTACAACGCCATTGTGCCGGACCTGCTGCGGACGTCGCAGCTTCCTTTGCCCAAAGCCACCGCCCAAAATTCGCTGCCCCGTACCGCGCGCGCGCAGGCTTACGCGCGGGACCGTCACACAGCCGCCTATTGGCAAAAGAAGCTGGGCGACATGGACTACGACGAAGAAGACAAGCTCGACACGCCACGCTTCAATCGGGAGTTGTGGAAGGGGATGATGGGATCCAAGCGATACCCGAAGGAGCGCTCCGGAAAGGATCTGCGGCAGAATCGCAAGGCGCTGTTGGCGAGCGAGAACGCCCGCTAATCACAGGCGAAGCCGGCTCCCTTCTCCTGCGTGCTATTTTGGTCACAATGTCTGCACAAAATCCGTTTCAGGATCCGCTGCGATTTGAGCGGCGCGTGCCGGAGTGCGCGCTGGTCATCTTCGGGGCATCCGGCGATCTGAACAAACGCAAGCTGATGCCGGCGCTGTTCCGCCTGGCATACGACCGCAGACTTTCCGCCGGATTTGCGATCATCGGAGTATCGCGCAGCCCGCTCTCGGACGACCAGTTTCGCGAACGCATGTGCGAAGCGGTCAAAGAGTTTTCCGAAGATACTCAATTCGAGCCCGATGTCTGGCAGGCCTTCGCACAGGGCCTGTTCTATTTGCCGGGCGATATCGGCGACCCGGACATGTATCACCGGCTCGGCCAAAAACTATCGGAGATCGAACAGAGCCGCCACACCGGAGGCAATGTTCTTTTTTATCTTTCCGTGCAGCCCAGTCAATACGCGCGAGCGGCGCAGGGTCTGGGCGAAGCAGGCCTGGGCAGTGGGAACGGCTGGCGGCGGCTGGTGGTGGAAAAACCGTTTGGACACGATCTGGAAAGCGCGCGCGCGCTGAGCGACGAACTGCACAAGGTGTTTCAGGAAAGCGACGTCTACCGCATCGATCACTACCTGGGCAAAGAGACGGTCCAGAACATCTTGGCCTTCCGGTTCGGTAACGGTATTTTTGAGCCGCTTTGGGACCGCAGATATATAGATCACGTGCAGATCACAGCCGCGGAATCGATCGGCGTGGAAGGACGGGGCGGCTATTATCAGGAGGCCGGCGCACTGGCCGATATGATCCAGAACCACCTGCTGCAGGTCATGGCGACCATCGCCATGGAGCCGAGCGCCAGTTTCCGCGCCGATTCGGTCCGCGATGAACGCGCGAAGCTGCTGCGGTCGATCCATATCATGAGTCCCGAGGAGGTGCGGCAGGACGCTGTGGCGGGGCAGTATGGGCCGGGGCGGATCGGAGGCAAAGATGTGCCGGGGTTTCGCGAGGAGCAGGGCGTGGATGCGGAATCCCAAACCAATACGTTTGCTGCCGCGACATTTGTGGTGGACAACTGGCGTTGGGCAGGTGTTCCTTTCTTTCTGCGAACGGGCAAGCGGCTGCCCAAACGGACCACAGAGATTTCGATCCACTTCAAACCGGCGCCGCTTGCGATCTTCAATGGACAGGCCGCGCAGATGACGCCGAATCTCCTAATAGTTCGCATTCAGCCGGAAGAGGGCCTCTCGCTCAAATTCCTTTCCAAGCGCCCGGGCACGGGCATGAACCTTCGCCCCGTCTCGATGGATTTCAACTACGGATCGAGTTTCGGAGAACGGTCGCCTTCGGCTTACGAGACGCTGCTGCTCGACGCCATCATCGGCGATGCGACTCTGTATACACGCCAGGATATGGTCGAGGCAAGTTGGAAGGTGGTGGAGCCCATTCAGCAGGTGTGGCATTCCGAAAAGAATGACTTTCCCAACTATGCGGCGGGAGCCTGGGGGCCGAAGGAAGCCGACGAGATGGTTGCGCGGCACGGGCATAGCTGGAGGGAACCGTAATGGGAGCGACGCTGGCACCCGAGAAGATTTTGAAGCAGGTTGCCGATCTGTGGGTCAACGAACACGCGGAAGGAGGCGCAGGCACCGGGGTTTTGCGGGCATGCTCTCTCACTCTCGTGGTAGTGGCTGCCGAGGACGAGGATGCTGCCGGGTTGAGTGAGACCCTGGCCGCGCTCATGCCGCTGCATCCCGCCCGGGCGATCGTGATTCGTCCCAGTCCCAATCAGCCTTTGGGCGCGCATGTCGCCGCACACTGCTGGATACCGTTCGGCCAGAAGCATCAGGTCTGCTCCGAAGAGATCGAAATTACGGGCTCCGAAGGCGCCTTGGACGACATATTCTCGGTGGTGTCGCCGATAAGAGCGCCGGATCTGCCGGTGATCCTGTGGTGCCGCAATCGGGCTCTCTTCGAATCTGCATCCATCGCGCGCCATGCCAAGCTGGCTTCGCGGCTCATCGTAGATAGCGCCGCGCTCGGAGACCCCAGGCAGGCTTTCGGGCTCTTATCGAATCTCGTAGCGGGCGGACTTCGCATCGGCGATCTATCGTGGACCGGGCTTACGCGCTGGCGGGAAATGCTGTCGCAGGTCTTCGAAAACCGGAAGTACGCGGCCCATCTTCCCCAGATGACTCAGGTGACGGTTACCTACGGCGGGTCAGCCGCACCCGCGTGCGCGCGCTACATGGGCGCGTGGATCCTCGACTCCTTACGGCAGACCGGAGCGCAACCGAAACTGGACTTCGCCGCCGAGCCCACAGGAGGCGAGGAACAACTTCTGGCGGTGGAACTGAGCAGTGACAGCTTTCACGTGACGCTCGCGCGCCAGGGGGAGACGCTCTGTGTCTCGGTAGACGATCTCACGCATTGCACGAATCTTCCGGTAACCAAGGACCATCTGCTGATGAGCGAGGAACTGGAGATCCTGGGGCGGGACCCGGTATTTGAACAGGTGCTGAGGGTGGCCATAGAATTATGAACGCGAAAACCCATATAGCGGCGGACACGGCCGGCGCGGCCGAGGCATGCGCTGCACGCACCCTGGCCCTTCTGGAGGCAGCTCTGGGCGGCCGGGATTTCGCCACTTTGGCCGTCTCGGGCGGCCACACCCCGCAGTTGCTGTTTCAAAAGATGGCCGCGCGGCGCTTTGAATGGAGCCGCCTGCATGTGTTCTGGGTGGACGAGCGTTGTGTTCCGCCCGAAGACCCCGCGAGCAACTACAAACTCGCAAAGGATAACCTGATTGCACTCGCGCACATTCCGGAACGCAACGTACACCGGATTGTGGGGGAGATCGCTCCGAAGGAAGCGGCCACGCGCTACATCAACGAAATCCGCCAGTTCTTCGGATTGGGTTCGGGTGAGAAACCGGTCTTCGATGTGGCGCAGTGTGGCATGGGTCCGGACGGACACACCGCGAGTCTCTTCCCCGGCGACCCATTGATCCACGATCGCGAAGGAATTGCGGCTGCGGTATTCGCTCCTCAGTTTCACCAGTGGCGCGTCACTCTGTTACCCGGGACATTGCTGGCCACGCGCCACATCTTGTACCTGGTGGATGGAGCGGACAAGGCCGAGACTTTGCGGGCGGTCTTAAACGAACCGATGCAACCGGACAAGTATCCGGCTCAAGTAATCGGAGAAAACGCCGAGTGGTTTGTGGATGGGGAAGCTGGGGGGCTGTTGAAGTGAGGGCGGAAATGAAGCCCGCCCTCAGCTACTAAACGGGAGTTACTTCGCGGCGGCGTGCGCG
>JAFAWA010000022.1 GCA_019242155.1 Terriglobia bacterium | reverse complement strand
CGAAGTTCCGGCAAGTAAGCGAATCGCACGGAGGTATCCTGCCCGAAGCGTTTCGCGAGATCGTCGATCAGAGTTTTTCCATGGGAGTCGCCCGCTAAGATTAGGGCGAATGCCCCGCCATATTCGACTTCCCGGTCCTGAGAAATTGCTAACGCAGCCCGCGCACTCTGGCTGGCCATAGCCACGTTTCCGTAAAGGGCCTCGCGTAGGGATGCCGCGGTTTCGTATAAGGCTGCGGTTTCCGTTTCGCCCGCTTGTTGGGCTAATTCCTCCGCACGCCTGGACATGCCTCGTGCTTGTTCCAATCTACCCGAATAGGCTAGAGCGAAAGCTTCATTATCGGCAAGGGCGTCTTCTGCGCCGTAGCCCTCATGACTTCGAGCTACTTCGCGGGCCATACCCATCTGGTCACCTTTCAGAAACGCGATGTTGTATCGCAGCACCGGAAAATCAGGGCTAAGGTTCAGCTTGTGCCGGGCAGCCGCATCGAGCGCGCGCTCGGCCTCCGTCAATCGGCCCAGATACTGCTGGCCGAATGCCACATTATCCCAGGCGAAAGCAAAGTTCGGATCCATCTCCGTTGCCTTTTGCGCGGCTTCGACGGATCGTTCCCATTGACCCGTGATTTCATATATTGTCGATAAGAACGTTATTGGCTGCGCATCGCGAGGATAGGTCTCGGCCCACAATTGACAAGTCTGTTGCGCCCGTTCCAGATCTCCTGTTACCCGAAAGTCGTAAGACAGCGTGAGAAAGAATTTCTCGCGGTCGCCGGCGCGATCACGCACTTCATACGCCTTCGTCACGTTTTCGGCGGACAAGTCGGACTGCCCGATTTCGCCGTACACCTGCCCTATCTGTTGGTAGGCCATGGCGAACTTTGGATCGATCTCCAGAGCACGTTTGTAGAGGGCAAGAGCAGCGGCCGGGCCGGCCGTGGCTCGCGCCCTCTCGGCAGCACTGAAGGCTTTCAAGGCTTCGAGCGATGGTGTGGTAACCTCGGCCAGCGGAGCCGAGTGCTTTTCCACAGTCGCCAATGACTTACCGGCCTTGGCTCTGAACTTGGCAGCGATTTGGCTCAACGCGTTCAGGACATCTTCCTTCCGCGGGGCGGTCGTCTGCTCGTCGTCAAGAATCTCTCCGGTGCGACAGTTCTTGGCACGCAAACCCACAATATACTGGCTTCCCAGGCTCGCTATGGATCCTTCTACGACTGCGGTGCTGGCGGTGCGGTCACAAATTTCATAGGCAAGCTCAGGCGTGAGCCGTACGTCCGGCTGCCGCTGCATCAGGCGTAGCGTCTGCTGGATTCTTCGATCAGAGATCAAGCTTAGAAATGGCGACTGCTCTAATTGGACCGACAGCCCTTGGCGAAGCGTATCGTCAAACAACGGGTCAGCCGTCCGGTTATTGAAATCCGCAAGTACGATCGTGTCTCTGTCAGTGAGCTTGGGCGTACGGTGAGTCAGCAGGTATCCGCCGCTCGCAATCGCCAGCACACCCAACATCGCGGCCGCCTTCAACTTCCACCGGCCGACACCGGTCGCGGGAGGGGCGCTTGTAAGGGCTCCTGCCGAACCGGAGTCCCGTTTCAAACGCTGCAGATCGGCACGAAGGTCCGACGCGTGCTGATAACGGAGGGTGCGCTGTTTCTCCAAACACTTGCCGATGATGCGCTTGAGCTCCTCGGGCATGCCGGGATTGAGACGCTCCGGCGGCAGCGGAGGGCGGTTCAGAATGGCATCAAAGATGACGCCGGCACTTACTCCGGGGAAGGGCAGGCTACCTGTTGCCATTTCATAAAGCACCACGCCGAATGAAAACAGGTCCGTGCGCATATCCAGGCGCTCCGCGCGCACCTGTTCCGGCGACATATACGCCACCGTGCCGACCGCCTTTCCTGGATTCGTGGAATGGTGTTCGATGGTCAGGGTCGAATCGGCCGTATTTCCCGAGCCCACGCGTTGATAGGCTGCGGCAGTAACCTTGGCCAGTCCAAAATCCAGGATCTTCGCGTGCTCGCCCCGCGTGATGAAGATATTGGCCGGCTTAATGTCACGATGTATGATGCCCGCCCTATGCGCCGCATCCAATGCATCCGCGCATTCGATCGCGAAAGTCACCAGAGTTTCGCTGTCGAGAGGGCCACCGGCAAGTCGCTCTCTCAGCGTGGTGCCATCCAGAAATTCCATTACCAGGAACGCGCGCCCATCTTGCTCGCCGATATCGTGGACCGTACAGATGTTGGCATGGTTCAGGGCGGAAGCGGTATGCGCCTCCCGGCGAAAACGATTCAGAGCGTCCTGGTCGCACGCGAGATCGTCAGATAGAAATTTCAGTGCGACGAAACGATTGAGCCTGGTGTCCTTGGCTTTGTAAACCACACCCATCCCGCCGCTGCCGAGTTTGTCGAGCACGCGATAATGGGACACGGCTCGGCCAAGTGCAATCTCGCTGCCTTTGGGTTCGGGTTGTGTCTGCCGGCGCGCGAGCTCCACAGCCGCTACCTCAATCGCCGGACTCTCCAGGAAACTACCGGCATCCCGGGCAGATATGAGTAAGGTTCGGACTTCGCGCTCAAGCTCCTCATCACCAGCACATGCTCGCCGCAGGAAGTCGGCGCGTTCTTGCGCGGGACGCGCCAGCACTGACTGCAACAGGTAGTCAATCTGTTTCCAGCGCTCAGACTCCATCGGATGCCTCGCCACCGAGCTCACGGTAGAGCCACGCTCTGGCTGTGCTCCAATCGCGCATTACCGTTACGGGCGAGATCTGGAGGACCTCAGCCGTTTCCTCCACACTGAGCCCGCCAAAGAAGCGCATTTCGACCACCTGTACTTTGCGCGGGTCAAGCTTAGCCAACGAGTTCAAGGCATCATCAAGTTCCGCCATATCGGCGGATCTCTCGCCACCCACCACGGCAGCCTCCTCCAAGGAGACATGCGGCACGCGGCCGCCGCGTTTCAGGTTGTGCCGTCTTGAGTGTTCCACTAGAATGCGCCGCATCACTTGCGCCGAAACGGCGAAGAAGTGCGCGCGATCCTGCCATTGCATCCGCTTATAATCTACCAGTCGCATGTAAGCTTCATTGACCAGCGCGGTCGTCTGGAGGCTGTGACCAGGCCGCTCGCCCTTCATGAATCTCCGGGCCAGACGATGTAGCTCGTCATAGACGATGGGAGTAAGCCTTTCGAGCGCCGTGTGATCTCCCTTGGTCCAGGCGCGGAGTAACTCATCGACGTCGCTCACCGGTCCATCTCCAAATTCGTTCCCTGCCGGCAACCATGGGCTGAATTATATCGCCCACTTCCGTTTCGGGTTTTCCCGCCCGTGATAGGTTTTGCGGTCTGCTGACGCCTATCTGGAGTGGAGGAACACCAATATGAAATTGTTTCTGAGTACGCTTCTCGCAGGCAGCCTGTTCGCCACGATAGCTCTGGCGCAAGCCCCGCATTATTCCCTGACTGACCTCGGCGTCGTCGGCTCATCGCCAGGGCAGCCATTCACGATAGCCACCAATGGTTTGATCGCCGGCGCATCGGGTGTTTCGGGTGACAGAACGCACGCAACACTGTGGTATCAGGGCAGGAGCTTGGATATCGCAACACCTGGATTCGGGCAACAGAACAGCGTGGCTTTTAGCGTGAACCAAAGGGGCCAAGCCGTAGGCGAGGCGGAACGCCCCACGGCGCCGAATCCAACCGGCGAAGATTTTTGCGGATTCAAGGCCATGGGGCTCACCACCAATGGCGCCGCTTGCGTGCCCTTCGTCTGGGAATACGGCATAATGACTCCCTTGCCGCTTTTGGGCGGCAGCAACGGAGTCGCAAACCTGATCAACAACCGGGGCGTCGTCGCCGGTTTTGCGGAAACGGGGGCACAGGATGCTGGGTGCCCAGCCCCTCAAGTGCTCCAATTCAAGCCCGTGATCTGGGACCGGGAGGGTATCCACCAACTTCCGACAGCCGCTGGGGATCTGGATGGCGTTGCGCTCTCTATTAACGATGCTGGCCAGGTAGTGGGAGCGTCCGGAAATTGCTCCACCTTCAATTTTGGATCGCTGTTGAATCTCCATCCCTTGCATGCTTTGCTGTGGGATACCGGCACCGTCATCGACCTTGGCAATTTGGGCGGGACAGGAAAATTGATGGGAAATCTGGCGTTGAACATTAACAATAAAGGCCAGGTAGTCGGCCAGTCTGATCTTCCCGGAGATCAGGCTTTCCACGGCTTCTTTTGGACGGCGGAAAGCGGCATGAAAGATCTTGGCACGCTCAAGGGCGACACTTTCAGCGTCGCCTCCAACCTGAACAAGGACGGCGAAGTGGTCGGCGTGTCGGCGGACGAGAACTTCAATCCGCGAGCATTCGTTTGGCAGAACGGCGTTATGAGCGATCTCAATTCCCTCATCCCTGCCGGCTCACCGCTCACTTTATTGGTGGCGTGCGGTATCAACAGCCGTGGCGAGATCATTGGCCTCGCGGTAGATCAGAGCGGCAACGCTCACGGCTATCTTTTAACCCCGGGCAAATAGCTCCCGGACTGTCGGCTACGGTCTCTGAACAGCGTTGTCTCTCCGCTGAGAAATGCTAGGCAGCCGGGAGCAATTCGCCCGGACGGGTTGTTCGGCGACTCGTGGACGGCGTTCAAGCGATGCCGCCCGGTCGCTTCCGGCTGCCGACATCTCCTGATGGAATAGCTTAGCCGATTCCCGTTCACGGCAAGCCTCGGCCGGAGGTCGTCAACATAAACCGGCCATGCTTCACGCCTTTGGTGGCGATCAGCGCGTTCGCGAGCTTTTGAACCAGTGTCGATTTCCCCCGGACCAGGATCACTTCGAGACAGTTGTCATGGTCCAGATGGACATGCAGGCTCGATATGATCGCGCCGTGATGCTGATGCTGTATTTCCGTCAGCTTATCCAGCAGCAACCGGGCATGGTGGTCGTAAATCAGCGTCACCGTTCCGTAGACCTCCATGTTCGGCGACGCGGAAATCTCGTCGACCAGTTCTTTCCGGACAAGGTCGCGCACAGCCTCCGACCGGGTTTCATACCCCCGCCGCTCGATCAGCCGGTCGAACTCTTCCAATAGCTCTTCGGGAATTGCGATTCCAATGCGCGCCAGATCACCCATTCCGGGCTCCTGTCCGGCGGGTACATCCGAAGCACCCGCCTGCTGCGTAATACGTTTTGGACTTTAGTGCTACCATCCAAACTCGGTAGCACGGTTGTAAATTGCGTAGCACGAATGAAAGGAGCCTATGTTCCGACGCCTAGTCGTCGTCACTTCCATCCTATGCGCAACCATGTGGCGTGTTGGGGCAGCGGATTTTCCAGTGACGGGGAGTGTGGTTGACACCTCCGGCGCGGGGATTGCCGGAGCCAGCGTGCAGCTTCAAAGCGCGAACCGTACCGCACTCAGAACGACCGAGTCGGACACGAACGGCTCCTTCACGATTTCTGGAGTCGCCGCAGGTAATTATCGGCTGGTGGTATCTCACGCCGATTTTGAAAGCAAAGAAATTCCGGTCACGATAGGGGCCGAGGCGCCCGCCCTGTTCCGCATCGTTCTGGCCTTGCGA
Organism: Terriglobia bacterium; assembly: GCA_019242155.1. Taxonomy (GTDB): domain Bacteria; phylum Acidobacteriota; class Terriglobia; order Bryobacterales; family Bryobacteraceae; genus PSRJ01. The sequence goes on along the minus strand of JAFAWA010000022.1, from coordinate 4,359 downwards.
TCGGTCAGAACCACCGTGAATGTGCAGGGCCGCGCGGACGACCTCACCGGAATCGCCCAATCCGCTACCCAGGGAACGGTGGGCGCACAGGAACTGGAAGATCGTCCTATTCTTCGCTCTGGAGAGGTCCTCGAAACGGTTCCCGGTGTCATCATCACGCAACATGCCGGAGGCGGCAAGGCCAATCAATATTTTCTTCGCGGCTTCAATCTCGATCACGGCACCGATTTCGCCGTCTCCCTTGACGGAATGCCGCTGAATCTCCCCTCGCATGCGCACGGCGAAGGGTACGCAGACATGAACGTCGTCATCCCGGAGTTGGTACAGCGGGTGAATTACCAAAAAGGTCCGTACTATTCCGACGTCGGCAACTACGGCTCCGCCGGATCGGCCAACCTGGAATTTTACAAGACGCTGCCCGATAACTTCTTCCAGGTGGAAGGCGGGATGTACGGCTATGAGCGTGCCGTCTTCGGCCTCTCGGAGAAGGTCGGCTCGGGGAGTTTGCTCTTCGGCGGAGAGTTCTATCACGACGACGGCCCGTGGACGCATGCGGACAACTATTTCAAGTACAACGGCCTTCTGACCTATAGCCAGGGCGACAACGCCAAGGGGTTCAGCATCACCGCCCACGCGTACCGCGGGACCTGGAATTCGAGTGACCAGATCCCCGTCACCGCTGTGCCTCTCGTTGGTTTTTTCGGTGCGCTCAATCCAAGTGACGGCGGCAATTCGGACCGTTATAGCCTGCAGGCGGAATGGCATCGGCAAAACGATCGCTCCAGAACGCAAATCATGGCGTACGGATTTTATTACTATCTCAACCTGTTTTCCGATTTCACCTACTACTTGAACGACCCCGTAAAGGGAGATCAGTTCGAACAGCAGGACAGCCGCTTTGTGTTTGGGGTCGACGCACGCCACACCATCTTCAGCCAGTGGGGCGGCCATAAGGTGGAGAACACGTTCGGACTGCAGGTCCGCAACGATTGGGTCCGTAACGGCCTCTACCGGACGCAAAATCGCGTGCGCACCGGCAAGAACGACGGTAACGCCTGCAATGACGAACCCGTCGACGCATGCAATGACGAGCCCAATCTCACGGCGGTCCTGCCCGCGGACACGGATGTAAACAGATTTACGGACACGATGGCCGGTTTTTTTGTGGAAAACAAAATTCAATGGTCGGACAAATTCCGCACAGTGCTGGCCATGCGCGGCGACCAGGCAATTTATAACGTCACGAGCCTGACTCCCAGCTATACTGCCGGCGAACTACCCGGCGCTCCCGTGGTAAATTTTGCGTCCGCCAATTCCGGCACCGTCACGCGGTTCATGCCCCAGCCCAAAGCGAGTTTGGTGTTCGGCCCGTGGTCCAAGACGGAGTTCTATGTACAGGGCGGATTTAGTTTTCACAGCAACGACGCGCGTGGCGCTACGCAGAGACAGGAACCGATTTCGCCTGATAACCCGTTTCCAACGGCCACGCCGAGAATCCCCGCCCTCATTCAAACCAAGGGGTCGGAAGTCGGCGTGCGCACTACGGCAGTTCCACATCTGCAGAGCACGTTTTCACTCTGGTATCTCCACAGTGCTTCCGAACTGCTGCAGGACGGCGACACCGGAGGCACGGTTGCTTCGTTATCGCCGAGCAACCGCTACGGCCTCGAATGGGCGAACTACTACACGCCGCTCGAACATTGGGCCTTTGATTTTGACTTTGCCGAATCCAGAGCCTTTTTTACTGAAGTCGACCCGGATGATGCCGCGCCGAACAGCGCCGGCGGAAAGCGCGTACCGGAAGCCGTCGGGTTGGTGGCCTCGGCGGGCGCCACGATGCACGATTACGGACGCTTTGCGGCGAGTTTGCGCTTGCGCGCCTTCGGTCCGCGCGATTTGACGTCCGACGGGATTTACCGCTCGAATGCGACGATCCTGCTCAACGCGGAGGTACGTTATCGAATCGCAAATAAATGGAGCTTGGTGGTGGAAGCCTTGAACTTGCTGACCCGCAGAGATCACGACATCGACTACGCTTATACCGCCCGCATAACGCCGACGGCCGATGCCGCATTTACCGATGTTTTCCACCCCGTGGAACCGATTCAGGTGCGATTCGGGCTGCGAAGGACGTTTTGACCCGGGACGACTCCGCTATTTTCGCGCCTGTTCTTCACGCCTATTCTGGAAGCCGCGCAACCCTGTGATAGAATCGGCCTCACCAACTCATGCAACCCTCCGGTTGGCGGCGCTGGCCGTGCCTGTTCGCGTCGTTCTGCATTCTGGCGATCGCTTTTTCTTTCGGCCTGTTCTCCTTACCCGCGTTTTACCCGGTTCTGATTAAGCAGTTCGGCTGGAGCCATGCCGCGGCGGCGGCTGGCGGCTCGATCGTACTGCTGTTGATCGGTACCTTTTCTCCTGTGGTGGGTTGGCTTGTGGACCGGTATTCGCCCAAGGCGGTGATTCTCGGAGGGGTGGTTACGGTAGCGGCGGCGCTCGCGCTGCTGTCCACGGCTCAATCGCTCGCCCAATATTATCTGTTCTGCGTGTTACTGGGAGTGGGCACGTCGGCAGTTTCTATCCTTCCGAACTCCGTCCTGATCGCACCCTGGTTTGAACGCGGCCGGGGCAGCGCCGTCGGGCTCATCAATGCCGGAATCGGGATGGGCGGCATCGCGCCGCTGCTCGCTACTTCGCAGTTTGGCCGGCGCGGCGCAGGCGGGACTTTTCTATACCTCGCGCTGTGGATGCTCATTCCATTTCTGCTGACGGCGATTTTGATCCCGCGCGGAAATTCGCGCCGCGAGATGGGCCTAGGTGGTCGTGCAACCAGCGGACCGGGCGTTTCCCAATTAGTGCGCATGCCGATCTTCTGGGTGTTTGGTTTTAGCGTCTTCTTTGCAGCGCATTCCATGGTCGCCGTGCAACAGCATCTAGTGCTCTATTTGCGAGGGCAGGGCGTCACTCCAGGGCGCGCCGCTTTGGCCCTGAGTCTAGCGGTGTGGTCGAGCGCGCCGGGAAAGATTCTAAGCGGCGCGATTGCGGATAAGTTTTCCGCGCGCCTGGGTGTGCTGTTCAGCGTACTGTGTATAGGGCTTGGAATCAGCACGCTGCTCGCGACCCCCGCCGGGTCGGATACGATCTTCTTATTCGCCGCGGTGTTCGGGCTGGGGTACGGCGGCATTTTCAACGCTACGCCCACAATCGTGTTTGAATATTTTGGGACACGCGGTGTGGGCGCGGTGATGGGCATGTTTCTCATCTTTTTCGGCCTGGGGACTTCGAGCGGCGGTCTGCTGGCCGGGTACCTGTTCGACCGCACGCACGCATATGCGGTCCCGTTCAGCCTCGATCTCGCGCTGGCCGCAACGGCAATGCTGCTCGTGCTTGTGAGCGCCCGCCAAACGCGAGTGGCGACCGTTGCCAGTGTTTCACCCGCCTCGCTCGGAATATGACCAACCTGATCTTTGAAGGCGCTTGCTGGAAGTTCGGCCACAACATTCCCACGGACTTGATCACGCCGACCCGCATTACGCTAAGTTCGATCGCTGAAATGGCGAAGCACGTCCTCGAGACGGCCGATCCGGAGTTCCCCAAGAGAGTACAGCCGGGCGACATCCTGGTGGCCGGGCGCAATTTCGGATGCTCGTCCGGCCGCGCGATTGCTCCCAAGGCGCTCAAGGCGACGGGTCTGAGTGTGATCGTCGCGGAGTTGTTTGCCCGAACGTTTTACCGAAACGGCTACGAGATCGGTTTGCCGCTGGTGGAAGCTCCAGGCATTCACGAACTGGTCGAGAGCGGGGACCGCGTGCGCGTAGATGTCGCTAACGGCGTGGTCGAAGATCTGACCTCCGGAAAGTCCATTCAGGGAATGCCTCCTTCGGAGTTCTTATTGGAAATGCTGCAGGCGGGCGGGCTGATCCCGTTGTTGAAAGCAGGATCGCGCTTCTTTCCGGGTGCGGATGTGCGCCCATGACGCTTCTGCTGAATAACCACGAAGTGGAACAGGCGCTCACTATAGAAGACGCTATCTCCGCGACGGAGTGCATTTACCGCGAACTGGCCGAAGGCAAGGCCGTTAACCGGCCGCGCAGCCAGACCTATATGCCGGTGGAATCGAAAAGCCACCAGGGCTTTCGCTACCGCTTCAAATCGCAGGAAGGCGCGAGCGAGCAATCGGGTGTATGGGCTCTCCGCATCACCTCTGATATGGCCGGGTTTTCGTACACCGCCGGGGTGAAGCGCCGCCGCATCCTGCCAGTGGCCGCGGGGAATCGCTACTGTGGGCTGGTGATGCTGTTCGACATCGAACGGATTGAACCGGTGGCGCTGATGCCTGACGGCGTCATTCAGAAACTT
>JAFAWA010000525.1 GCA_019242155.1 Terriglobia bacterium | reverse complement strand
CGGCCAGATGAGCCGTGTGGATTCCGTTAAGGTCGGAGCGATGAAGGCCATCCTGCCCTTACACGATACAGTGGTCGCTTCCGACGCCTTCTTTCCCTTCCCGGACGGCGTCGAAGAAGCTGTGAAAGCGGGTGCCACTGCGTTTATTCAGCCCGGTGGATCGGTGGGTGATGCCAGGGTGATCGAGGCTGCCGACCGGTTAGGCGTCGCCATGGTGTTCACGGGCATGCGCCATTTCCGGCATTAATCCGCGAACACTCCGGGACCGCAATAGCGTATCGCCAGGTCTGCTGACCCGCGCAATATCGCTGATATACTTACTCGACAAGGAACCGAATTCCGTCCAGGTGAGTTTCGATCCTGGCCGGCTGCGGTTTCCGGACGCCGTGTCTATGCCGCGCCCGTGAGCGCGCATGAGCAGGAGGCTCGTATGGTAAGAAAGATCGCGTTGACGCTGTTGTCGGCTGCGCTCGCCGCCTGGTGTGCCGCTGGCGGAAACCACGATGCCAAAACGGTGCTCGGCAACGTTTCGAGAGCAATGGGAGCCGACAATCTGAAAAGCATCCAGTATTCCGGGTCGGGCGCGGATTTTTCCCTGGGTCAGGCCATGAACCCAACTTCCGCCTGGCCGCGGTTTACCGACAAGACCTATACCCGGACCATCGACTTCGATAAGCAGGCGTCCGAGCTACAGAGAGTGCGGGTGCAGGGCGAAAATCCGCCGCGCGGCGGAGGCGGCCAGCCCCTAGTAGGAGAGCAAAATCAGAATCAGGTGGTGATCTTCAACGACAATACACCATGGGTGCAACGGCTGGATCTGATCTTGCTGCCGTGGGGGTTTCTGCGGGCCGCTTCGGCCGCACCTGATACCACCGTGAAGTCGGAAAAGGTAAACGGAAAGAAGTTCACCGTGGTCTCCTTCATGGGCCAGAACAAAGCCCCGGTCAGCGCGTTCATCGACGATCAAAATATGATCGAGCGCGTCGAAACCAAAATCGATAACGCGGTGCTTGGCGATACTCCATATGAAGGCATCTACTCGGGCTACAGGGATTTCAACGGCGTGAAGTTCCCCACGAGTATCGTCCAGAAGCAAGGCGGCTATCCGGTTTTGGAGTTGACCGTTACCGATGTAAGACCGAACGTGGAAGCCAATATTCAACCTCCGCAGGGGCGCGGAAGGGGCGGAGCCGGCGGTCCGGGCGGCCCCGGCAATCAAACCGCCGAGGCGCCCACCGAAAAGTTGGGTGAGGGTGTGTATCTGATTCTAGGCGGCTATGCGGCCGTAGCAGTCGAATTCAATAATTACATTGCGGTGGTCGAAGGTCCGCAAAGTGAGCAGCGGGCTCTTGCGATCATTCAAGCCACTAAGAAACTGATTCCGAATAAGCCGATCCGGTATGTCGTGAACACACATAACCATTTCGACCATGCGAGCGGGCTCCGCACCTTTGTCGCCGAGGGCGCTACCGTAATCACTCACCAAATCAATAAGCCGTACTACGAAAAAGTATGGGCCAACCCACACACTCTGGTTCCGGATAAGATGGCGCAAGCCAAGGCTAAGCCTAAGTTTGAGACTATGACCGAGAACAAGCTTTTGACGGACGGCAATCAGGTCCTGGAACTCTACCACGTGCAGGGAAGCACGCATAACGACGGCATGATCATGGCCTACTTGCCGAAGGAAAAAGTCCTCATAGAGGCCGATGAGTTCAACCCGCCTGCGCAGGTCGCGACCGCGCCGCCCGCCAACATAAACCCCTATAACGCTAACCTGGCAGCTAATATCGACCGGCTGAAACTCGATGTCGACCGGATCATCCCGATTCACTACCCGAACGATAGCCGAAAAGTCGCTAAGTCGGAGCTGAACATGGCAATCGGGAAGGCCAACTAGGCCTGGCCGGGGATGTACACGTCGCTGCTGACGTGCTATGAATGAAACGAGATTTGGAGATCGTATGAAAAAGACTTCTGCAATTCTGGCGGTTTGCGGCGGGTTGTTTATGGCCGCGTTACCGGCTGCGGCCCATCATTCGTTCGCGGCGGAGTTTGATGCGAGCAAGCCGATCACGGTAAAAGGTACCGTCACCAAGCTGGATTGGGTGAATCCGCATTCTCATCTTCTTTTCGACGTCAAGGCCGAGGACGGAACGATGCAGCACTGGGCTGCTGAATGTCTGCCTCCCAACGGTTTGTACCGGCAGGGTTGGAGGAAAGACTCGGTCAAACCAGGCGACGAAGTTGTCGTGACAGGGTTCAAGGCGAAGGACGGGACTTATTATATGTGGACCCAGACGGTAACGATGGCCGATGGCCGCCGGCTATTTTCCGGCTCGCCTGAAGGCCAAGGTCCGGGTGGCGGCGCTCCTGGAGGTGCCAATGCTCCCGCTCGCGAAGGTGCTCCGCCAAAGGAGTAGGGGCTTCATTCCTAGGTAGATGACTCATGAGGAAACGGCATAGAGTAATTTCCGCGGCAGTTACTATACTCGCCTTGGCGGGGACCCGCTTACCGGCCGCCGATAAAGCGTATACTCCGCCGCGGACCGCAGGCGGCCAGCCCGACCTGCAGGGGATTTGGGAGGTTCGTTCTTCTCCCGACAAAGATCTGGAAAAGGCAAAAGGCCTGATCGTCGAACCAAAGAATGGAAAGATTCCCTATTTGCCGGCGGCCCTCGCCCAGAAAAAGCAAAATGAAAAGAATAGTGCATCGGCGGATCCGCTGAACAAGTGCTACATGCCTGGAGTTCCGCGAATCAACTTGCTGGCGTATCCGTTCCAGATCTTTCAGACTCCGGACCAGATCTCGATCGCCTACGAGTACATCCACAACTTCCGAAACATCTACTTGAAACGCAACAAGCACCTGGACGGCATCGATTTTTGGCAGGGAGATTCCCTCGGCCGCTGGGAGGGTGACACCCTGGTGGTGGATGTGGGAGACCTCAACGATCAGACCTGGTTCGACAAAGCGGGCGACTATCACAGTGATATGCTGCACGTCATCGAGCGCTATACCCGGACCGGTCCGGATACTCTTCAATACGAAGCAACCATCGAAGATCCGAAAACCTTTAGCATGCCGTGGAAGATTAAAGCGGAATTGCACCGCAACACGCAGCCCAATGCTCGCTTGATGGAATATGAATGCCACTATTTGAGAGATGTGGCGGAGGCGAAAAAGCAGGGCAAGTAGCCCACCAGACGAGGCGCACCGTGAATCATCGGCTACTGACGGTAACATTGGCTCTTGTTTTCGCATCCGCCTTATTGGCCGCGCTGCCTCTGGCTGCCCAGGAGAATCCGCCGGCAGGAGCGCCTCCGGCCGAGGGACGCGGCGGCCGCGCGGGCCGTGGTGGTGGACGCGGTCCGGCTCTTCCTCCCCCCGGGCCCGTCCCGAGGACGGCTGATGGACATCCCAACATGCACGGGTATTGGAATGCAGCCAACAATGGCGGTGCTGTCTTCGAAGTTCAAAAACATCCGAACCGAAGCCGGTCCCTGCCGGCCGGCAACGGTGCCATCACCGATCCCGCCGATGGCCTGATTCCTTATCAGCCCTGGGCTGCCCAAAAGGCCCGCGACAATTTCGACCATCACCTGGCGGACGAGCCCGAACTGCACTGCTATGAGTCCGGCGTACCGAAGCAGATCTATGTGCAGTTTGGTTTCGAGATACTGCAGCCGGCAAACTACGTAGTCATGAACTGGGAATTCATGCACGCCGTCCGAATCATTCCTACCGACAATCGTCCCCATGCGCTCCCTGCGAGCACCAAACTGTTCATGGGCGATTCGGTCGGCCACTGGGACGGCGACACCCTGGTCGTCGATACTACGAATCTCAATGACAGAACATGGTTCGATACGGCCGGTAACTTTCACAGCGATCAGGAACACGTGGTGGAGCGCTTCACCATGATCAATGACCGGACAATAAAATACGAAGCAGTCGTCGACGACCCCAAGGTGCTCACCAAACCGTTCCAGATTTCGATGGATCTCGCCCGGAATCTTCAGAAGGACTACGAAATCATGGAATTCGGTTGTATTGAAGGCAATCAGGATGCGCAACACTATACCCAGGCCGAAGGCGGCAAAGAGCCGGTTAAGTGAGCGAGTCCCCTCGAGCTAGTCTTCCAGCCGAGTGAAGTTCGACAACTCTACATCAAGTACGCCGTACAGCTTCATTAGTTGCCTCCGTATCTCATTTCCAACGCGTTCGGGGTCCTCATTTCGGTCAAGCTCGACTTCCACTTTAAAGAAGAAGTTGGTGCGAATCATGAGTGCTTTCGGTCTCCAGCTTCTATACTAAGAGGGTGCCCTGCGCTATTTGTCAATCCCGGCGTCCTAAAAGATTCTGTCCGGGAGTTGGCGGTGATATCTGCAGCGTTTGCTGCGGGACGGAACGGGAATCCACGGTTACCTGCCCCTTCGAATGTGAGTATCTTCAGGATGCCCGGAAGCACGAAAAACCCGCCGCGCTAGACAGCAACACGCTACCCAATCGGGATATCCGGGTAACCGAGAAGCTCATCCAGGAGCACGGTGAGCTGATTACCTTTCTGGCCGCAGTGTGGTTCGAGGCCGCCTCGACTACACCTGGGGTATGTGATTACGATGTTAGGGACGCGCTCGACGCCCTGATACGAACTTATCGTACGCTCCAAGCAGGTCTTTATTACGAGACGCGAGCCGTAAATGCAGTGGCGCAACAACTGAATTCGTTTGTGCAGAAAGGTTTGGAGCAATTCCGCAAAGAGGAACAGCACATGTCCGGGTTGCCAAAGACCCGTGATTCCGATGTTCTTGCCTTGTTGGTGTTTTTCCAGCATCTGGAATTGGACCGGAACAACGGCCGGCGCCGCGGTCGGGCGTTTATCGATTTGCTGCGGCGCCTTGCTCAACCAACGCCGGGGGAGTCGCTGGAGGCGCCAGCTTCGGCACTGGTGCAACTCTAGGCGGCGCTTCGTGGACCTGCTCTATGATGCAGGCTCGTTTTCGGCCCGTGCTGACAATCTGTCCCGTATATTGATGCTTCCCGTTAATTACGAGTTGGACAGGGCTTGTTGCCGCCCGGTCCAGTACGACGAGATGACCCTCCGTAAGATCGAGCAGGTTCCGGACGGACAGCTCTAAACCATCCAGACGCGCCTCCAATGTGAGGGAGGCTCCTTGGAGCATGTTTAAGAACTTTGCTTGCTCAGCTTCGCTCGGTTGCGCCTTGCGCACGGACCATTGCTGGTCAAACTTATGGCGCATCATCTTGATAACGATGGATGGGAAGGCGATGTTCATCATGCCCACAGCTTCGGCTATATGAATTTCAACTCCAACGGCTACTACGGCCTCGTTTGGAGCGAGCACGTGCAACAGTTGCGGCTCCGTCTCCATCGATTCGATGGTGAAGTCTATTTCTGTGACGCCTTTCCAAGCTTCCCGGAGGTCATTGAGAATGATCCGGAAGAGCCCGTCCAAAATCTTCTGCTCAATCTCTGTGATGTCCCGCTGAATACTGCCCGATAAGCGGCCGGTGCCGCCGAGCAGCATCTCGATAATTGGGAACACGAGAGATGGATTGAGTTCGATGACCCCGTTCCCGTCATAGGGCTGTAATCCCATCGATACCATGCACGTGGGAGAAGGTAGGCCCTCTAAAAACTCGGCGTACGACAATTGCTCCACACTCACCAGGTTCACGGTGACGTAGGAGCGCAGGTAGGCAGAAAGGCTGGAGACCAGGTTTCTGACGAAGATGTCGTGCAACAGGTGTATGGCGCGAACCTGCGACTTAGGAATGCGGTCCGGGCGCCGGAAGTCGAAAGCGAGTGCCGGGGCATCGCGCTTCCGGTCCTGCTTGTTTTGAAAGACCGCATCGATTTCCTGCTGTGAAAGTTGCCGACTCACCGACTCCTCCTCCTTGGCTCCATATCGGCCGGTTTTCCCTGCTACTTTAGCCCTACCAATCTGTTATTTCTTGGAAAATTTTGCAGCTTCCGCCTAACGAACCGGGCGCTTTCTCCGATGAATACCAGTAAGGAGTCGACATGGAGTCGGACGTCTTGGTTGTGGATGATTCGGCTGCAATCCGCAAAGTATTACAGCGGGTTCTGCGCCAGACCGGAATGGCCATCAATACCATCCATGAAGCCGGTAATGGGGAGGAGGCATTAGAGATTCTTAAGGCCAAGAGTGTCTCCCTCGTCCTCACGGATATCAATATGCCCAAAATGGACGGGCTTGAACTGTTGGCCGCGCTGAAAAGGTGCCCTGAATGGGCCGGGGTGCCGGTCGTAATGATCACCACCGAGGGAGGCGAAACCAAAGTTGCCGAGGCCGTTAGGCTAGGAGCCGTCGGTTACGTCAGAAAACCATTTACTGCCGACCAGATTAAGGAGAAGCTGGCTGGAATTTTGGAGCCGGCGTTACCAATATGAACGTTCAAACCCTGATTACGAACTCACTTCGTCACGCTGTTGTTGAGGTGTTTTTCACGATGTTGTCAGGCGAAGTCGAGCCCGGCCAGGTAACAGTGGAACAGGGTTCTCCGGAAACCAACGATGGTGTCGTCTCTTTCATCGGGCTCGCCGGCGCCTGGACCGGTACCGGGAGTATCACCTGCTCCCCGGTTGCAGCCTGCCGCATTGCTTCGCATCTGCTGATGGCGGAGTACGCTTCCGTAAACGAAGATGTCCTGGATGCGGTTGCCGAGCTGACCAACATGATCATCGGGAACGTAAAGACGGATCTCGAACGTCACCTCGGGTCTTTAGGACTAAGCATCCCAACGGTGGTCTTCGGTAGAAACTTCCGAAGCAAAAGCGGCGGCGCGGAGTGGATCGTACAGCCGTTCCATTGGGAGGGAGAGCAGTTGCTGATTCGGCTCGCTCTCGCCAAGGTCCAAAAACCAAGCGGGGCCACCACTCCTCGCGCGAACGCCTGTGTGGAGTTGTAGTCGAGTTCCAAAGGAAAATCGAATGTCTACTAGTCTCGCCGCCAAAAACGAAATTAGCTCCGCAGTTGCCGGAGAGACCCGTGCTGGAAAATATCTGACGTTCCAGTTGGGCCAGGAAGAATTCGGCGTTCGTGTGCTTAAGGTGCGCGAAATCATGGGTGTCCAAGAGATCACGCGCGTTCCTCAAACACCCCCTCATGTTAAGGGCGTAATTAACCTGCGGGGCAAGGTGGTTCCCGTTATCGACCTCAGGTTGAAATTTGCCCTGCCCGCGGCGGACTATACACAGCGAACCTGTATCATCGTTACCCAAATCATGGGAGAATCCGGGCTCATCCTGATGGGGGCGATCGTCGACGGAGTGTGCGAAGTGGTTAATCTCGCGGCCGCTGACATTGAAGACACGCCCGATTTCGGTGAAGAGACTGCCGGCCAGTATCTGCTGGGGATGGCGAAGGTCAAAGGCAAGGTAAAGATTCTCCTGGACATTGACAAAGTCCTTTGCACCCAGGATTTGGACCAGCTCAACGCCATCGTGAAGTGAAGGTGAAGAGATCCGCTCATGGCCGCCTACGATGGTTTGCGTCAACAGGTAGAGGAATTGGCTCTGCGTCTGGTGCTCACTGGACCAGAAAGCTCTGGTGCTCGCATAGTCGAGACCTGGTCACGGGCTCTTCAAACGCTCCAGGAAGAAGCTGTTCGTGAGGGCGCTTCCGCACTCGCCGAAGCGGCGCGAGGGGTGTTACGAGCAATGCAGATTTCGGATCCGGCATCGGCATTGCAAGATGGTATCGCGCGTCTCCAACAAGCTCTCGAAACCCGAGCCGCGGACCCCGCCGAGACTTCGCTCGCGCAAGATCCGGAGCTGTTGGCAGACTTTGTGCTCGAAAGCCGGGAGCATCTAGCAAGCTTAGAATCCCAATTGCTCGTGCTTGAGCGCGACCCGTGCGACTCGGAAGCGTTGAACGCCATCTTTCGGAGCTTTCACACGATTAAAGGTCTCGCCGGGTTTCTCGGTTTTCGTGAGATTCAAGTTGTGGCCCACGAAGTCGAGACGGTGTTGGACCAGGCTCGCAATCTTAAGTTTCAGGTCACACCTGCTGCGATCGATGTAATTCTCTCTAGCGCTGATTACCTGGGTCGCTGGCTCAACTACCTTTCTCCCGCCGGGCAGAACGCCGAAATGCATGCTCCGAGCTTAGATCCCGAACTGCTGGCTCAAATCGGATTGATCCCATCGCTCGCCGAGCGGGCCGGTAGGATTGAAGCGAAGCAAGCGCCGGACTCTCAACGGAATGAACTGGCGAATCTTGCGGCGGCCGTGGAAACGGTCGAAATTGAAGAATTAACACCCTCGCCAGAAGAGCGTAAAGCCGAGGTCAAACGGCGCGGCGAGACAATGACCGTCAAAGTCAATACGGCCAAACTGGACTATCTGGTCGACATGGCGGGAGAGTTGGTCATTGCAGAGACTCTGGTGCGGCACGACCCGGAGCTTGTCAAAGTCAAAAACGCACGGCTCCAACGTAACTTGGCGCAGCTTACCCGAATTACGGCTGAACTGCAGAAGACGGCAATGGCTATGCGTCTGGTCAGTATTGGTCCGCTTTTCCGGAAAATGACTCGCCTGGTGCGGGACCTGTCCCGGCAATTCGGAAAACCGATTGACATCCAGACTGAAGGCGATGAGATCGAACTGGACCGGAACATAGTCGAGGAACTCGCCGACCCTTTGATGCACATGGTGCGAAACGCCGTCGATCATGGCATAGAACCTCTGGAGCTCCGGAAGTCTCTCGGAAAACCCGGTACCGCCAAGGTCCTTCTAAAAGCGCAGCATCAAGCTGGCCAGGTCGTGATCGAGCTCAGCGACGACGGCCGCGGTCTCGACCGGCATAAGATCCTGGCCCGAGGGCTCGAAAAAGGTCTCGTCGCCGCCGGCTCCGTACTCAGCGATAGTCAGATTGACGAATTAATTTTCAAACCCGGATTCAGTACCGCGGCGCAAATAACCAACGTATCGGGACGGGGCGTTGGTCTGGATGTAGTGCGGCGTCACATAGAGAAGCTGCGGGGCCGCATCGAAATTCGCTCCCAAACAGGCCAAGGAACGACGTTTCTCCTAAAACTGCCACTCACTCTCGCCATCATTGACGGCCTGGTCGTGGGGGTGGGGTCCGAACGGTACATTGTCCCCTTATTTGCAGTTCGTGGGATCTTTCGTCCTAAAGAAGAAACCATCTGGACTGTTCAGCAACGCGCGGAAATGGCTCTGATACGCGGTTCGCTGGTGCCGGTGATCCGCCTGTACCAGAGGTTTGGAGTACCTCCCCATTCGGAAGATCCACAGAAGGGCGTTCTGATACTCGCGGAGGTCGAGTCGCAAAAATTCTGCCTTCTAGTCGATGAGGTCATTGGAAAGCACGAAGTCGTGATCAAAAGTCTAGGGGAAACGTTCGCCAAAGTAGCCGGAATCGCAGGGGGCGCGATCCTGGGTGACGGACGGGTCGGCTTGATTCTCGACCTGGACAAACTCTTTAGGGATAAAGGCAATGGCGCGAGGCGGTGATTCCTTCAGTCACGCCGTGCGGCCTCCCGGTCCCCGCGAATTCGAGCAGATTCGCCAGTTGGCGTATCGGACCTTCGGCCTAGACCTTAAGCCAGGTAAAGAGGAACTGGTTAGCGCGCGCTTAGAGCGTCTGCTGCGAGGCGGAGGATTCGGTTCTTACAATGACTACTATCGTCATGTGCTTGCCGACTCCACGGGCGAGTCGCTGATGTCCCTCATCGATGCGCTGACTACGAATCATACGTCGTTTCTCCGGGAGCCCGATCATTTTGATTTTCTCCGGGAGCGGGTCTTACCCGCGCTCGTGTCGCGAATATCGGTGGAGATCTGGAGCGCAGCCTGCTCCTCTGGTGAGGAGGTCTGGACGCTGCTACTCCTCCTGCGCGAGGCACTCCCTGGTCCCGCCATCAAAGTGATCGGTACCGACATATCGCGCAAAGCTTTGGATCTCGCTACCCGCGCCATTTATCCCGCTGACCGCGTCCGGAATTTGCCCCCGCTCTGGATCAGCTCCGGGTTTTCCGCCGACACCGGAACACCGAAATGCTATAGCGTCAGGCCGGGACTTCGCGCACAGGTTGCATTTCGCCGTCTGAACCTGATCGAACCGTTCCCGTGGTCCCAAAAATTCCCAGTAATCTTCTGCCGTAATGTCATGATTTACTTCGATAGGCCAACCCAACAACGTGTAATTGCAAAGCTCAGCGCCAGCTTGGAGCCGGGCGGTTACCTCTTCGTCGGTCACGCCGAAAGTTTCAGTGGAATCGAGCATAACCTCGAGTACGTACAGCCCGCTGTTTATCGCAGGTCTGGCGGAACCAAGGGAGGTTTATGGCGCGCATCGTAGTGGGCGTTGCCGACTGCCATGTCGCGGCCGATCCCGAGGCGAGCCTGGTGACCTATGCGCTGGGATCCTGCATCGGTCTAGCTGCTTACGACCCCGTCGCGGGCGTGGGAGGTTTGTTGCATTTCATGTTACCGGAATCCTCCCTCGATGTAGCCAAAAGCCGGGATAACCCGTGCATGTTTGCCGATACCGGAATCCCTGTTTTGCTGGAGCGAATGTCCGCTCACGGAGCTTCCAAGCGGCGGCTGGTCGTTTCCGCTGCGGGCGCCGCTCAACTTCTCGATGACCAGAAGGTATTCGAGATTGGAAAGAGAAACTATCTGGCGACTCGCCGCCAGCTTTGGAAGCACGGCATTTTATTGAAAAACGAAGCTGTGGGCGGAGCGGATTTTCGTACTGTGATTTTGGAGTTAGATACCGGACGGTTGCTGCTGCAGGAAGCCGGCCGGACGCGCGAGTGGGCCTCAGCAAGCCGCAGGAAAGGAGATTCAGTTGTCATACCGCATTCTGATCGTGGATGATTCACCGGCCATGCGGGCGTTTGTCAAGCGCGTTATGGAGCTTTCCGGCTTTGACCTGGCAGACTGTTTGCAAGCGTCCAACGGCGCTCACGCCCTAGAGGTGTTGCGCAGCGAACAGGTGGATGCCATTTTGACCGACATCAACATGCCTCTCATGGACGGCGAGGAGTTTCTCAGACGGGTCGAAGCTGATGAGAGCCTTCGGAAGATTCCGGCGGTTATCATTTCAACCGACGGCACCGATACTCGTATCCGGCAAATGATGGCGTTAGGCGCTCGGGGTTATGTAAAGAAGCCGTTCCGCCCCGAAGATTTGCGCGCCGAACTGGAACGGTGTCTCGAGGTGCGGCAATGATCGATACCGTGAAGGAGGTTCTAGCTGAGTGCACGGAAGAGGCCTTAGAGCAGATGTTTTTCGTGCGTCCTCTGAGCGAGCCGGCAGCGCCTCACTCGGCCGAGTCGCCGCACGTGGTGGCCGAGCTCAATTTCCAAGGCGAGCCCTCCGGCAGTTTCAGTCTGTCCGTGTCCCCGGCAGCCGCCCGGTCCATTGCTGCCGACTTCCTCGCTGAGGAGGAGAACATCCTATCGAAAGAACAGGTTGAAGAAGTGATTTGCGAGTTAGCCAATATTATTTGCGGATCCGTTCTGACGCGGCTCGAAAGCCGGATAACATTCCGCCTCGCGTCACCGCAAATAGTGAAAGCGGCTCAGCCTTGGGAGACGGGTCAGGCCTTGATCCAACAATTTCACCTCTGGAATGGGAATTTCACGGTGGGATTCCGGACCGAGAGGCCCGTATGCGCAGTCCACGAATACGTGTCCTGATCGTTGACGATTCGGCGACCGTTCGCAAGATCCTGACCGAGGCTCTCTCTGCCGAGAGCGATATCGAGGTTGTCGGCGCTGCTCCGGACGCCTACGTGGCGCGTGACAAAATTCTGGCTCTCCGCCCAGACGTCCTAACCCTGGATATCGAGATGCCGCGCATGGATGGCCTGACTTTTCTTCGAAAACTCATGCGGTCCCATCCACTCCCCGTTCTCGTCATCAGTTCGCTCGCCCAGTCCTATTGCCGTGCCGCGCTCAAAGCGCTGGAATTAGGCGCCGTCGAAGTTATTGCAAAGCCCGCAAGCCCTTACTCGATAGAGAGCCTTCGGGATAGCCTGGCTGCCAAGATCAGGGCCGCCGCCGCGGCTCGAATACTGCCGGAACGAGAAGCGTCTGGAACGTTCCCCCAAAGCCCCAGAGCCATCTCCGTCCACGCACCGCAAAACGTGATTGCGATCGGTGCATCGACAGGGGGAACCGAAGCCATCGCCAGCGTCCTCCGTGCTTTTCCACCGCAAGCACCTGGCGTCGTCATCGTTCAGCATATTCCGCCCGTATTCTCGCGAGCTTTCGCCCATCGGCTAAACGATCTTTGCACGATTGAAGTAAGGGAGGCCGAGGATGGAGACTCACTGCGGCCGGGCCTTGCATTGGTGGCGCCGGGAGACTTTCACATGACGCTACGGAGACGCGGAACCGGTTACTTTGTGAGCGTCAAGACCGGCCCTCGGGTGTGTTATCAGCGTCCCGCCGTCGATGTCCTGTTCTTTTCGGTGGCGGACGCTGCGGGATCTCATTCTGCCGCCGCCTTGTTGACGGGTATGGGAGCGGATGGAGCACAGGGCCTACTCAGGCTTCGGCAAGCAGGGGCGCGCACGATTGCTCAAAACGAAACCAGTTGCGTTGTATTTGGGATGCCCCGCGAGGCGATTCGTCTCGGAGCCGCCGAGCAGGTGCTTTCACTAGATCGGGTGGCACCGGCGCTCATCTCGGCCCATCGCCACAACGGTATCGTTGACCGTATGGTTGACGCTGTCGTTCCCGCAAAGCTACAGTAGGCTTAGACGATTTAAGTCTTTGCGCGAGTGGTCCCCATCGTCTAGCCCGGCCTAGGACATCGCCCTTTCACGGCGGTAACGGGGGTTCGAATCCCCCTGGGGACGCCAATAGCACGTGTGTCCGGACCGTGTCCAGCCTGGACACATCGGTGACAAACTGTTCCTAATCCGCCAATGCGTGCAGTCGTGGTAAGTCGCGTAATCCCATCGCACACCAGCAACCCAAACCCTCCGCGGGGCGTCTATTTAGGGGTGAAATCAACGGCCTTGCTGATCTCGGCGGTTATGTTGGCCGCGGCATCGGTGCAGGATTACGATTCTGCAAAAGAGAAGTTTGCCAGGATTGAAAGCGAGGGCTTACCCGCCGGTTCCCGGGTTGCGTTGTCCTCGGCGGAGTTAAACTCATTCATTGAGCACGAACTCCCCTCGGTAACGGACGGCGTTCAGAATCCACTGCTGGAACTTCTAGGCCCCGGGTTGGCCCGCGGTTCGGCCCTGATTGATTTCGCTAAGCTGCGGCGTTCCCAGGGGCATCCGCCGGGATGGCTGATGTCCAAACTGCTGGAGGGAGAACACCCGGTTAGAGTGACGGCAAGCATTCGTTCCGCGGCCGGACAAGCGACCGTGGACGTTCAGAAGGTGGAAATCTCCGGCATAGTGATTAACGGCTCCATGTTGGACTTCTTGATTCAGCATTTCCTCATCCCGCTCTACCCCACCGCGGCCGTGGGCAGGCCGTTCGCGTTGGAGCACCGCATGGACCGGCTGGAAGTGCAGTCCGGGACGGTAACCGTGGTTATTGGCCGGTGAGGCGGTTCACCACCTGCTCCGACAGGGTGTTCAAGCTATTCGTAATGCGGTCGGCCTCCACATTCACCAGCGCGTAACGGCTAACACCCGAATCCCCGGTGTCCAGCAACCGGGCGTAATCCGCACGCAAGCCGGGGAGAGGCTCCGAGGGTAATTTCGACTCGCGCAGGGCAGAACTCAAAAGGCGGAGCGTTTTGTCCACATCGTCAGCGAAGATGCCGAATGCCTGACGGACCGGTGTCCTCGGGCCCTGCAGCAGACCAGCTTCCAGCGCCATGAAGGCCTGGACCAGGCGATGAGAATTGGCCAGGAACGAACCGATAGCCTGATGGATCTGCTCCCCGCCCGGCTCAGCCGCCAAGCGGTCCAGGGCCGATTCCAGGTTGGACCGAGCCAATCTGGAGCGCATTCGGCAACTGTCGAGATCCGTTGAGTGATCCCGATCCGGCTCGAGGTACGCCTCGCGAATTGCGGAGAAATATCCCCGGTACGCCTCCAGCATGCGCGCGGCGGCTTCCCGAATGTGGATGCGCTCCCACGTGGGCCAGGCGGCGTAGGCGAGCAAAGCGATAGCCCCGCCCCCCAGAGTGTTGGCGCCCCGCAAGAGGATGACCGAATGAGGATCGGTCCTGATCAGCGCGAACATCAGTACGATCACCGCACTGACCGCTGCTGCCATGATCCCGTAGTTGGCCGGGCCGAAACAGCGGAGCAGATAAACGAATACCAGGATCGCTACTATTTCGACGGGCATGGAGCTGGGAACCAGCCGGAGGATTCCGGTGGTGAGTGCGAGACCAACGAGGGTGCCCAGAATCCGAAGCAGGCCGCGGCTGAAGGTGGCTGCAAAATCGGGCCTGAGCACAAGCGCAACGGTCATCGGCATCCAGTAAGCACGCCGGTTCAGTAGTACCCGTTCGAGCGCCCCTCCGAAGGCGATCGAAACACCCAAACGTACCGAATGCCGGAATACCGAAGAACGCCACGTCAGATTGGCGCGTAGAATTGCCAGTGTGCTGTGAAGCCGCAATTTCCAGGGTCTGGCGGACTGGCTCTGCGCGTATGCATTCAGACCTTGGTCGGTAGAGTGGGCGGCGAGTTCAATGGCCGCCCGGAGCTGGCCACAAAGGGCCTGCATCTGATGTTGGGCATCCGACAGGAAGGCCGCGATTTCTGCATTCGCCGCATGATGACACGCGGCGCCAATGGCTGCTTCGACAGCATCGAAGTCCTTCAAAGTGGGCTGGCCGCTATCGAGCGGAGTGTTGTTCTCGAGGCTCTCTGCGATCGATTCAAGAAGCCCCGCGGTTTTTTCGAGGCTGCGATCCAAGATTTCGGCCGAGGAGTCCGATGCGTTTCGGAGGCGGTGAAGAATTCGCGCGAGAAGGGAGATGCTCAGCCGGATCCGCTCCGCCTGGCTGAGCAAAGCGAAGTGCCGCTCGGCCTCGATCGATCGATAGCTGCTCAAAGACTGTAGTGCTTCTTGTGCGGACGTGCTTTCTTTGGTTGCCGCGGGCGCTTTGGTTACGGGCGGCGGATTCCTGGCGGCGCCTGCCAGTGCTTTATATAGCTGCGCCAGCTGCTGTCGTTCAGGGCGATGAGGATGAATCGGCCACAGCGCCAGCGACAGGGCGGTCTGGAGCGCGCCTCCGCCTGCTGCCAGTATGCCCGCCAGCACCGCGGCGCCTGCCGTTATGCCCTGGCCGGAGTAGACGATAAAAATCACTAATGTGACGTTGGCTAAATCACTCACCGCCGTTCCCAGCGCACCCGTCATGCCCGCTGCGAAGCCGGCCGCGGCCAACAGCGGAACGAGAGCGCCGGCGTGCAAGCCAGCGAGACCGCCGGCCGTTACCGCGAGCCCGCAAAGGGCAGTAGCGATCAGCATCCGCGCGGCGCGTGACCGGTAGGGATCCTCGCCATCGGCTACGGCTACATTGAGGGCTCCGATACTCGCGGACAGTCCCGCGCGCGCATCGCCCATGGCTGCGCCGATCGCCAAAGGCACAACCACGCCGACGGTGTTGCGCAACGCTCGCCAAGGCGCGACCTTGTTCGAGTCGAAACGAACAATTCCTTTCCACCAAAACGGCGCGGAGGGCACACGCGCTACTGTAGCGCACGCACGCGCTCACGGCCTGCATTCTTTAGGTGTTTATACGAATCGGAGGCTGTTCGCTCCCTCGTGCCGCCCAACCGGAGCCGCTGTCTATCGGCCGCACTTGCTTCAGCGCGATTCTTTATTTCTGCCCGGCTGATGACCGGCGTCTTTTTCATTCTCCGAACAGACGTGCTCGAACACATCGGTGTCGGGCAGCAATCGCTCGACGAAGTTGATGGTGATCGGTTTGGTAAAGACTTTCGGGTCGGTTACCGTAACTGTAACCTCCATATGGCCGAAATCGCGGCGGTGAAAACGCTCCTGGACGCGCATCTGGTCACTGTGGCCGTGACCGCGCGCATCGAGCCAACTGAGGTCGTTAAAACCGAGTGTGTCGACCACCATGGTGTCGCCATCCCAATGCCCGACCGAATAGCCCAGCCATGTTGGCGAGGGATCACTCGGATGCGTGCGCCCGTCCGTAAACACCTGGCGAAAGATGGTCTCGACTTCGTACAGAAATAGAATTTCGCCCGGCATCTGAAGTATCTTGAACGGCTCCGGTAATAAATCGGCGTGTGGCACGCCGTCCGGCAGACAATTCAATGTCGGGTTGAACGCGCCGGGCTGCGTGTGCCGGCGCAGGATGTCCGCGCCCGCGGGCGTCAGCGGCGCCTCATCAGGCTTGAAATCGGCAAGGATGTCCCGGAAGTATTTTGAATTGGGAGATTCGCCTAATCCGAAAAGACCTGGTCCACGCGGTTCGGCCTCGGCTTGCCAGATCCCGGAAAGATCCGGTTTGCCGTTGCTTCGAGGAGCGGGCGCAGTCATGTCCACTTTGCCGTCGGGCGTACGCGGAGCATCGGGCTGCAAATGGATCCACTGGGCCTGCGCGAGCGAGCAAGCTCCGGTTAGCACGATTCCGATTCGGATGTGGCTGAGCATGTTTTCCATTAGACAACAATTCAGGTGTCTGGAAGTTATGCTGAATCGATGGCGATTGTAGGGCTTTGGAAGGCCGGCCGGGGACACCTGTCCTACTTATTCATACCCTTCGCGGCTGCTTTCAGTCTGTTTGGCGCGGATCGGGAATTCACTCCCTATGCCGGCGTGAAGGCGGTGCTTCCGGCTGACCTGCGCATTACCGGCGGGGCGCAGTGGCTGGCGTGGTGCCGGCGGCAGGATGGCGCCATCCGCGCACGCCTGGATCAGGGCGACCTCGACTCGATCGCAAATTTTCTGCTATTGGGCACCTCGTTCACCAAGCAGCCGCGCATCCCCATGGACCAAATGACAGCGGCATCCAAATCCGGAATCCTGCGGGCGCGGGTGGACGATTTAGTGGCTGGTCTTCGCAATCCGGGCGAGAACGAGCGTCTGCTGTTTGCACAGTGCCTGTTGCGCCGGCAGGGAATCGATCCGGAGGGCTCCCGGGATCCGCGGCGGCCGGGAGTGTTCCTTTACAACAATCTCCTGCGGGTAATGAACGAGGAGATCCGCTTAGGGGAACGCATCGCGCAGGCTCAGAAGCTTATGCGGCCGGACGATCCGGCTTCGCTCTTGAACCGGTCCTCGGCGTTCCGTGATCGTGGAGTTTCCCTCGACACGGGAATTCAGCCCGATTTCCTTATAGAGCAGACGTTGCGCGATCTGAAAGTGCGGGGGTTGTTACGGGAAGGCCAGATCGCCCGCATTGCGGTAGTGGGACCAGGGCTCGATTTCATCGATAAGAACGAACAATACGCCTACGATTATTATCCGCAGCAGACGCTGCAGCCGTTTGCGTTGTATGACTCCCTGGTGCGGCTCGGGTTGGCGAAAAACGATGGCCTCTCGGTGTCGATTCTGGACATCAGTTCGCGAGTGATCGAGCACATCCGAGGCGCCCGGGAACGCGCCGCCAAAGGCGCCGGCTACGTCATCCAACTGCCCCGCGAGGTGTCGCGTCCCTGGCCGCCGGAACTGATCGCGTTTTGGAAGTCGCTGGGGGACCAAGTGGGATTGGCAGTCCCGCCTATCCGCCCTCCAGAAATTTTTGGAGGGCTGGAGGTACGCGCGGTGAGCATCAGACCCGAGGTGGTCCGCGCGTGTGAGTCAGTGGATCTCGACATCGTCCTGGAACGACTGAACTTGGCTGCGGGAGAGCGGTTCGATCTGATAGTGGGCACTAACATTTTCGTCTACTATGACGCGTTCCAGCAGACTCTAGCATTGGAGAACGCGGGCGCGATGCTGAAGCCAAATGGGCTCCTTTTGACCAACGACCGATTGCCGGAGGCCCCCGGAGGGTCCATGCACCTGGCGGGCATCACTGTAGTCGGAAATAATGCCGTGGGATGGTATCGAAAGCAGTAATGCATCGGAGCTCCAGAGCCAGACACTTAAATCAGACACCTAAGCCTGTAATCTTTCGCACTATCAGTTGACGAGGGGCCTTCACCGGTTATAAACTTTTCCCGAACCTTTGGTGGCAGTGGCTGGGTACTTACTCTATGTTCCAGGGGGTTGTTGATGCGATCCGCAAAACTGGTGACGGCATTTCTTTTTCCTTTCGCGTTTGCAGCGTTCGGGCAGACCGGCGGTACGATCACCGGCGTAATTTCAGACCCAGCGGGAGCCGTGGTCGCGGCCGCTCCGGTCCAAGCGAAAAACACGGCCACCGGCGTCGTCTCCGAGGCTGCGACCAGCACGACGGGCAATTACACGCTCGGCGATCTTCCCGCCGGCACATATGAAATAGAGGTGTCCGTTGCCGGCTTCAAACGATACACCCGTACGGGGATCACGGTCCAGGAACTGCAAACCACACGCGTCGACTTAATGCTCGAAGTGGGCGCGGCCACCGAATCCATCCTCGTCCAAGGGGAATCTCCTCTGCTCGCAACGGAGTCGGGCGATATCAGCCATAACATCACCACCAATCAGGTCGACGATCTTCCGGTCGGCTCGGTCGGCAGCATTCGCGATCCGAGGACGGTGACACTGATGATTCCCGGTGTGACCGGGGGCGGGGTAGGAGGGCCCAACACCAGCCTCACATCAATCGTAATCAACGGTACGCCGGCCGCCAGCCAACAGATCCGGATCGATGGCCTGGATGCAACTTACAGCTTGGGGAACACCTACTTCGAGTTCGGACAGCCCAACGTGGATTCGATCCAGGAGGTCGCGGTACAGACCAGTAACTATGCCGCCGAATACGGTCAGTCGGCCGGCACCTTTTTAAACTTCACCATGAGATCGGGCACCAATCAATTTCATGGATCTGCATACGATTACTGGGTGAACGAAGCTCTAAATGCTTCCGGCTCGTACTCCCACACCGACCCGAAAGTTCGCAAGAACGACTACGGCGGCACCGTCGGCGGACCCGTCTGGATTCCCAAAGTGTACAACGGCAAAGATAGAACCTTTTTCTTCTTCAGCTTCGAGTCTCTTCCCACTACTACCGTGAACACCAGCACCCTGCTCACTGTGCCCACGGCGCAATATCGGACCGGCGATTTTAGCGCCGCCGAGGCGGCCACAGCCAACAGGACCTTAGGAACGGACCCGCTCGGCCGGCCTATTATTCAGAACACGATTTACGATCCTAATACACAGCGCATGGCTAACGGCCTGCTCATTCGGGACCCCTTCCCGGGCAACGTCATTCCGATGAACCGGCTCGATCCGGTCGCTTTGAAAATTCAAGCCCTGATTCCGAATCCGCAGGGACCGTTTGCCAGCCAGTTGATCAACAACTACAACAACCCCTATCAGGTCAAAGCCAAGGAGCATATTCCTTCGATTAAGATCGACCACTCGCTGAGTTCCAGGACTAAACTGAGCTTTTTCTTCGGGGAAACGTACATCGCTACTCCCGGACCGCCTACCAATATCACTGAGGACGGTTTCCCCACACTGCTTTCCGACCTGCTTCCGACGGATTGGCCCACCTACAGCTATCGCCTCAACTACGACCAGACGCTGACGCCAACTGTGCTCCTGCATTTGGGGGGAGGTTTTGTGAAGAGCTCACTCAGCGCGCCGTCCGCGGTGACGGGTTACAATGCGACCACGCAACTGGGATTAACCGGGCCATTTACACCGTTGGCCTTCCCGATATTCGGAACCCCTGCTCCAGGCTTTGGAACCCCTTCATCTCTTTTAGGCGCTAACAACACTGGCGGATCGTCCACTCTAGGGGCTTATGGCTTTGCGGGGGCGGTGGACACCTATGAAGAAAAGACCAACTTCGTGGCCAGCCTGACCTGGGTCAAGAACAATCACACTTACAAATTCGGCGGGGAGACCCGAATTGAAGGATACCCGAATACTAACTTTATAAATACTAACGGTAGCTTTGCCTTCAGCGCGGCGGAAACAGGCCTCCCCTATTTGAACGCGACTGGCCCCGCAGGCAGCAACGGCACCATCGGACTTCCCTATGCCAGTTTCCTGCTTGGCCTGGTCGATAACTACAACGTTGCAGAACCGGCGGAGGCCAAGCTCGGGAAACACTCCCTAGGATTTTACGCTCAGGACAATTGGAAGGTCACACGCAAGCTCACGCTGAACTACGGGCTGCGCTGGGATTTCGCCACCTATCAGAAAGAGCAGTATGGCCGTTTTGCGGACTTCTCCCCCACGGTGCCCAATATGCAAGATGGTGGACGTCTCGGGGGCGTCATCTATGGGGCGACTTGCAATTGCCAATTGGCCCACAACTATCCCTATGGTTTTGGGCCGCGGCTGGGATTCGCTTATCAATTGAACTCGAAAACGGTATTGCGCGGAGGAGCAGCCATCATTGTCGACGGTACCGCCGACAATAACGTGCTCACGCGCTCGGTCACCTCCGTGAATCAGGTATTTTCAACTGCTTGGGCCCAAGCGCCGATGACCTTGGCCGGCGGCGTTCCCCTGACCTATGCTCAAATTGCGTACCCCAACCTTGACCCGAGCCACTTCCCGGTTGTGGCCGTTCCGGGGACGCCGGGAGCCCCTCCCACGTACTACGTCGATCCGAATGGCGGGCGTCCGGCGCGTATGTATCAATATAGCTTCGGTGTGCAGCGCGAGATCGTCCGGGATCTGGTGGTGGAGGCCAGCTACGTGGGGGACCGCGGAATCTGGTGGCAGAGCACGGGCGCCTCACCCGCTGTCAATTACAACGCCAACACCCCGCAGTCGCTGCTGGCCGACGGGCTCGACATCACCACCGCGACTGCCCGAGCCATCCTGGCCGCCCCGATCGGCAGCCCGGCTGCCGGCCCGTTCATGAACAAGCTGCCGTATGCGAATTTCCCACTCACGGCCACAGTCGCGCAGTCGCTGCGGCCGTTCCCGCAGTTCACTACCGCGCCCGGGGGGCTGTGGGCCCCATTAGGAGATAGCTGGTACAACTCCTTGCAGGCCAGGGTGATGAAACGGCTATCGCATGGTCTCGATGCCAGCCTCAACTTTACCTGGTCAAAGTCGCTCACCAACGGCATCGAGGGGCAAGAGAACGATGTTTTCAATCGGGGTCTAAACAAGTACCTCTCGCAATACGACCGGCCGTTCGTTACCAATATCAACATCAGCTACACGGTGCCCGCGCCTGGTTGGACCAGCAGCAAGATCCTGAAGCACGTCCTGGGCGGCTGGCAAACTGGAGCGCTCGCAACTTACGCCAGCGGGGCGCCCATACTGGTTCCCGCCTCGGCAAATCTGCTGAACACGTATACGTTCGAAACCGCGTCGTATCTGAATCGCGTCCCGGGAGTACCGCTGTTTCTCAAGAACCTCAACTGCCACTGTTTTGATCCGACCAAAACTCTGGTGCTGAACGCGGCGGCGTGGACCTCTCCGCCTCCGGGT
>JAFAWA010000412.1 GCA_019242155.1 Terriglobia bacterium | reverse complement strand
ATTTGGAAGGTCATACGGGGTCCCCCACTAACCACCGCGATAAAGTTTACTTGTTACTGAAATGTGAACGACTCTTGAATAGTACGCTTCATGACCGGATCTGTCAAGACCCTAGTCCGTCCAAAATGGCCATTCAACGGGCATTTTGGCTATTTTGGCGAAAAATGTTGGTGTCGAGCGGGGTGGACAGGAGCGGCCGCGGGTAGTCAACCAAGCGAGTGTACACTTCTAAGAAGTGGTTGTTAGCCGAATTACACATAGGCGTATTCCCTTGGTAGAGCATGTCTGGTTTCAGAGGCTTTAGATCGGGGTGGCCGGACGGTTTTGGCCAGGGATCAGTCTTCGGTCCGCACTACTTTGGACTGGCGTTCGGCCAGCAATAGCCGGCGAAGACTTCGCAGGTCATTAAGAATTCTGCGGCTGGATGTAATGTGCAGGTTCAGTTTGGCCAGGCTGTACGAAACCAGCAGTAAAGCCTGCTTGCGGCGGTCGGCGCCTTCCTTTTCGGCTAGAGCCACTTCCTGTTCGATTTCCCGCCGCGCCTCGCCCAGCGCTTCGGCCAGCATCGCCACGTATTCGTGCGACCCCTCGATGTTGTCAAACGGCGTTCTATCGTTCAAGATTCGGCCTTTCCCCAGCGCTCAAGCATGCCGGCTCGATAGTTTTCGGTCAGATTCAATCTTCTCACAGAATTTGGTAAGTTGTTCAATTCTATCGCTTAAGAGGTAGTACCTGGGGTTGGGTGGAGTAGAAAGCAGCCCGGGAAACAGCGCCGCGAAGTCCGAACGGGAGACTGCCTTTACAGGGCGGAAGCTTGTGCCAAGAACCCCAGCTAAGGCTGCTGCGGCGAGGTGGAGTCCGGCGGCGGAGCCCGTGCTACAATCCGTGTCTTATGTCACTGGTCGTAGTTGGCTCGGTTGCCTATGACGGCGTGGAAACGCCACATGGAAAAGTGGACCGCATGCTGGGCGGAGCGGCAACTTATATCTCGCTGGCGGCGAGCTACTTCACCCCGGTCAAGATTGTGGCTGTGGTGGGCGGCGATTTCGCCGAACAGGATATGGAACTGCTGACCTCGCGAAAGATCGATGTGGACGGCATCGAAAGGGTGAAAGACGGAAAGACCTTCTTCTGGGCGGGCGTCTACTCGGCCGACATGAACGATCGCACCACGCTCCAGACTGACTTAAACGTATTCGCCGATTTCAATCCGAAGCTTCCGCAAAGCTACCGTTCGGCGCCGTATCTTCTACTCGGCAACATCCAGCCGGCGCTGCAGAGCGGTGTGCGGCAGCAGATGAACGGGGTCCGGTTCACGGGCGGCGACACCATGAACTACTGGATTAAGGACTACCGGGGCGAGCTGCTCGAGACGATTAAGGACTGGGATTTCCTGCTGATCAACGACAGCGAAGCGCGCCAGCTTTCCGGAGACGGCAACCTGCGGCGCGCGGCCGCGAAGATCCTGCAGATGGGCCCGAAAATTTTAGTCATCAAGCGCGGCGAGTATGGGGCGGTGCTCTTTACGAAAGAGTTTCATTTCATGGCTCCCGGGTACCTGCTCGAAGACGTGTTCGACCCTACCGGCGCGGGCGATTGCTTCGCGGGCGGATTTATGGGATATCTGGCCGGTAAGGGGTTTACGCCGGACACCGGCAAGATGGATTGGACGGAACTGCGCAAGGCCGTCATCTACGGTTCGGTGATGGGCAGTTTCTGCTGTGAGAAGTTCGGCGTGGACCGTTTCCGCACGCTCGGCCGGGGTGAAGTCGAGGCTCGGTTTCAGGAGTTCAAGACCTGCACGGAATTTTGAAAACCGGTTCTAAGTGTGGTCGCGGCGAGATCCACGAGCGCCGCTTCTAAAATGGCCTCGCCGAAATCGGAAAGCCGTTTTGGGCGAGCCGGGCCGGCTAAGGGCTTGCCGCTTGTGGGGCCGGGACTCTGTTTCCTCTTATTGGCTGCCTGGAGCAGCGTCGCGGTCTGGTTCTTTTACCGAAGCGGCGCGATTCTCTACTACGGGGATGCGGAAGCGCATCTGAACATGGCCCGGCGCGTCCTGGACTCCCAAACGCCGGGCTACGATCAGATCGGACGAATTTGGCTGCCGCTGCCACACCTGTTGATGCTCCCGCTGGTCCAGGTGGATGCGCTCTGGCGCACGGGTCTCGCCGGCTCGATCCCTTCCGGGATCTGTTATGCGATCGCCGGGACGCTGCTGTTTGCAACCGCGCGCCGGGTGTTCGGCGCGGCGATGCCCGCGGCCGTTTCGGTAGCCCTGTTCGCCGCGAATCCGAACCTGCTCTATTTGCAGTCCGTTCCCATGGGGGAAGCGGTGTTCATAGCCAATGCGGTGGCGGTGCTGTACTTCACCGTGGTCTTCCGGAGTTCCGGGTCTGGGTGGGCCGCGGCCGGTGCTGGAATCGCCAGCTCCCTGGCGGCTCTTACGCGCTACGAAGGGTGGTTCGTGATTCCGTTCGTGGCTGCGTATTTCCTCTGGTCCGGGAAGAAACGGAGAGTGCCGGCCGCTGCGGTTTATGCGGCCTTGGCGGCCATCGGTCCTCTGTACTGGCTGTTCCACAACTGGTGGCTCACCGGAGACGTGCTGGATTTTTATCGCGGCCCCAATTCGCCGCTGAGCATCCAAGGGCTGACGCCCTACCCGGGCCATGGAAACTGGCCGGCGGCTTTTCTGTATTACGGGACGGCCGCCACGCTGTGCGCCGGTTCCATCCTGATGGTAGTAGGCCTCGCCGGAATCGTGAGCCTTCTGCTCAAGCGGGCGTTCTGGCCGGTGTTTTTCCTGGCGCTGCCCGGGATTTTCTACGTTTGGAGCATCCACTCCGCGGCTATTCCGATTTACGTGCCGTCTCTCTCGCATTCGTACTACAACACGCGCTACGGCACAGCGATTCTGCCGCTCCTGGCCTTGGCTTCGGGCGGCCTGGTGGCCATCGTACCGGGGCGCTTGCAGATTGGGACCGGAGTGCTGTTAGTCGCGCTGGTGGCGGGCTACTGGGCCGTGCGCCGCCATCCCGAACAGTGGATTACGTGGAAGGAAGCTTCGGTAAATTCGGAGGCGCGGCGGCAATGGTCCCGTGAGGCCGCCGAGTACCTGAAGCCCCGCTATATTCCGGGATCGGGCCTGATCACCTCTTTCGGCGATTTGACCGCCATTTATCGGCTGGCCGGTATCCCTTTGAAAGAGACTTTCACCGCGGACAACGGTCTGGTTTGGAGCGCGACCGTGAAGCGCCCGGACCTGTTCCTTTGGCAGGAGTGGGCAGTGGCCTTTGGCGGCGATGACGTGCAAAGCGGAATCAATCGCGCCGGCCGATACGGTATCCGCTATCGCCTTGAAAAATCCATTGTGGCCGGTACGGAGCCGGTCGTGGAAATTTACCGCCGGATCGGAAGCCATGAAGATTCCCTTTACCAAAGCTCACGGCGCCAAGAATGACTTTCTCCTCACCTGGTTCGGAGATGCCCCGGAAGGGGACCTTCCGGCAATTGCCCGGGCTATCTGCGACCGGCATACCGGGGTCGGAGCCGATGGGTGGATTTTAGTAAAACCACCGCAGGACGCCGAAGCCGAAGGGGAAATCCAACTTTACAACTCGGACGGAAGCACGCCCGAGATTTCAGGAAACGGGACCCGCTGCGCCGCGGCGCTGCTGATCAAACACGGCTATGCGCCTGGATTGGTCCGGGTACGTACGGGCGCGGGCGTCAAAACTCTGCGTTTGCTCGAACGCCGTGCTCTAGAGTTTCAGTTCGAGATGAACATGGGCCGCCCGGAGATCGTGAGCGAACGGTTCTCGCTGCCGCTGGCCGCTGAGGCCCGCGATGTGACGCTGCTTTCGGTGGGCAATCCCCAATGCGCGGTTCCGGTCGCGGATTTCGATTTTGACTGGCGCGCCATGGGGGCGGAGATCGAATCGCACCCGCATTTTCCGAATCGCACCAACGTGTCGTTTTTCCTGGCGGTCGATCCGCGGACGATCGAGGCACGGTTTTATGAACGCGGGGCGGGGGAAACCATGAGCTCCGGCACTGGCGCCACCGGGGCAGCCGCGGCGGCAGTACTACGAGGGCAGGTGACCTCTCCCGTCACCGTAATTACGCCTGCCGGACCCCTTATCGTGTATTACCAAGGGGATACCTTACTCATAGGACCGGCAGTAATCACGGCTGAGGGGGTATTTTTCGCGTGATTCATGTGAGAATGAGGACAGAATGTCTGAAGCGCAAATTGCCACCCCAGTTATTGCGGACCTCCTGAGTGAGAAGATCCGTTCCCGTACGGCTCGTGTTGGAGTCGTCGGACTTGGCTACGTCGGTCTGCCGTTAGCAGTCGAGTTTGCCCGCGCCGGTTTCGATGTAACCGGGATTGATGTGAGCGAAGGCAAGACCGAACGTTTGAACCTCGGCGATTCTTATGTAGGAGACGTCCCCAGCAGCACACTGCGGCCGCTCGTCGAGTCTGGAAAACTGCGAGGAACGACTGACTTTTCGGTGATCCGGGAACTGGACACCATCAATATCTGTGTTCCGACACCGCTGCGCAAAACCAAGGACCCGGATATGAGCTTCATCGTCTCCGCCTGCCAGGAGATTGCTCAGCATTTCCATCCCGGGCTGCTGGTGATCCTGGAGTCCACAACCTACCCCGGTACGACGGATGACCTCGTGCTGCCGATGCTCGCGAAATCGGGGCTCAAGGTCGGGCAAGACTTCTTCCTCTGTTTTTCGCCGGAGCGTGTCGATCCCGGCAACCCGAACTTTCAAACGATCAACATCCCTAAAGTGGTAGGCGGCTGCACCGCGGCCTGCACCGAAATCGGCCGGCTGTTTTATTCGCAAGCCCTCGAGCACGTGGTGCCGGTTAGCTCGACGCAAGTGGCGGAGATGGTGAAACTGCTCGAAAACACCTTCCGCATGATCAATATCGGCCTGGCGAACGAGATCGCCCTGATGTGCGACCGCATGGGCATCAACGTCTGGGAGGTGATCGATGCGGCCGCTACTAAGCCGTTCGGATTCATGCCCTTCTATCCCGGACCGGGGTTGGGCGGCCACTGCATACCCATCGATCCGTTCTATCTTTCCTGGAAAACCAAGCAGGCCGGCATTGAAGCGCGATTCATTGAACTTGCGGGTTACATTAACGGCCAGATGCCGCATTTCGTGCTCTCGAAGGTTCAGAACGCCCTCAATGACGTCGGCAAACCGATTAAGGGGTCACGCGTTCACGTCATGGGGGTGGCCTACAAGCGGAATATCGAGGATGTGCGCGAATCGCCGGCACTCGATCTGCTTCTCCTGCTCCAGCAGCGCGGCGCCACGATCAGCTTCAGCGACCCTCACGTGCCGTCGCTCAAGTTGGACGGATTAGACCTGACGGCCCAACCCGAAGAAGCTGCCGAATGGGCGGACTGCGTTGTGATCGTAACCGACCACGCCGCGTTCGACTACCCGGCACTAGTGAAGCGTGCGCCGCTCATTGTGGATACGCGGAACGCTCTGAAGGGCTTTGCCTCTCAGAATATCGTTCGGCTGTAGGCTGATAAGACCCCTCTCCGGCGAGTTCAGTAACTTCGCAGTTGCTGCGAAGTTACTGCCGGGGGGAGGGTTTTTACTCTTGAATCGTCCGTCCTCGGCTTCTAAACGGCCTGACGCAGCGGACGGTACCGGCGGGAAGCACGCACACCGATCAGCTCGGCAATGCTTTCGAGCAGGTGCGACACATCCTCCGTATAAATAGAAACCCGCTGGCTGCTCCGTGACGTCCGGAACGGATTTTTGCGCTTCTGCGAGGTAATCACGGCAGTTGCCGGGTGGTATGCCTTCACGCGCGCATAGGCGAGAAGATCGGCTCCCGATCGCCCCCGCTCGAACTGCGCGTCAATAAGTACTAGATCGTAAGTCCCTTCGTCCATCTTAAGGAATGCTTCCGAGGCGCTTGCCGCAACGTCTACGGCATAGCCCCCGGCCTGCAAAATCGTGCGTAATGCCAGCCGAGGGACAAGCTCACCGTGTACCAACAACACCCGCGCCAACTCGAGTTTGACAGGGTGACCGCTAAATCGAGGCGATCTGATTAGTTTCTGCACGTCCAGCTTTACTTTAACCGAACTGCGCGGGAATTCAAGCCCTCAAATTGGCTATATCGAGGCAGGATAAGTTGTGAATTCGACGGATTTTACAGCGTTTAGCGGAAGAGAGTACACGGTGGGCAGTACTCGGGCGTTTGCGGTATAAGGCAATCACCGTTGGCCAAAGGCTGGGTTCTCAGAGGGCAGCGCGTCCGTGTGCGCCGAACACCGCGTCTACCTCGAAAAACCGGGTGACGAGATGTAGGATTACCCGCAGCATCACATTTCTCTCCTAATCGCAAACAGATAGACTCCAAATTTCACGTAATGGTTGCAGGAGCGGCCTCTTTTCTGCTCGGGTGGCGTACTACCTCCTTAGGACTACAGAATCTCCCTGTACAGATTGGTCTGTTGGCGCGCGATCGCATCCCAATCATAGGTACGTTCCACGCGCCTCCGTGCCGCAGCCTCGATGCGGTGCCGTTTGGCGGGATCGCTCAAGAGATCCCGGACCGCTTCCACCATCTCGGCCGCAGTGCGAACCAGAAGGAAATCGTCGCCTGGAAGGAGATCCAGACCATTCACACCGGCGGGAGTGCTGACCACCGCCTTGCCCATCGCCATGGCTTCGAGAATCTTGATATTCGTTCCCGCGGACGCGGTTAGGGGCGCTATGACTACCTCCGCGCGCTGGTATGCGGGCCGGACGTCCGCCACGAAGTCTTCGACGAAGACGCCCGGCTGATAAAGGTTTACACGAACACGGTCGGCATAGCGCGCCAGATGGTATTGGTAACGCGCCCCGGCAATCACGTGCAGGGTCGCATAGTCGAGTTGGGGCCATACTTCGTCCAGAAAAAAGGCCGCAGCCAGCACGTTCGGCAGGTGGGCGAAGGAGCCGATGAAGAGCAGGCGGCCGGGGTCGGGCTCCTGCCAGGAGGGCTGGAAGCGTACGAGGTCTACCCCGTTCGGAAGGGCAATGACGCGGGGCGACTTGACCATGGCACGATCTTTTTCCGACATCGTTACCACGCAGCTTACGTTGCGCCAGGCCGTAAATTCGAAACTGCGCCAAAGCTCCACCTGACGCCGCAGTTCCCAATTCTCCTCGAGCGCAAGTAACTGGCGGTAGAGGTCGAGGGTAACGTCGTGTTCGACCAGAATGGTGCGGGCCGGTTCGCAAGCGGCGGCGTATTGGGCCATCTGGGTGAACTCCAGCTGTGCGACGCCCGGACGCCACTTGCGCACGGTCTGCTCGAGCGCGGCGTGGAACGAAACCGAGGCAAACTCCTCAACTACATCCGGCCTGCCGGTGTAGGGCAGTGAATGAGTGCCGATCCGGCGCACCAGCACCACTTCCACACAGATGTCCAGCAACTCCTCGGCGGGCGGTTCGCCCGTTTCGGTGAAGCAGACCAGGATTTGATCGAACTCGCCGGCTACGCGCCGCATCAGGTTGTACATGCGAACGGCACCGCCGTGGGAGAGAGGGAACGGCAGGTAGGGGCTGGCGATCACGACGCGCGGTTTCCCGCTCGGGGCACGTCCGGGAAAGACTGCGGTTTCGCCGCCGGTCAGCGCGAGGATCTGCCGCTCCGGCCACATGGCCATATCCGGGCTGCTGCCGGTACGAGTAATCCCGACGGCCTCGCGTAAGCCTTCGTGGTCTCTGCGCAGCCAGAGCCTCCGGACGGCGTGCGTCCACCACTCGCGGAACAGCTTGCGGTCCGCCATTGCGCTTACGAGAAACCGCAGATAGTTCCGCTCAACCATCCGCTCCAGCTGCTGCTCCGTGTAATAGCGGGAAGTGGTAGCGCGGTGGCGATGTTCCACCAGTGCGCCTGCTACAAAAACCGAAGGCCAGCCGCGCTGCCAGGCGCGATAACCTAAATCGAGATCCTCGACGTATGCCGGCGCGTAGCCTTCATCGAAACCGCCGAGCGCGCGTAACTTCGCGGTGTCGTACAGGGAACAGCCGCCGCTGCCGTAGAGCACATAGGTCGAATCCTCGCCGGGTAAGGGTTCATCGCAGCGCAAAGGCAAGTCAGCCGGCTTGGCTTGCGCCATTACGGCCTTTCCCGTCTCCTCGCGCCGCACACCCTCGGGAAATCGAATTTGCGCGGTGGCCGAAAACAGGCCGGGGGTCGCCTCAAATGCGCGGTCGAGAGCGCTGAAGAATCCCGGTTCGACCACCATGTCGTTGTTCAAAAGGCAAATTCGGGTACACTGTGCCCGCAGGATGCCGCGATTCACCGCCGCTGCAAACGAGAGGGGCTCCTCGGAATGCTCCACTTTTATCTGCGGCCACACTCGAGCCAGCCAATCCGTAGTGCCGTCATCGGAGCCGTTGTCCACCACGATGGTTTCGGCGGGAGACGGCAGTTCGCCCATCAGCCCCGGCAATTGCGCTTCGAGTAACTCCTTGCCGTTCCGCGATGGAATGATGACGGATATTCCAGGCTCCATCAGCCTTTTTGGGAAGGAGGCCGGGTGCTCGCGCCTCCGCGGCCGCACAAAGCCCGCCAGTAGAGCTGCAGCGGCCAAGAAATCGGCCCGCCAGTCGCGCCGGGCAAGCGTCCCACCTGGGCCGAAATGCCATCGCACAAAATTGCGCGCGCGCCAGAGGAAGTGGCGCGTGATGGTAAGCGCGCAGCGCGGCCGGATCATCCAACCGTCCAGGTTCTCGTTGACCGCCAGGAAATACAGCGGACATACGATGAGGGCCATCAGCCGCAACCGGCGGAACGGCACATTCGGCACGAGCATGACCCCGGCCAGCCGAATGGACTTGGTTTGAACCGCGGCGCGGCACCGCGCCAGATTCTCGGCGAGTCGGCGCTTGGGATTGTAGGGTATCCACTTCACGTCCGAATCTTCAGGTGGGAACTCGGACACCACGTACAACGGAAGCTCCGGGAAGAGGTCGCGCATGTAGGACACTAGCTGGGCGTTCAGTTCTTCGGTTCCGGAAGCGAACGCGACCTTGATCTTGGGCTTCAATTTAGATGAGCAGATGCCAGCACTGGGGCGAGCCGCCGCCGGAATACCGGCTCCACAGGCCGAGCGCTTGCACCGCGAATGCTGTCGAGACTGGATTGATAAAGGGCAGCCAGACGCCCGCCGCGCGGCCAAAATAGAAACCGCCGTCGATGCGTGGATCGTCGTGGTGCGCCTGGAAACGAGCGAGCGCGGCAGCCTCTTGCTCGGCTGCCTGGCGGTCGAGCGGCACGGCTCCGGCCCAATCGGCGAATATGCGGATGCGCAGCAACTGTGCGTACACATCCGAGCGCTCGAATTCGGCTGCTGTGTCCTTCAAGAGATGTTCCACCGCAGCAATGCCATTGCGAAGCGCATCCGCGCATGCGGGATCTTGCGCACGCGGCAGCAGGCCCTCGAGAAAATACAAGAAGGCATGTAACCGGTCTACGACTTTGGCACGTTCGGAATGCCCGGGCAGAAAGGACGTATAGTCACGCAGGCCGGCCTCTACCGCCTGCCCGTAACATTGTTCGAACAGAGTCTCGCCGGTGGCCTCAAACAGCTCTTGCCACGCCAAAGCGGCTTTGACCTGATAACACCCGGTAGTGCGTGACCACCGCAGCGGATCCCGCGGTACCGGCTGTTTCTGCGGCAGTGTGAGAATCGGGTGGTAGTCGTCTCCCCCATCGGCAAAATCACAGGCCATTGATTTTCCAATTGCGGCAGCTACATCGAGCAGCTCCGGCGAGCCGGTATAGCGCCAGGCACCGAGTAGGCCGCGCACAATGATGCCGCAATCGAAGAAGTAGGTGAACCGATCGTCCGGCGCGCTCTCCAGTTCAAAAGCCATGGCGCTGCCGTCCCAAGCCTTGAGCAGGAATTCCGCGGCTTTGAGCGCTGCCGCGGGTTGATGCAAATAGAGAAACGCGCTCACTCCGTAGCCGGTGATTTCGGTGGAGACGGGCTGGTTGCGCTGCACATCGGTGCGGTAATACCGGGCTACACCGCCGCCCGGTTCCTGAATTCCCGATTCGAGCAGCCACTTCGCCGCGCGCCCTGACACGCAATCGTTGGACAATGCGTTATTTTAGCGCAGCAGTTAGGAGGGCCCCTGTTTGCCGCGCTGGGGCCTTCTCTTCGCCTTCGAAGCCGAGTCCACAGAGG
This sequence comes from Terriglobia bacterium, assembly GCA_019242155.1. Lineage (GTDB taxonomy): Bacteria > Acidobacteriota > Terriglobia > Bryobacterales > Bryobacteraceae > PSRJ01. The sequence continues at coordinate 9,357 of JAFAWA010000412.1, read as the reverse complement.
AGCTCGCCGTTATAATGAAGGTTCCGCTGAAGGCTCCCGAATGAATCAGATCCTGCTGACTTTTCTGTCGCTGGCTTTGGCCGCGGCATGCTTGGCGCAAAACCGCGATGCCGATTTCGGCAAACTGGCGGACCGCTTTTTCGATGAACTGATTTTTAAGTATGATCCGGTCCAAGGCACTTCGGCAGGCTTTCATCAGTACGATCCTCTACTGCCTTCGGAATCGCGGGCCGAGATCGAGTCGGAGATCGCGGGGTTGAAGAAGTGGCGGGCCGAAGTCCTCGGTTTCGATGCGCGGGGTCTCTCACCCTGGATCGCGGCCGATCGCGAACTCGTGTTGTCTCAGATCCAAGGCCAGCTCCTGTCGCTCGAAACCATTCGCCCCTGGGAGAAGAACCCCGATACATACTCGTCCGCAGCTACTAATGCGATCTTCGTCATCATGGCGCGTAACTATGCGCCCGCCGATCAGCGCCTGCGCTCGGTGATCGCGCGGGAGCGCTTGATCCCGAGGGTGTTCACTTCCGCGCGCGAGAATCTCAAAAATCCGCCGCGGATCTATACGGAGATCGCGCTAGAGCAGATGCCGGGCCTGGTAAGCTTCTTCCAAAACGACGTGCCCCAAGCGTTTCAGAAAGTCACAGACACGCAACTGAAGGCCGATTTTCAAAAAACAAATGCGGAAGTCATCACCGCTCTGAATGCCTATGGCTCCTGGCTCAAGAACGACGTTCTCCCGCGTTCCCAGGGTGATTTCCGTATCGGTGCGGACGCCTATCAGAAAAAGCTGCTCTACGACGAGATGGTGGATATCCCGCTGAGCCGCCTTTTGGAAATCGGTTTTGCGGATCTACGCCGTAACCAAGCTGAGTTTCGCCGTGTAGCCGCCGGCCTTGATTCCAACCGCACACCGCAGCAGATCCTCGAAGAACTGGAACATAACCACCCGGCCGGCGACAAGCTGCTGCAGTCTTTTCGCAGTGTGCTGGGCGGCCTGCGCGAATTTATCGGGAGCCGCGGCATCGTGACGATTCCCTCTCCGGTGCTGCCGATTTTGGAAGAGAGTCCTCCATTTATGCGCGCGCTGACCACAGCGTCGATGGACACTCCCGGACCATACGAAAAGGACAAGGAAGCGTTCTTCAATGTCACTCTACCCGATCCCCGCTGGAAGCCGAAACAGGTGGAAGAGTACCTGGATGGGTTCAGCCGGGGAACCATCATCAGCACTGCTACACACGAAGCCTATCCCGGACACTATACCCAGTTCTTATGGCTGCAGAGTGCGCCGACGAAGGTTCGCAAGCTGCTTAGCGCGAACAGCAACGGGGAAGGTTGGGCTCATTACAGCGAGCAGATGATGTTAGACGAGGGGTACGGTAACAACGATCCCAAGTTGCGGCTGGGCCAATTGCAGGATGCGCTCCTACGGGACGCGAGGTACATAGCCGGAATAGAGATGCATACCGGCAAGATGACTCCGGAACAGGCGGCCGACTTTTTTGTCAAAGAAGGCTACCAGCCGCGGCCCATTGCGGAAAAGGAAGCCAAACGGGGAACGTCCGACCCCACCTATCTGGTTTATACGCTCGGCAAGCTAGAAATTCTGAAGTTACGAGACGATTACAGGCGAATGAAGGGTACCCAGTTCTCTCTTCACGAGTTTCACGATGCCTTTATGAAACAGGGGACGCCGCCCATCAAAATCGTACGCCGGGCATTGCTCGGAAATGACTCCCCCGTTCTATAAAAAGCGTATAAGGTGTACGGACAGGTAAGCGAGAATAGTGCCGATTGCCGCGCCGACGAGCACATCACTCAAGAAGTGCATGCCAAGCAGGATGCGCGAAAGAGCAACACTCACTGCGCAAAACAACAGGCCGATGGCCAGCCCGGGATAGAACATGCTCAATGAGACGGCCACGGCAAACGCCGTAATCGTATGTCCCGAGGGGAACGAAAACTGGTCTGGAGGAAGCAGGTTAGCCCAACAGTGCGGCTCAAAGATGCCGGGCCGTTTGCGGCCCGTAGCTTTCTTTACCCGCAGGAAGACTACAATACCTACTGCGGCGGCCAACGCGCCGGAGGCTACCGCGAGGAAGCGGTCGTAGCCGCCGAAAAGCAGAATAATGAGGCCCATTCCGTACCACAGCCATCCATCTCCGCCACGAGTCGCGCAAATCATCCAAATGCGGATCCAGCGGGGAGCCGGCCAGCGATTGACACGCCGCATCAGCTTGTGATCCCGGTGAGCGATGAATGTCAACATTGCTGCCCTATTCATAGTTTCGCGATTGCGCCGTAGCCGGCGCAAGCCCCAGTCGTCTTAAGTTACTTATATCCGCGGAATCGCTACAGAAAAGTGACAAGTTGGAAAACATTCGCAAAACAAGATGTTTCCGGTAGCGGCATGGGTATTCTCAGAAGTAGAAACATCGGATGAGACGGATCGATTTTGTGTTTTTTGATGCGGGCGGCGGTCACCGGGCGGCGGCCACCGCGCTGCGGCGCGTGATCGAGGACCAGAAGCGCTCGTTTCAGGTCCGATTGGTTAATTTGCAGGAAATGCTGGATTCCATTGATGTCTTTCGCAAGGTGACCGGCTTCCGCCTGCAGGATCTCTATAACCTGATGCTGAAGAAGGGCTGGACACTCGGGTCCCCGCAGATGACGGCGGCGATGCACCAGGTAATCCGCCTGTTTCATCCACAACAGGTACGTCTGCTTGAGGAGTTATGGCGTAGTAACCGGCCGGAGATGGTTGTTTCTCTCATTCCCAACTTCAACCGCGCGCTTTATGAGAGCCTCGCGCGCGCCCTCCCCGGCGTTCCTTTGGTTACGATTCTGACCGATATTGCCGACTATCCGCCTCACTTCTGGATGGAACGTCAGCCGCAGTATTTCATCTGCGGGTCGGACAAGGGCGTAGAGCAGGCGGCCGCGCTGGGCCACAAGCGCGGCATGATTTTTCGGGTTTCCGGTATGATTCTCAATCCGGCGTTTTACGAGATTGCCCCGCTCAGTTCGGGCGAGCGTGCTCGAGCCCGCGCGCGGCTTGGGTTTGATCCCGACCGGCCCATAGGACTCGTGCTCTTCGGCGGCCAGGGCGCAGCCGTAATGCTCGAAATTGCGCGGCGCTTGCCGGACCGCCAGTTGCTGCACATCTGCGGCCATAATGCACGCCTCGCGGCGAAGCTACGGGCACTCGATCATGCCGCGCCGATGTTCGTCGAAGGCTTCACCAAAGAAGTCCCGATGTATATGCAACTGGCCGATTACTTCATAGGCAAGCCGGGACCCGGCAGCATAAGTGAAGCCATGGCCATGCACTTGCCCGTGATTGTGGAGCGCAATGCCTGGACTCTGCCGCAGGAGCGCTACAACGCCCAATGGGTGAAGGAGCAAGGCGTGGGCCTGGTGCTGCCCGGCTTCCGCCAGATCCGCGCGGCCGTGGACGCCCTGCTGGAGCCCGCTGCGTATGCACGATTCCGCGCCGCCGCCGAGGCACTAGAAAATCGCGCGGTGTTTGAAATCCCCGACATTCTCGAAAAAATTATCGAGCAGCACCGGAACTAATCGAACTCGTAGCGCGGCGCGGCTTGATCGGCGCCCACGCGGCCGGTTGTAATTTCGGCCTTCACATAGTTCTCACCGCGTATGGGCGCGCCTTCGATGCGGCGCAGAATCGCGATCTGCCCCACGTGTGTCAAAGCGTCGGCAAGCGGACCCTGAAACAGCTTCTCCGCCGGGAACCCCAGGGGAGTATCGTCCGCAAGCCGCCGGTCAAGCGCTTCGAGCATGGTAAAGAACCGGTTGACACCTGCGTCCCAAGCCAGCAGTCCCGCCGGCCGCCATTCATGCTTCCCGTCGGCCATGTTGACCGACCACTCGAGCAGGTCCCCAATGTGGGCCAAAATCTCGGCGGGTGTACGCGTGCCGGGAGCGGCGCGGAAGTCCGCCAGTTCCGCGGGCGCGTTGCGAAACACTTTGCCGCCACGATACGCCAAGGTCGCGACCGCGTGTCTGAGGGACAGTGATTTATCGCCGGACATACAGCTAGGAGAGTAGCACCGAAACGGCTAAAGAACGGCCGAGGCCTCGGGCGACGCTAAGACGCGATCCGCCATAGCGTATTTCAGTGCTTCGATCCCCTGTCCCGTAGCGCTCGAGATCTCGAAGTAGGGCAAGCCGAGCGACGCCGCATGCTGCCGAAGGGCTTGCACTCGCTCCGGATCCTGCGCAGCGTCCATCTTGGCGGCGACAACGATCATCGGTTTTTCGACCAGCTCTTGGCTGAAACTGCCGAGTTCGGTCATGACCGTATCGAAGTCGTGAACAGGATCGCGCCCGCTTGCCGGGGAGACATCGACCAGGTGGGCCAGAAGGCGGGTGCGCTCGATATGGCGCAGGAACTGGATCCCCAAGCCGTGCCCCAGGTGCGCTCCCTCGATCAGCCCCGGGATATCGGCCACCACGAAGCTCCGGTAACTGGGAAGCTCGACCACTCCGAGATTGGGCTCGAGCGTCGTGAACGGATAGTCGGCGATCTTGGGACGGGCGGCTGAAATTCGAGAGATCAAGGTGGACTTGCCCGCGTTCGGGAAGCCTACCAGCCCCACGTCCGCCAGTAGCTTCAGTTCGAGCCGCAGCCGTTTCTCTTCGCCCGCGCGGCCCGGTTCATGCTCCGTGGGGGCCTGGTGCGTTGCCGTTGCAAAGCGCGCATTGCCGCGCCCTCCGCGTCCTCCGCGGGCCACGAGAAAACGGTCGCCGGGATGGGTGAAATCATGTAGGATCTCGCCCGTGGCCTCGTCGTATAAAACGGTGCCCACGGGAACGTCCACTTCAATCGACCGCCCGTCCGCTCCGGTCTTGTTACTGCCCTCGCCATGGCGGCCCCGTTCGGCCTTGTGCTCGGGGTTATAGCGGAATTGCAGGAGAGTGTTCTGGTGCTCCGTAGCGACCAGTGTTACGTCTCCGCCGCGGCCGCCATCGCCCCCGCTTGGTCCGCCGCGCGGCACGTATTTTTCGCGGCGAAACGCCAGGCAGCCATTGCCGCCATCGCCGGCTTTCACCAGGATCCGGACTTCATCGATAAACATCTGGAGGAGACCGTTCGAAGATTAGCGAGCCGCGACCGTGAGGGACGGCTGGTGCGCGGCCCGTGCTTCAATATCGGCTAGACAACTTCCTTGACGCTGACGAACTTTCCCATGTATCCGCGATCTTTGAATTCCACGATCCCGGTTACTTTGGCGAAAAGCGTATCGTCCTTGCCCCAGCCTACGTTCGTTCCCGGCTTGATCTTGGTACCGCGCTGCCGCACGATGATCGAGCCGCCGGGCACTAATTGACCGCCAAAGACTTTGACGCCGAGACGCTGCGCATTGGAATCGCGCCCGTTTTTGGAACTGCCTAAACCTTTTTTATGAGCCATGCTTCACCTAACCCGCGATTTCGCCGACCCGCAATTCAGTGAAGGACTGCCGGTGGCCGATGGTTTTCTTGTATTGCTTTTTGCGTTTGAACTTAAACACTACGACCTTAGAACCGCGGCCGTTGCCGACAATCGTAGCCTTCAAGGTGGCGCCGGAAACCAGTTCGCCGCTATCCTGGAAAGCGGCCTTTACCGGTATTTCGACCTCGGAACCGACATCGCCGGGGATCTTCTCCACGCGGACCACATCGCCCGGAGCCACCCGGTACTGCTTGCCGCCAGTTTCGATTATTGCGTGCATGCCAACCTCTAGTTTCTTGGGAGCCGGACACACGAAGTGCATCCGAACCGCTGGAATAAACTCTTAGTTTACTAAATCAAAATCGGGGCTGCACGCGGCGCGGCATGCTCTGTTCCTGATGACCCTTGAATTTCATTCGCGGCGGACATAGCATAAGAGCGAAGGGATCATATTCAGATGAAACTGTCTTTTATTTCCGCGTTGCTTCTGGGCGCCGTTGCGGCCTATGCTCAGCAGGGTCTGCCGCGCATGACTTCGGTGGATCCACTAAACGGGAAAAAAGGGGACGTGATCGTGATCACGGGGGAAAATCTGGATAAGGATCAGGTCGACAAGGTCTTCCTCACGGACGGAAAGAACGATACGATCGTCGAGGTCGTCGAACAGAGCGCGACCACCATCAAATTTAAGATTCCGGAAAAGGCAGCAAGCGGGTCGCGATTAGCTCTCATGATCCTGACCTCCGGCAAAGACGCCAGGTATATCGAGCAACCCGTAAAAGTAACGATCGAGAACTGATCCGAAGCCGCCGACCTGTTTGTGCGGCCGGCCGTTCACCGCACGCCCCCGCAAGCTCGAAATGCACCTGACGATATCATGAGTATGGAAGCATGCTCCAGCACCCTAACGCCTCCGATGAGGTTCTCGACCTTGCTTCGAGTTACGCCCTAGGTCTGCTGCAACCTCCGGAAACGGCCGAATTCGAGAGACACTTGCAAGGCTGCCCGGTGTGCCGGGAGGAAGTGAAAGCGATTCAAGGTGTCTCGGCCCGCATGGCTTTGGCGGCACCAACCCTACAGCCCGCGCCCCGCTTAAGACAGCAACTGCTCGCGAGGCTTCGCCCCGAGCACATGATTGTTCGCGCGGAAGAGGGCGCCTGGGAAGCAACACCATATCCCGGAATCGAAGTCCGGCGTCTGTTTGTGGATAAAGTGACGGGCGCAATCACCACGCTGCTGCGGGCCGCTGCGGGCGCGGTGTATCCGGCGCACCGTCATGGCGGGACCGAGCAGGTCTATGTGATCGACGGCGATTTGATCTTCGAGGATCATAAATTGGAAACCGGCGATTACGAAATCAGCTCCGGTTCGACCGAGCATTTGTCCATCACCACCGAGACCGGATGTACCGCGCTGATCATTCACAACCTGGCGGACAAGGTTCACAGGTAGACCGGCGCGAAAGCTATTTGCCCACGAAATGGCCGGCGTCGCGATTGTTCTCTTCGCAGATGTATTCGAGAAGTTCTGTATCGGGCTGTAGCTCCGGATTTTCGACCACAGTCCAAGGCCGCGTGTACGCTTTAGGATCATCGATCGTGATGGTCAGATCCATATGTCCGAGATCTTTCCTGTGAAAGCGTTCGACCACACGAAGCGCATCGGTCACGGGGTGGCCGTTGGTATCGAGCCAGGCCTTACCGTTGCTGCCCGCCGTTTCCACTACGAAATCGTCGCCTTCCCAATGTCCGATCGAATAGCCTTGCCAGCTAGGGTTCGGATCCTTGGGCAGCGTCCGGCCATCGGTAAAAATCTGACGGTAGATGGTGCGGGATTCGTAGAGAATCATGGTCAATCCCGGGGTCTCCACAATTTTCCAGGGCGACGTAACCGCCTCTTTTTCGGGGATGCCGGAGGGAAGGCAGAAATTGTTGGGATCGTCCTTACCTTTGGTGTCGAGCCGTCGTTCGTATTCCGCTTTGGCCCATGGTTGAAAGGGTACGTCCTTGAGATCGGCCGCGATGTTGATGAGGTACTTCAAACCGGGCACCAGCCAGATTCCGGACAGATCCGGCTTGCCGTCGGGCTTGCGCGGTACGGGAGCCTTCAGGTCCGGTTTGCCGTCCGCGGTGCGCGGAAGGCCCTTAGTCGGGTAATTTAGCCACTGGGCGCCTGCCGGCGTAATTACCGCGCAGTATGCCGCTGCTGCTAAAACCAGAGTCGGTCGGATCTTCAATGTGGGAACCTCGTTATCGCGGCTGCGTAATCACATCGAGCAAAACCGGCTCGCCTTTTTTCACCCGCTCGACACCGCGCTTGAGGGCAGGTGCGAGGTCTTTGGGGTCGCTGATCGGGCCTTCGGCGTAAAGTCCGTAGCCTTGCGCGATTTTGGTGTAGTCGATGTTGGGCTCCCACAGCTTGGTGCCGATGTGCGCGCGCTCGGCGCCGCGGTTGTGAACACTGCACATCTGCTCGATGAACATTACCTCCTGGTGATATCCGCGGTTGTTGTGCATGATGGTGAGCAGCGGAATGCGGTGATGCGCGGCCGTCCAGAAAACACCCGGAGCGTAGTTGAAGTCGCCGTCCGTTTGAATATTGATCGACAGGCGTCCGTGCTTGCGATTTGCCAGCGCCGCGCCCACTGAGGCGGGAGCGCCGTAACCCATGCCGCCCGCGCCCTGCCCGCCGATATACTGATAGGTCTTTTCCATCTTCCACAGGCGGTTCGGCCAGTTGCCTGCAAAACCCTGCGGCGAAACGAACGACCAGTCTTCATTCTGGATGAGCGGCCAAAGCTCGGCGGCAATCCGCGCCAGGCTGACGGGACTCGCATCCCATCCGTACGAGGCCAGTTCCACGCCTTGATTAAAGGCCTGCCGGTGCGCTTCGGCCAGTTTCTTGCCGCGTTCGTCCATCACACGCCGCCGATCGGCGGTGATCAGCTTCTTGCACGCCTCGATCAGGTACGGCAGAGTCGCTTCGGCATCCGCGCCGATGTCGAGATCGATATCTTCGTAGTGGCCGAAGTCTTGGATGTTGCTCTTGTGAGTCAAAGAGACCGAGGAAACGCTGATGAGCTTCGCGCTGCGCGCGCGGGCGTTGCGGGCTTCGCTCTGCAGGTCCGAGATCTCAAGGGCGAGCGTGACATCGGGTTGGTAACCCGGTCCGCCGGTGCCTGCCAGAGGGTGCCGGGTGGGAAAGTTCGTGCGTTCCTGGCTATTGACCGGAGATTGAATCGTCTCCGCTAATTCCACGAGCAGGTCGATTCCCTTTTGCGTACGCGCCGAGCGCTGGGCAACAATCATCGGGCGCTCCGCGGCGACCAGCATTTTGGCAGCAGCAGCTACCGCGGCTTCGTCGCCGGCCGGCGGCGTGGTCATGGTGAGCTTCGGGATCCGCAGATTGGTTTCGCTGATCGGATGTGCCTGGATCTCGTTATTACAAACGACCAGCGTTGGCCCCATCGGCGGGGTCATGGCAATCTTGTACGCACGCACCGCGGAATCGGCAAAATGCTGCAGCGAATACGGCTCATCGTCCCACTTGGTGTAATCGCGGACGAGCGCCCCCAAATCCTGGGCGCTGTGAATGGACTGTACGCCCGCGGCGCGCTCCGCGCCGTCCGCATGGTTCCCGACCATCATGTAGACCGGCACGCGATCGCAGTAGGCGTTATAGATGGCCATGCCGGCATGTTGCAAACCGATATCGCCGTGAATTAGGGCCATCATCGGCTTGCCTTCAATCTTGGCGTAGCCGTGGCACATGGCGACGGCCGATTCTTCATGGCACGCCGTAAGGAACTCCGGCATGGAGTTCGGCTTAGGTCCATAGTTGATGAGGGACTCGTGCAGCGATTCGAAGGTAGAGCCCGGATTCGCGGCGAGGTATTCGATGTC
>JAFAWA010000501.1 GCA_019242155.1 Terriglobia bacterium | reverse complement strand
GAACTCGAAAACCTCGTCGCCGATCTCGTCTCCGTCTACGAGCCCATCAACCCCCAGGAACAGTTCGCCATCGAGCGCATGGCTCTCGCGCAACAGTCCATGCTCCGCGCCGCGCGCCTCGAATCCGGTCTCTTCAGCTCCTGCCTCAACGACGCCATGAACCTCAACGGCACTCCCATCTACATGATGTCCGCCGAACTGGCCGGCGGCGTCGATATCGCCGTCCAGCAGAACCGCAACTACTGCCTCTCGGAAGGCTTCACTCTCATCGCGAAGCAGTCCAACAGCTTCTCGCTGTTTCTGCGCTACCAGGCCCAAGCCGAACGCCAGTACCGCCGCGCCCTTGAAGAATTCGAACGCCTCCGCGCCGAACGCCCCCTCACCCCCGGCTCCGAACCCCCTTCTCCCGACCCGCCCCCGCCCGAAATGGCTTCGTTCGGTAACCAGCCCCGCGGCGCGCAAACCCAAACGCCGGAAAGCGATCCCGCCCCTCCAGCCTCTCCAGGCACTCCACCGGTGTCATACACTGATACAGTCGCGTCAGCGGCGAAAAACCATGCCAAAAACCGGCCGGTCCCTTCTGCTTTCTTCCCTTGCCCTCATAACATTACTTCCCCGAGCGCCTCTCTTATCCCAGATCCTGCTCGACGGCGAATGGTCGCCCCGCTATCACGAAGATCAGCCCGAGCGGATTCCCGGTCCCGAACTGGGCGACTATCTAGGGCTGCCTATTAATGACGCCGCCCGCCAGCGCGCCGAGAGCTGGGATGCGTCGCGTCTCACTCTGCCCGAAGAGCAATGCCGCGTGCACGTCTCGCCCTACATCTATCGCGGCCCGCTCGACTTCCGCATCTGGCAGGAAAAGGATCCCGAAACCCAGCAAGTCATCGCCATCAAGAACTACATCAGTACCTGGTCGCAGTTCCGCACCATCTGGATGGACGGCCGCCCGCATCCCCCCGCCTACGCCCCTCACACCTGGATGGGATTCTCTACCGGAAAATGGGAAGGCGACATCCTCACCGTCAAAACCACCCACATCAAAACCGGCTGGGTCCGGCGCAATGGACTCGTAATGAGCGACCACGCCGCCATGACCGAACACTTCATCCGTCATGACGATCACCTCACCCATGTCACCATCCTTCAGGATCCTGTCTACCTGACCGAGCCCTTAATTAAGACCGAAGACTTCGTTTTGAATCTTCACGCGAGCGATGCTTCCTGGGTCTATCACTGCCGCTCCGCCGAAGAGATCGCCAACCGTCCCAAAAACGCCATCCCCAATTACCTGCCCGGCGAAAATCCTTTTATGAGCGAGTTCCCCAAGCGCTACGGAGTTCCCTTGAACGCCGCGCTCGGTGGACCCGAAACCATGTACCCCGAATACCGCTCCAGCATGAAGCCGTCCGCGCATCCTGTCCCGCGTGAGCGCATAGTGCCCGTTGCTCCGCCGCCTTCGGAAATTGAAGTCACCAAGGTGCAAGGGAACGTCTACCTGCTCGTGGGCGACGGCGGTAATGTGCTCGTGCAAACCGGCGATCAGGGAGTGCTTCTGGTCGATACCGGCGGGCAAGGGGCATCCGCCAAGATGGTCGAGGCCATTCGCAAGCTCTCCACTAAGCCTGTCCGCTGGATCCTCAACACCGGCGCAGATGCCGATCACGTTGGCGGCAATGAGGCCGTATCCAATGCCTACGGCGCTGCCCGGCATGTCGAACTGGTGAATACGCCGTTCGCCTCCGCCGTCAACACAGTCGAGATTGTCGCAAGCGACCCCGCTCTCAACCGCATGAGCGCGCCCGAAGGCAGCCGGCCCGCCTATCCTTCCGTTGCCTGGCCCACCGAAACCTTCGCCGGCGAAAAGGATGAAGTCTTCTTCAATGGCGAAGCGGCCGAAATGTTCCACGCGCCCGCCGCCCATACCGATGGCGACAGTCTGGTCTTCTTCCGGCGCTCCGACGTCATCGCTACCGGCGATCTCTTCGATACCGATCACTATCCTTCAATCGATCTCGCGCACGGCGGCAGCCTGCAAGGTATCATCGACGGCTTGAATCATGTGATCGACCTCGCAATTCCCGCATACTCCGAAGAGGGCGGAACCATGATCATTCCCGGTCACGGGCGCATCTGCGACGAAATCGATGTAGTCGAATACCGGGACATGTTAACCATCATCCGGGATCGCCTGCTTGCGATGATCAAGAAAGGCATGACCCTGGAACAGATAAAAGCCGCCCGGCCCACCATGGACTACGACCCTTTGTTCGGCGACACTACCGGTCCCTGGACTACAGACATGTTCGTCGAGGCCGCGTACCGCAGCCTCGCCCGCACGCCCAAACAGTCGGCATCGCGATGAGATCCAATCACGCATCACGGCTTCAGGCCCTCGTCGCGCCAGGTCTTTTGGTCTGCTGCCCAGCTGCCCGGCGCTCTACAACTTCTGCGAAATGGCTCCTCCACGCAGCCGCTGCAGCCTTGCTATTGTCCGTTCCGTCCCTCGCCCTTGCGCAGTGGCTCGATTACCCCACCCCGGGCATTCCACGCACTCCCGACGGCAAGCCCAATCTCTCCGCGCCCGCTCCCCGCGCTCCCGGCGGCAAGCCCGATCTCTCGGGCGTCTGGAGAGGCCCCGGCGGCGGCAGCTACGACCGCAACGTCGCCCGGGACCTCAAGCCCTCCGATATCCAGCCCTGGGCCGAAGCGCTCTACCAGCAGCGCGTGCGCGAGATGGGTAAAGATGCCCCGCGCGCCAATTGCCTCCCCGACCCCTTCCCCTATTACCAAATGGTCGATTTAGCGCGTTTCGTGCAAACCCCCGGGCTGATCGTAGTCCTCTATCAGGGCACCACCAACAGTGTTCATCGCACCATCTTTACCGATGGCCGTCCTCTTCCGGTCGATCCTAATCCCGCCTGGATGGGCTACTCCGTCGGAAAATGGGAAGGCGACACTCTGGTCGTAACCACCGCGGGCTTTAACGATCGCGGCTGGCTCGATATCGAAGGCCATCCGCATACCGAAGCGCTTCGCATCACCGAACGCTTCCACCGCCGCGACTTCGGACACATGGATCTCGAGATGACCATCGACGATCCGAAAACATTCACGCACCCGTTCTCCTTCCACATCGACAAAACGCTCGTGCCCGACACGGACCTGTTGGAAAGCATTTGCGAGAATGACCGTTCCGTGCCGCACATGCTCGGCGCAAAACCGGTGGGCATCGCGCCTGAGGTCCTCTCCAGGTACGTGGGCGTTTACGAATTTGCGCCGGGGCGTCAGGTCACCATCTCCACCGAACGCGATCTTTTGTTCCTGCAGCAAGGCGTCAATCCGCTAAAGCTGCCGCTCGCCGCCGAATCGGAGACCGAGTTTGTCTCCCGCACCAATGGTGACCGGGTCACCTTCGTTAAAGACCCGAGCGGTGCGTTCACGCGGTTTGTCTACCATGACGGGCAAAGCAGCCAGACCGCGGTCCGCACATCGAAATAGTGAAGCTGCTGCGAACTTTGATCTTGCGGCCGCTGCGCCGCGACCTGCTGCGAAGTCTCCTGACCGTCGTAGCGGTGGCGCTGGGAGTCGCAGTAGTGGTCGCCATCGATCTCGCCGGCGATGCCGCCACCGGTTCGTTCCGCTCCTCCATGACCACGCTCACGGGCAAAACCGACTTCGAAATCCGCGCCAATGGCGGCATTGACGAATCATGGATCGGGCGGCTCGATGCCCTTCCGCTCGACGTTCACTTCGCGCCCGTAATAGAAGCGCAAGTTGCATTGGCGGGAGCCGGATCCATAGATCTTTACGGCTTCGATCTGGCCGGCGCCCCGGAAAACACCGCGCTGGTTTCAAACGCGCTCGCCAAGCGCCTGCATCTGGTGGGGCCCGGCCTTCTGCCCCGCGTTCCGCAAACCGTGCACACACCCTACGGCCGATTCTCCGTCGAGCGAACCGTCGATTCCGGGCCCGTAGAGTTCGTAGTCATCGATATTGCCGCAGCACAGAAGGCCCTCCATCGCGAGGGCAAACTCGACCGCATCGATGTCACCCTAGGTAACGAAGATGCCGCCTCCGTCGAGCGCGCCCTTCGAAAACTTCTGCCGTCCGGCTACCTGATCTCCACGCCCGGCATGCGCAACCAGGAGAATCAGCGCATGCTGACTGCGTTTCGTTGGAATCTGCGCGTACTCAGCTATATCTCGCTGGTCGTCGGCGCGTTCCTCATCTACAACACCATCTCCGTAAGTGTGGTGCGCCGGCGCGCGGAGATCGGCATTCTCCGGGCCTTGGGCGCGAGCCGCGGGGCAGTGCTGCTGCTCTTTCTGAGCGAAGCGCTCATGCTCGGATTCGCGGGAGCGCTTCTGGGCGTGGCTTTAGGCCGGCTCCTGGCTGCGGGCACCGTCGGTATGATCGGCGCTACCGTAAACGCGCTCTATGCCACGAGCAGCCCCACGCCCATCGAGCTTTCAACCGCCGAGATCTGGACCGGCCTCCTCGCAGGCATGGTCACCGCGCTATTATCGGCCCTCGGTCCTGCCCGCGAAGCCATGCAAGTCGCGCCGACCGAGGCCATGAGCCGGGGCGCGCAGGAGCACGGAGCACGTCTGCGCTGGCGCACCCAATTGGCATGGTCCGCGGTGCTGGCGGCGCTCGCCGCCGCCGCATCCCAAGCTCATCCGGTCGATGGTAAACCCATCGCCGGTTATGCGGCCGCGCTCTTGGCGGTAGGCGCGGTGGCGCTGGCCACGCCTGCCATGGTGCTGCTGGCCAACCGTGCCGGCAACTCCGTAATTCGGCGCAGAGTGGAAAGCCTGCTGGCCGGCCGCTCTCTCGCCGGTTCGCTGGCCCGCACTTCGGTCGTCGTTGCCGCGCTCGCCACCGCCATCGCCATGATGGCCGCGGTCGGAATCATGGTCGGTAGTTTTCGGGAAACAGTCACCCTATGGCTCGACTCCCAGATCCGTGCCGACCTCTACATCAGTCCAACCGCCCGGGCCGCCGCCGGTGAATATCCGCCGCTGCCGTCGGGCTTCGTCCCCTTCCTCGCATCCGTTCCCGGCGTAGCCGCGGTCGATACCTTCCACGCACTCGAATTCCGCTACCACGGCGACCGCGGCACACTAGGCGCCGCTAATGTGGAGATCGTCCGCCGTTACGGCAGGCTGCATTTTCTGCCCGGCGAAGACCGCGACGCCATTCTCGCATCCCTCCCCGGCCGCGACCGTGCCATCGTCAGCGAGCCTTTCGCCAATAAACACGGCATTCGTGTGAATGATCGCCTGACTCTGCCCATCAGCTCGCGCAATGTCACCGTTACCGTCGCCGGCATCTATTACGAATACTCGAGCAGCCAGGGATTCGTGCTGCTCGATCGCTCCACTCTGCTCAAGTACCTGCCGGGTCAACCGGCCACCAATGCGGCCGTCTATCTTCGGCCCGGCGCTGATTCCAACACTGTGCAGCAGGCGATCCAAACACACGCCGCAGGCATGGGCGTGAGCGTCGCGCCCAATCGGGAATTGCGCCGTAATGCCATCATCGTCTTCGACCGCACGTTCGCCATAACTTGGGCGCTCGAAGCGGTAGCCGTGGTCGTCGCCATGCTCGGCGCAGCCAACGCGCTGCTGGCTCTGGTCCTCGATCGCCGCCGCGAGCTGGGTCTGCTTCGCTATCTGGGCGCATCCACCCGCCAGGTGCGCGCCATGATTCTGATCGAGGCCGCCTTCCTCGGCCTGCTCGCAGCCATACTCGGATTAGCGTTGGGCTTTGCGCTTTCGCTACTATTAATATTCGTAGTCAATAAACAGAGCTTCGGC
>JAFAWA010000272.1 GCA_019242155.1 Terriglobia bacterium | reverse complement strand
CGATGTATCCTCTGGGAATCGTTCTTCCAGATCATTCGCCAGTTTCGGGGGCCGCGAAGACTCACCCAGAACCGCGAAGGCCAGCGCGGCGCCGTACTCCACACCCCGATTATTGGAGAGATCGAGTGCCGTCGTCGCGCTCCGTTTCGCCTCGGCCGTGTTTCCGAATAGTGCTTCCCATACTGCTGCCCCGGCTTTATAAAGGGCCGCGGCTTCCTTGTGCCCATCCCGCTCCGCCAACTCCGACGCACGCCGGACCATTTTCCTAGCCGCCCCCAACTTGCCCGACCATGCCAGGGCGGAACTCTCATGCTGGGCGACCCACTCTTCCACTCCGGCCTGTCCCTGCGACATCGCAATGAGCTTTTCCATCGACGACCGTTCGCCTTTCAGGAAGGCTATGTCGTACCTTTCGAGCAAATAATCAGGGGCGTCGAGCTTACGCCGGGCGGCGAGATCGAGAGCATTCTCCGCGTCGTCCAGTCGGCCAAGATTCTGGTTTCTGAGCGCAAGCTCGAAGTAGAAGATCGCAGAGTCCGGATCGAGTTCCACCGCCTTCCTGGCTTCTTCGACCGCGCGCTCGTAGTTGCCCGGGACAGGTAGGATCACACCGGCGGACAAAGCGTGGGGGAGAGCCGAACGGGGATATGTTTGCGCCCACGCCTCACAGTCCCGCTGGGCTTCCGCGAGATTTTCGGTCACTTGCGTATGAAAGGAAGTTGTGATCCAGAACCGCTCCGCGTCAGTAGCGCGGCCTCGCAGCCGGTAGGCCATTCCGGCGCTTTGTGCCGAGAGACCGGCTTCTCCCAGGTAGCCGTAAACGCGTCCCATCCAGGCGTGCGCCATCGCGAATTGGGGGTCGATCTTGACTGCCCGCAGAAGCAGCGGCAAACCTGCTCCATCAGCCGCCGAGGCCATCAGATTCAAAGCGGTGCTGTAGGCCTTCAACGCATCAAGAGATGGTGTGGTCGCATCAGCGAGAGGCGTGCCGTGCGTCTGGATGCTAGCCAAGGATTCGCCGATTCGGGTTCTGAATCGACGGGCAACCTGGCTAAGGGCCGGCAGGACGTCCTCCTTCTTGGCCGCCTGGATTTGTTCCTCATCGAGGATCTCTCCGCGGCCGCAACTTTTCGCTCGCAAACCCAATACATATTGGCTGCCGAGCGTTCGGATGGAGCCCTCCAGTTCGGCGGCGGATCCCGCGCGCTCGCAGATCTCCCGCGCCACTTCCGGGGTTAGCCTGGCATCCGCCGCTCGTCCCATAAGCCGAAGGCTTTGCTGAATGCGCTCATCCGAAATCAAGCTGAGATAAGGCGACTGTTCGAGCTGTATAGCCAGGCCCTGTCGAAGAGTTTCATCGAACACCGGGTCGCCCGTCGTATTCGTGAAATCGGCGAGGACTATCGTATCCCGATCCGTGAGCTTCGGAGCCCGGCCAAGATAAAACCAGGCTCCTGCGGACAATGCCAAAACCGCGGCAGCACCGCCGAAAATCCATTTCCGCCGTCTGCTGCCCAATGCCCTGGTCTGGCACAGCAGGTCCACGTGAATCTGCGAGGCATCCTGGTACCGTAGATCAGGAACTTTTTCGAGGCACTTAAGGATGGTCTGCTCCAACTCGGACGGCACCTCGCGATTCAGCCTCGCTGGCGGAACGGGGACCTCATTTAGAATGGCCTTGAAGATCTCGCGCGAGGTCGCGCCCCGAAACGGGAGCGTGCCCGTTGCCATTTCGTACAGCACCACGCCTAAGGAAAACAGGTCGCTGCGGGCATCCAGGTTTTGTCCCCGCACTTGCTCCGGCGACATGTAGGGCACAGTCCCGAGGACGCTACCCGGATTGGTCAGTCCCCTTTCTATCGTGACAGTCGCATCCCTGGAGTCATTATCTGCTGCGCTATGGTCCTCCACCCGTATCTGCTTCCCTAAGCCAAAATCCAGAATCTTCGCGCGGCCGCTGCTCAGGACAAAAATGTTTGCGGACTTGATATCGCGATGAATAATGCCGGCGGAATGTACCGCGTCCAACGCATCGGCGATTTCCACGGCCAGCGAAGTCAACGTCTGCATCTCTAACCCGTGTCCGCTGATGCGATCTTTCAGCGTCGTTCCATCCAGGAATTCCATTGCGATGAATGAGCCGTCGCCGGTCCGCGCGATTTCGTAAATGGTGCAGATATTTGGATGGTTGAGAGATGATGCTGTACGGGCTTCGCGACGGAAGCGATCGAGTGCTTGGGTATCCTGGGCCAAGTCCTTGGGAAGGAACTTCAGCGCTACAAAACGGCCGAGTTCCAGGTCCTCGGCCTTGTAGACCACCCCCATACCTCCTAGTCCCAGTTTCCCGAGAATCCGGTAATGCGAGATAGTCGTCCCTTTAGTGAAATCGTCAGCTTCGGCCGCGTCCCGGCTCGCACTCGGGAAAACGGTCTGGTCACGCAACTCTATTGCCGGCCGCTCGAGGAAGCTTCCAGCCTCCTTCTCCAACATCAGAAGTGCGCGGAGATCACGAGCCAATGACTCGTCATCTACCGACACCTGATGTAGGAAGCGTTCGCGGTCCTCCGGCCGGTGTCCCAGGGCCGCTTGAAGCAAACTATCGAGCCGTTTCCACCGATCCGAATCCATCGCTAATCTTGCCTGTGATCGCGCCGTAGAGCCAGACCTTGGCGGAGGTCCAATCGCGTCTCACGGTTGCGGCCGAGATTTTGAGCACCTCGGCAATCTCATCAATGCTCATGCCGCCGAAAAAACGCATCTCGACAACTTGCACCTTTCGAGGGTCGACTCGCGCCAACGCGTTCATTGCATCGTTGAGCGCGACCAGTCCAGCCGAGCGGTCGCCGTCGATCATCGCGGCCTCGTCCAAGGACACACGTTGCACGCCCGCGCCCCGTTTCAGATTCCGGCGGCGCGCACGTTCCACGAGAATGCGCCGCATCACCTGAGCCGAAACCGCAAAAAAGTGGGCACGGTCCTGCCAGTGCATACGGTTGTAGTCCACCAAGCGGATGTAGGCTTCGTTGACCAGGGCCGTGGTTTGAAAACTGTGCCCGGGGCGCTCGCGTTTCATATAGCGGTGCGCCAACCGGCGGAGTTCCGCATACACGATGGGGAGCAACCCGTCTAACGCGCGCCCGTCCCCCTCGCTCCAACACCGAAGCAGTTGGCTGATCTCGTTTAAAACCGGCTCTCCAGCCACCGTCTGCATTTCCAATAGTCTACATTGCCGGCCGAGCCATCAGCTTTTCTCCATCGGTGTGAGCGCTTCCTGAACCCTTCTGCGCCTATCCGAGTGGAGGTATAAGCATGAAATTGATTTTGAGTTGGATAGCCATGGGCAGCCTACTCGCCACTTCCGCTCAGGCACAGTCGGCATCATATGCGGTCATCGACCTCGGAGCCTTGAAGAACGCGCCATTCAGTATGGCGGACGGCGAAAGTCCCAATGGGATCGTGAACGGCGTGTCCGGTCTGCCCGACGGCTCGCAGCACGCCGTCCTGTGGTATCGCGCATCGATCATTGATCTGGCCACACCTGGGCTCGGAGGTCTTAACAGCGCGGCCTTTGGCGTCAACGCAGCGGGCCTGGCTTCGGGCTTATCCGAAACCTCCGCGTCCGATCCCCACGGAGAAGATTTCTGTGGATTCGGCACGTTTCGGAGTTGCCTGCCGTTTCTCTGGTACCGCGGCATCATGCATCCTCTGCCGACACTCGGGGGAAACAACGGCGAGGCGGGAGAGATCAACAACCGGGGTGAGGTGGCTGGGAATACCGAGAACACTAATCTGGACGGGACGTGCCCGGCCGGTGGGCCTCAACGATACCAGGAGAGGCCGGTCCTCTGGAGAGACTGGCAGGTAATCGAACTTCCCACATATCCCGGCGACCCGGACGGATGGGCCTTCGGCATAAACGACAGTGGCCAGGTCGCCGGCGCGTCGGGGATTTGCTCGCCGCTAAATCCTGACACCGGGGTCTACATCTTGTCTCGTCACGCCTTGTTGTGGGACGGGGGGAAACCGATCGATCTAGGCAATTTGGGAGGAACCGGCGCGTTTGGACCGGGAAACATCGCTTTGGAGGTCAACAACCAGGGCGAGGTTGTCGGCTCTTCTGATCTCGCTGGCAACACCACGTTTCATGCATTCCGCTGGACCCGGAGAGCCGGTATCCAGGACCTTGGCACGCTGGAACGGGATTTCGCCAGTGCCGGACTCGCCATCAATGATGAAGGCAATGTGGTCGGCGCCTCGTTTGACGCGGAATTCAACTCGCGCGCGTTCCTCTGGCGCAAGGGCGTGATGACGGATCTCAATACCCTGATCCCTGCCAATTCGCCATTTGTTTCTCTGTTGTTCGCCCATGGCATCAACTCTCGGGGAGAAATTGTCGGCTTCGGCGTCAATAAAGATGGCGCCGTTCACGGTTTTCTCGCCGTTCCGAAGGACACACCCCAGTCCTCGGAAAGCAGCGAGCCTGAGATCCGACACTGGACCGGACCGGTGCCCGCTCCCGAAACCACTCGCATATGGCTCCTCCGATTGCTGAGGACTCCAGAATTCGGGCGAAGTTCGGCTGGTCAGCCATAGCCTCCCACAGCGGGGCCGCGGACGCGACCCCGCCTCTTTGCAGTACGCGCTTTACAGCTGATGCGTTGTGTTCTTAAATAAGCGGCATGCTCCACGCGAACCTCGCATTGGCCCGGCGCATCGAAGCCGCCGAAGCAGGCAACGCGCGCGACTGCATTGCGGCCCATGCCCGCGCCGTCTTGGAAATCAATGGCGGAATCGCCGTTTTTGCCGGACGAGACTCTCCATCCACACAAGTGGTAGGCATCGGTTTGAACGGGACTGTCTCGGACGCCGACCTGGACCGAATGGAAGCGTTCTTCCACGCCCGCGCAGCAAGGGTGAACATCGATCTGTGCCCGTTAGCCGATCCCGAACTGCTCGACCGGTTGGCGGCTCGCGGTTACCGGCCTGCCGAATTCAATAATGTTTTGGTCCGGGAAATGGCCGCCTTTGAGGCCGGCCAGGCTCTGAAGTCCCGGCGCATCGAAACCGGCGAAGCCGAGCTCTGGTCGCGAATCGTCGGCGAAGGATTTTTCAACTCCGCCGAGTTGAGTCCGGAGGAACTGAACGTCGGCCGCGCCATCTGCGCAGTACCGGGCGTTTTGGTCTTCCTGGCTGTAGGTCAAGCCGGCGAGCCCGCGGGCGGAGCAGCCATGACGATTCGCGGCGGCCTGGCAACTCTATTTGCCGACGGCACCATTGCGCGCCACCGGCGTCAAGGAGTGCAGAGCGACCTGATTCGCATTCGCCTGGCCGAGGCCGCGGCCGCCAATTGCGATCTGGCAACGGCCACCGCGCAGCCCGGCAGCGCATCGCAGCGGAATTACGAGCGCGCCGGATTTCAAGTTGCCTACACGAAAGTAACTCTCCTTCTTTAAGATTTTGAGAATCTCTTGTCCGAATTAATACAACATGATTCCGGGACTGCGGAATTGTGCATTTCGATCACTGGTTGGCGGCGTGTCTCATACCGATCGCGCTGTGGGTTTTGCTCAGCGGGCTTGATGACCTATTCATCGATCTGGTGTTCACCTTCTCGCGGGACCGGTTTCCATGGCCGGCCGACCGGGAGCTGACCCACGCCCCACAGCGGCGTATTGCCGTTTTCGTGCCGCTCTGGCACGAACACCAGGTAATCGGGAAGATGCTGCGGAACAACCTGGCGGCTGTCCGGTACGGCAATTATGATATATTCGTAGGTGTTTATCCGAATGACCGGCTCACGGTGGAAGCGGTCAGAACAGTCGCGCATGAAGATCCCCGGGTGCATTTGGCGTTCTGCCCGCATGATGGACCGACTTCCAAAGGCGACTGCTTGAACTGGGCCTACCGGGCGATGGTCGAATACGAGCGCCGCACCGGCATCGATTTCGAGATCATCGTGACGCAC
Organism: Terriglobia bacterium; assembly: GCA_019242155.1. GTDB lineage: Bacteria > Acidobacteriota > Terriglobia > Bryobacterales > Bryobacteraceae > PSRJ01. Next base: position 12,765 of record JAFAWA010000272.1, on the reverse strand, counting down.
GACGCCGAGGACGTCATCGACCGCGAGTCACTGCTGTTAATCAACTGGTTTTCCAGAGACTATGAAATGGTCCAGATCCCCGTACTGCCGCTCGCGACCGGCTGGAACGAATGGACCCATGGAGTCTATTGCGATGAGTTCGCGGAATACCAGTTGAAAGACATCCCCGTGCGCCGGCGGCTCGGAGGTTTTCTACCCTCGAATGGCGTGGGCACCGGATTCGAGCGAACCGCGCTCGAGAGCCTGCATCGGGAAAACGATGGGCGTATTTTCGACCCGGCCTGTCTGACTGAAGATTACGAAAATGGCTTCCGCATACATCAGGCCGGATATCGCCAGATCTTCGTCCCCATACGCATGGCGGAGAAGCGGCCCTTGGCCACGCGCGAGTATTTTCCGCGGACACGGCGCGCGGCCATTCGCCAGCGCAGCCGTTGGGTCGCCGGCATTACCCTGCAAGGCTGGGAACGGCACGGCTGGCGCGGATCTGCCAAGCAGATTTACTGGTTCTGGCGGGACCGCAAGGGCTTGGCCGGAAACTTGATCTCTCCCCTGGCGAATCTGGTGTTTCTTTATTGGGCCGCGAGCCTTATAGGGCACCGGGAAAGCTCGCCGCTGCTTCCGGTGGTCCAACTTCCGTTTTGGCTGAAGGAAGTCTGCCTGGTTTCTATAGGCATTTCGGTCCTGCAAGCCGGATTTCGAATTCAGTTGAGTTCGCGAATTTACGGGGCGCGGTTCGCGGCCGCCGCACCCATCAGGATCTTGTGGGCCAATCTGATCAACGGGGCCGCTACGGTTCAGGCCATACGCCAGTTCGGGACGGCCAAACTCCGCAAGCGTGCCCTCGCGTGGATCAAGACGGAGCACGTCTATCCGAGTGTCGCCGCGGCCTCTACCGCGCCTCCACGTTTAGGAGAAGTACTCATAGATTTGCAACTCATTTCCGAGGCCGACCTCGAAGATGCTCTGCGCCAAAAGCGAAAGGGACAGCGCATCGGAGAATGTCTGGTCGGCATGGGGAAGATCACTGAGGAGCATTTGTCTATTGCGCTACAGTGGCAATCCGGAACCGTTTTGACCTCCGGCGATTGAAAAAATAGGAATAGCAAAGCGGCGATTATCTCCATAGAAATTTTGGATTGGACGAGCTAAGACGGCGCTCTTACACTTAAATTGAAACTGTCCCATCGGTAGCACCACCTTGAGGCGGGTGTAGGAATCTTCGTTTTACGAACGAAAGGCAAGGAGAGAAAAAGTGTTGGCTTCAGAGGCTCGGACCCAAGTCGAACTGCTGCATCAGATCAGTAATATTGTAAGTTCCAATCTCAGCTTAGAGAAGATGTTGCATGAACTGGTGGGACTGGCTGTGGAGGTGACCGACTGCGATGCTTGTCTCGTATACCTCGTGGATCATGCCACCAACGAGATTGTACTGAGAGCTTCGCAACTGCCGCACGCCGCCGAGATCGGAAACATCAGCCTGCGGATGGGCGAAGGTATCACCGGCTGGGTGGCGCAGCATAAATCTGTAGTTGCGCTTTCAAGCAACGCGGCGGCGGACGCGCGTTTCAAGAGTTTTCAAGCGCTGCCGGAAGATACCTATGACGCATTTCTTTCCGTACCGCTGATCAGCAATGGCGAACTGATCGGCGTCCTCAACATTCATCACATCCCGAAACATGTTCACACCCCGGATGAGATCGCGCTCGTGAGCTTCATCGGCGAGCAGATGGGCGGGGCCATTGCGAAATCGAAGCTGGCCGAACGCTCGGAAAGCGCAAGCCGGCGTATGGAAGCGCTTGCGGGCCTGGCGCGGACCATCTCCGAAGAGAGCTACCTCGATCGGATTTTGCAGACGATTTCGGAGATGGTTGCCGAGACCCTGGATTCGGCGGTCTGTTCCATCATGCTGGTCGATGAGGACCGGCGCGAACTGGTGATCTCCGCGGCGCGCTGCTCTTCGCCGGACTACCTCCACAAAATGCCGCTCAAGATTGAGGATTCGTTGATCGGGCGCGTGGTGCGTGAAGGCCGGCCGATCATGATTCCCAACGTGGTCGATGAAAAACAGTTCCGGTATCCCGAGTTGGCCCGCAAGACCGGACTTGCCTCTTTGCTCTCCGTACCGTTGCTCACCCGCGAGAAGGTGATGGGCACGATCAACATCTACACCAATGAGGTCCGGCAGTTTTCGGACGACGAGATCGGGTTTGTGAAAGTGGTTGCCGGACAGGCCGCAATCGCTATCGAGAACGCGCGGCTGATGTCGGAAACCCTCGAAATGAAGCGGACCTTGGAGGCTCGCAAGCTCATCGAGCGCGCGAAGGGCATTCTCCAGCAGAAGTACGGTCTGACCGAGGAGGAGGCGTACCTGCGGCTGCGTAATGAGAGCCGGCGGCTGCGACGTCCCATGCGCGATCTTGCCGAAGCCGTCATTCTCGCCGACGATCTGGAAAAGAAAAAGGGCGCTGAGGTGTAACCGCAAAGCCGCGCCTATCGGTCGCCGCTCGCCGGTACGCCCGCGTGATATGCTTCTCGCGTGGCTCAACCGGCTGCGTTTCAGCATCGCCAGGCGCGCCTCTGGATTCTCTTGGTGATCGGTGGACTCGCCTTCGCCGGAGCCGCGCTTGCGCAGCAGACCAAATACCCTAAGCCCACCGAACTGCCGAATCCATACCGGCTGGTCGAGGGCTGGCCGACTCTTCCCAAGAGCATGAATGGAGGCCGCTGGGGAGAGGTCATCCGGGTACATGTAGATGCCAAAGGGAACATCTGGGTGTTTCACAGATGTTTCAACGTGGTCCCCGCGGGATCGGCTACCTGCGTTGGCCGCGGTCCGGCTAATCCGCCCATTCTGGAGTTCAATGCATCCGGTAAGCTGCTCAAGAGCTTTGGCGCCGGCCTGTTCGCCTATCCGCATGGCTTCACCCTCGACAGGGACGGCAACCTGTGGGCGACTGATGTGAACGACGAGGCAACGGTCCTGGGAATGTCCGCCAAGAACGCCGACGGTGTAGTCATGGGCCAAGAAGTGATCAAACTAAGCCCCGAAGGCAAACTTTTGATGAAGCTCGGGAAGGAAGGTGTGGCGGGAACTGGTCCGGATGCGTTCGACCGGCCGACCAGCGTTGCGGTTGCCCCGAACGGGGACATCTTTGTTTCCGACGGCCATGCCCCAAATAAATACGGCACTGCCCGGGTTGTGAAGTTTTCCAAGGACGGGCACTTTATCAAGGCTTGGGGGCGCAAGGGATCGGCGCCGGGGGAGTTCGATGAACCGCACGACATCTTTGTCGGAGGTTCGCGTGGGTGGGTGTATGTCGCCGACCGCAAAAACAACCGCGTGCAGGTCTTCGACCAGGACGGCAACTTCATCGCAGCATGGAAGCAATTCGGCCAACCCAGCTCGGTGTTCGTCGGCAAGGATGACACGATCTATATAGGCGCTTCGTTTCCTGATCCATCCGCGAAGAAGGGCGAACTGCGCGGCATCACCATCGGCAGCGCGTTCGACGGTTCGCTGAAAGCTTTCATTCCCGACCCCGCCGACTTGGACAACGTGATTCGTGGAACCTCGGCATCCGGGATCGCGGCGGATAGCAGCGGATCGATCTTCGCCGCGGACGTCGGAGCACACAATCTCCGTAAGTACGTCAAAGTCAGGTAACACATCGGCTAATTGCTCTTCGCGTTGGTCTTGCGGATGATGCTTAGGAACTCGGCGTTGGTGCCTGCGCGTCCGTGGATCGGGGCGTGCTGCGCGACATCGAGCTTTTGCTTCAGCACGTTCTGGTAGAGGGTGCGCATGCCGGGTGTTGGGGCGGGAGGGTCCGCGCCTTGCGGCGGTGAGTAGAGGTCTGCATTGATCAGGATCTTCTCTTTGGGCAGATACGCGAGCAGCATGTCGGCGCTGTGATTGCCTTGCGCATAGGACGGGTCTTCGAGTTCGTACGCCATGTCCTGCACGTGGATGATCTCGAGCAGGTGGTCGCCGTCGGTGATGACGTATTTGGCCGCGCCGCCACCGGGCCCGGCGGCGAAACCGGCAACCGTCTCGATCGGGGCGGGGCGGCGGCTGATCATATACATGGGGTTGAAGCGGGCCATGCGGTCCGGCTGCAGTTCGCGGGCCGCCGGGTAAAACATGATGTCGAGATAGTACTGCTTGTTGGATTCGTGTGTGATCACCGTCGTGCCCTGCGATAAGTAGGTACGAAGGCCGCCCGCATGGTCGAAATGGTGGTGCGTATTGACCACATATTTGATCGGCTTGTCAGGCAGCAGCCGATTCACTTCGTCGATAACCGCAAGAGAGCGGGCTTCGTTCTGGGGCGCTTCGACGACAGTTGCGAAGTCTTTGAATTCCACGAGGACGCTGTTATGAGTGCCGCCTCCGAGCAGCCAGACGCCTGGGGCAAGCTTCTGGCTTTCGACTTTGACCGGCGACGCCGCGGCCGCACGCACCACTTCAGGCACGGGCACAGTAGTGACGGCCACGTTGGCTTTGACACTCGTGACGTTGTACTCGTAATAGTTGTGCGCAGGGTTCAATCTAGGATCACCCTGGTGCACATGCACTAACGCCGGGAACTGGATACCGTCGAAGTTTTTGTACTTGGTGTAGCGCATCTCGTAATCCATGTCGCCGTAAACCGGATTGGGAAACCAGGTGTCCGTCAGTTCCACGAGATTCTGATCATTGATCGTTCCGTTGACGCGGTACTTCCCCATGGTGAACGAGACGATGGTTACTTTGCGTCCATTCTGCGAAAGGCCGGCGTCGGACGCACCCACGATGGGCAGCGTAATGGCTGATGCGTCCTTAGCGGCCAGCGCTGCTTTGAGAAAGCCGTGGGGTGTAATCGCGAGTTCGAGCTGGCGCAGATCGGCGTAAGGCACACCATCGAGATAGAGGCCTGTGAGCGGAACGGGTCTCTCGCCCTGCATGTCCCAGGCGTAGTTGCCGCTGAGAAGGGAGGTCACGTGCTCGTCGGCCACGGGCGGCCTGCCGAGCAGCGGGTAGCGGCCCTGACGGCGGGTATAGTCCTCCCGCGACCACCTGGCGTCGTAGTCGATGACGCGGGTGTAGTCGGCGACTTCGTAGCGCGGCCAGTCTTCGGCAAGTCCGTAGGTCTGGCCAACTCGCGAGGACCAGCCGCTACCGGAATATTGGAGCGTCTTAAGACCGACTCCTCCCATGGCGTGGAGCGAGGCCTCGAGGACGGAACGGACATCCTTGACCGCTTGCGCGGATGCGGTTCCCGCCAGGAAGCCGAACAACGCTGCAACAGCTACGGTACGCTGCATATCTGTTCTCACTTCCAGGCGGAATAGACGGGCTTGGCGACCAGAAACTCCGGGTTGGCCCCTGCCTTGGGACGGAACTTCTGGACGCGGCCGGAATCGACCTCAGCTACGTACAGATTTCCTTCCTGATCCACGCTCATCCCGTGTACGCCCCAGAGCCCTCCCGGGAAGTCGCCCATGCTGCCCCAGGAGTACAGCAGGTGCCCTTGTAAATCCCACTCGACCATTTTGTTGGTGGTGCGGTCATAGGTCCAGATGGTCTTGCCGGATCCGATATACAAAAGATGGAGGCTTGAGGGGTTGGCGTCGATTTTCCATTCGTACAGGTACTTGCCGTTTTCGTCGAAGACCTGGATGCGATGGTTGTTCCGGTCATTCACGAAAACGTGACGGGTGCCTGGGTCTACGGCGACACCGTGGACGTTGCTGAAGTAACCGGGACGCGTATCGACCGGGCCGCGCGGCGGGCCGCCGAGCTTACCCCAATCCATGAGGAACTTGCCGTTCTTATCAAATTTCGCCACTCGGGTTCCGGTGTAGCCGTCAGCCACGAAGAAGGTGCCGTCGGGCAGCCAGTCGATGTACGTAGGCCGGTTGAAGTGTGTGCCGTCGGCCCCGGCCACGCCCGGTGTTCCGATGGTTTGGAGCAGCTTGCTGCCGTCGTGAGTGAACCGGTAGATGACTTGCATGTTGTCGTCAACGATCCAGACGTTCTTTTCGGGATCGTAAGGGCTGATGTAGATCGAGTGCGGACGGCGGAAGATCTTGTCCCACTGCTTCCAGGTTTCGATAATCTTGCCGCTCGCATCTACCACGACCACGCAGTTTTCCCATTTCGCATCCACCCCCAGTTGGCGGTAGGGCGGGCCTTTAATCCCGAGGTCGGGCGCGCGGCCTTCCCATCCCGTCAGCCATTCGCTCACGTCGTTATCGGTGCCGCCCGTTCCCGGGAGCGAGGCCACGGTGGCGTCACGCCAGAAGCCCGAGACCGGAAAGCTAAGGCTCGGCCCGAGTTGCGGCAGCAGGACGGCTTTGGGCGGGGCCATTTTGGGCAGCTCGCCGCGAAACAGCATATAAATCCGGTTGGGGCTTTCGGCAAAGACCCCCTCACCCGCGCCGTAAGTCCACTTCTCATTACCGGGCAGGGAACTGACGTCCTGCGGCCAGTTTTTGACCACGTCGTAAGGGCCGGTGAGATCTTCGGATCCAAGGCTTCCCGGCACGGCGGCGAACCCGGTCCCGGGTTTGGGCCGTGCCGCCTGAACGGGCACAAGGCGGCTGGAAATCATCAGACCGAGTCCGACGCCCAAGGCCAGTGTCAGCAGTGTTAGCGAAAGCTTTCGCACGGTTGCGCTCCTAGACATTCCCAAGATCATATCAGCGCGCGGCGAAAGGCGGGCCACTTCGCATGCTCCTCTGAACCGGCCAAAAAAAACTGGACGAGCAAAGCCAATTTCCGCGGGGGTATGTTCCCCATTTCAGGAATAGCATTGCTATATCGGGAGGCCTGAGCCCGGTGTTGCAGCGATGCGAGTTACGGGCGGGAGATGGGGTGATCCGGAAGAGCGGGCAAGCTCCAAGCGGCCGCGCGACACGCCCGTCCATTTCCTCTTGACACCCCATCACAAATTGCAATATGATTATTGCGATATGCGATATGGGCCGAACGCGATGGGAACTTACCCAAGCTTAAATGCGTATCTCACGAGGAGCGAATCCCAAACCTATGACAGCCACTAGCAGCCCCCAGTTGGGCCAAATACATGCATTGCTGGCGGAGAACGGTTATGAGGTCTCCGAACCGGCGTCCGATACTTTGAAGATCAAGCAGGTTGAAAGCGGAGTGAGCGTGCAGGCCGTGCTCCAGGGCGATATCGTCTTTTTCTCGCTTGTGTGCACGGTGGTCGACCGCGCGGCGATCACGCCGGACCTCATGAGCCGCATGCTCGCCGCCGACAACGGCATCTCGACTTCCTACTTCCAGATCTATCAGGCGGATAACGGCAATGCCGCCATTACCCTGAATAACTTCTGCAAACTGGAGAATCTGGGACCGGAGGATGAGGATGACATCCTCTCGTGTGTGCATTTCTTATTGGTGGATGTATTGAGCGCGCGGCGCTTGTTGGGCAGCCTGCAGTCATAATAAGAGGAGAGAATATGCCGTTTCTGAGTGATATCTTTGGACGCTTGGGACGCGTTGCGCGCGGACAGGCGAATGCCGGCGTCGATGTGATCGAGGACGCTACCTTCGAGACTACCGTTAAACAGACGGTGGCGGATATGAAAGAGGAGTTGAATCGCGTGGTGCGCGCCTCCGCCGTGGCCATGAGCAATTACAACCGCCTAGACGCCGAGTATCAGAAGTATGTCCGCCAGTCGCAGGACTGGAAGGATCGCGCCGGGCAGGCGCTCGACGCGGGTAACGAAGACCTGGCAAAGAAAGCTCTAGCCAAGAAGGCGGAGTCCGACCGGCAGGTAGCTTCGATGCAGCAGGCGGTCGGGTCGGCGCAGCAGACCAGTGAAAAGCTCAAGCAGCAAGTGATCGAGCTGAAGCGCAAAATCGAGGAGGGGGAGCGCACCGCAACCACGCTTGTGGCGCGGAAGAATGCCGCCGCCGCCCAGCGGAAAGTATCGGAAGCGATGGCGGGCGTGGGCCACGCCGACAACGCGTTCGCGCAGTTGAACCGGTTCGAGGAATCCGTGGCGAAGGAAGAGGCCACTGCGAAGGCCTTTGATCAGCTCGCATCCGCCGGCAAGGACGACGACCTCGAATCGCAATTCGCGGCTCTGGGCGGCCATAGCGTGGATGCCGAACTCGACGCCTTGAAAAAAGAGCGGCAACTCAAAACCAACGCGCCGCCGCCGCCCTACCTGCCCAAAGAACTGCCGGAAGGCGGTTCCTCGCTCTCGTCCAGCCGGCAATCCGGGGAGAGGGCCAAGGCCTAAGCTGGGCGGGTTCCGGCCCACCCCACCCCTATGACGCTGATCGTTCTCCTTCTGCTGATCGCGCTCTTGGTGGTCGTACTGATGCAACTATTCAAAAAACCCGCAACGCCCGCATTGCGCCCTTCGGGGCCGGATTTGGCCAATTTGAAAGTTACCGACGCGCGCGCCGGAGATGTCATCTCCATCTCCGGCGCGGGTGATAACCTGACCGATCTCGATTTCACCGCCGACCACTATACCCGCTTCGAGGCCGGCTCCCATCCGTGGGTGGAACTCAGCGGGCCGTACCGGGAGCGCCGCGTGGCTTTGCGAGTCGCGGGTGACGAGGAGGTCGAGGCCGCGGTTCATAACGACCCGCGCAAATATGCGCTCGAAGATCTCGGCTTGAACGAACAGGATCTTTCGCAGATGGACGAGCGCCAGAATACCGCGGACTCTTTCGAGTTCGACGGCAAGGTGTGGTATTACCGCCGCAGCCGAGAGGTGAGAGCTTCGCGCGATAGCGGCCCGCCCACGGGTTTCTATTACTGGGAGTTTCAGGAGCAGGACGGCAGTCGCCTGCTTACCATTCGCAAATCCGAAGGCGAGCCTTTCGCGGTCATGCTGTACAGCGGGATTGCGGCTGGAGACGTGACTGTCTACCGCGGCGGTCAAGCCTGAGAGGCGCGCTGAAGGAACGCGCGAATCATGAGCAGAAGCACACTAAAAATCCTGGCGGTTGTCCTCACCTGCCTGATCATCGTCATCGCGTTTAACGCATTCGATCATCTTCCGGGGAGCGTTCGCGCGCAAATCGATTCCGAGCGCGCGGCGCTCTCCTCAGCCCAGAAGCAACTGGCGGCCGCTCAGGCGGATGTCAATCGCGAGCTTCAGTCCCATGCCGTGCTGTTTCGTTCCATACCCGCGGCGCGGCAGTGGCCGGCGCGCTTCACGCAGGCGTCCGGTGTTTTGCGGTCTGCTTCGGGCGATCTGGAGCAGCTCACCGAGCTTCAGAAGCACGGCCATTTTCAGGACCGCCAGCGGGCCGAGTCTCTGGTTGCGCAGGAACGCAACCTGCGGAGCAATGCGGCGGCTCAGATTGCCGCCATCAAAAGCGAAGCCTCGCAGTTGGTTAATCGCTCAGAGCATCTGCCTGGGGAAGTCCGGCAGATGGAGCAGAACTATCAGGCCATTCACGCGTTCGACCTGGGCGGTTTGAAAGCCTCCGTGGCGCGAGCCGAGTCCGATTGGCCCGAGAAGAGGTCCGACCTGGAATCGCGCCTCGCTTCGGTGACGGGGGTCATCAGCGAGGGCGATAGCGTATGGCAGGCGACAGCCAAGGCCCGCAGCGAAGCGGCAAATCCTCCGGCCGATTTCGATGCCGGAGCGTTTCTGGCATCCTCCGATACGCTGAGAGCCGATGCCACGGCGCTCCCGCAAAAGGCCGCGGCACTTCAGTCGCTCACAGGCCAGCTTTACAATTCCTGGGACAAGATTCTGGTGGATATGGAGACGCGGGGGCGCGGCTCTGATCGCACCTGGGACCAGAAGGTCCGCACGGTTACGACACACTACTCCGACGCGTCGGCCAAAAACGGCGCTACCAATTCGGAGGAGAAATGGGTCCAGGTCTCGCAGGCAACTTACGACGAATATCGCAAAGACCTGGGGATGGACATCGAGCACAAACCCGCCGGTAAGTACGACTATGAGGCGGAACATGCGGTACAGCCGCCAGGGTTTGCGTATATCGCATCGCCATCGCAAGGCTCCAATCAATACGGCTACTGGGATCACAGGGGCGGAGAGAGCTTCTGGGTCTTTTATGGCCAGTATGCGCTCATGCGGGACCTGCTGTTCAACCACAGCTATATTCCCGTCCCGCGATACGACTGGGAAGGCTACCGTACCTACCACGACCGCGGCCAAACCTATTACGGCCGTGATTTCGGGTCGGATGCGCCCAAATACGGAACTAACGGCACCAGTACCCAGGACCGCTACGCGGGCAGCAACTTCGGCAAGAGCGGCGGCTTCAAAGGTTCGCAATATGCGAGCCGCAGCGGCTCCTACCGGAATTCGCCCTATGCGTCGCCATCCGCGCGCAATCCCGGCGCCGATTCGGACGGCAGAGTGTTCGGGAGAAATCACGAAGAGCCCAGGGTTTCTCCGCCGCATAACTATCGCCCGCGGCCCACGCCGTCGTTCCGGCCGCCAAGCGGGGGACGGCGTTTCGGGGGACGTCGATAACGCGTCCGAGGATGTGCTGGCCCAAAACCACCAGCGCTGGTGCATAGGGGCCAGCAATTTCGACTTCCAACCGACTGAACGGAAGCAACTTATGAGTTGGCAAGGGACATGCAAATACGGAAAAAGGATCTAGAGAGCCACCATGAAAGTTTCGAATCCATTCCGTTTCAGCACCGGGAGGCTCGCGGCGGGAGTGCTGCTGTCAGCCGCGGTCGTTCTTGCGCAAAATCCGGGATGGCGCCGCGCTGACGAGCCCGCGCCAGCCCCCACAGCCGACCCTTCAACGCCTGTGGCGCAGCCGGATGACGCCGGTATACCCACCGGCCAACCGCCGGCGGAGCCGCCCGCGAATAGCGGCGTTCCGACCAGGCTTACGATTCCGACGGGCAAGTTCATCGTCGTGCGCATCGCGCAGCCATTATCGTCCGACCGCAGCCAGGTGGGTGACTTCTTCACGGCCACGCTTGCGGAGCCCATTGTGGTGGACGGCATCGTGGTCGCGCACCGCGGGCAAACGCTGTCCGGCCGTGTGTCTCAAGTAGATAAAGGCGGGCGGGTCGCGGGCGTGGCCAAATTAGGAGTGCAACTGACCGAATTGACGGCGGTCGACGGCCAGCAACTGCCCATTCAGACTCAGTTCGTGGGACGCAGCGCGCCCTCGACGGTAGGACGCGACGCAGGCATCGTCGCCGGGACGACCGCGGTAGGCGCGGCTGCGGGCGCGGCGGCAGATTGGGGACGCGGGGCGGCGATCGGCGCGGGTGCGGGCGCGGCCCTGGGCCTGGCCGGCGTGCTGCTGAGTCACGGTGCTCCGGCTGTTTTGTATCCCGAGAGCCTGTTGAGTTTCCGCCTGGAGCAGCCGGTGTCCGTGGATACGGAGCGTGCACCGCAAGCGTTTCAGCCGGTGAATCCGAATGAATATCAACAGCAGCCTGGTCTGCGCACAGGGCCTGGCGGGCCGGGCGCGCCGCCTGTGGGCGGGCCGGGGCCGTATCCGTATTCGGGCTACGGCTACGCTCCTTATCCTTACGCTTACGCGCCGTATCCGTATTACGGCGGATATTACCCGTACTATTGGGGACCGGGCTTCGGTGTTGTGATCGGCGGGCCGCGCTATTACTATCGCGGCGGCAGGTTTTATCGCCGCTGACAGTTACGTTTCGCTGTTGTCAAAAAAGGCCGCTCGCAAGGGGTGCGCGACATGACGGTGATAGACTGGACGAAAGTAAAGCCGATTCGTCTAGTCTCCTCCTGAGGGGACCGCTCCCTGCGGTCGCGGCTCAAAAAGGATTCCCCGCGAACATCGCACTCCTATGTCGCATGGCCGCTCGCGAGGGCGGCCTTTTTTTATTGCGCGGGGCGGCGATTCGGTCCCGTGGACAGAACGACCCCGGTTCACTTCAGCCGGTCGGCGAGCTTCGTGAGTGCGGCGTTGGCGCAGGCTGCGTCTTTATCGCCGCCGGGTGCGCCGCTCACTGCAACTGCGCCGATAGTGGCATCGCCCACTTTGATCGGTACGGCACCTTGAGCGTTAATCGTGCCGGGAATCGTAGCCGGCGGAGCGGCGGTACCGGGAGGCAAGGGCTGGGCCGGACCGGACGGCCGGTTGTACAGCATGGTCGCGGTGGCCTTCATCTTCGCCACTTCGGTGGTTGAGGCGGTCGCGCCGTCGTCGCGCAACATCGCTTTGGTCGCATTCATCCCGTCGACCACCAGAACGGTTACGTGATAACCATCGGCGCGGCATTTGGCCATGGCCTCCTGCGCGATGGCTTGAGAAACATCGAGGGTCAGAACCTTGGATGTCGGAAGCTGTGCCGAAGCACTCGTTACTAGAGCGGCAACTCCCGCCGCCAACAGTGCCGGTTTCGGAATTCTCATATAAGCGAATCCTTTCGGAAGTGGAATACCGAATCATTGTATAGCTACGGGCTGCGATTTTTGCGGGAACAGCGCTTGTTGCGCGGGCCGCCGAATCCTGGGGGGACCGCTTCCTGCGGTCTCGGCTCAGAAAAGCGTGGCGGGTACGCTCAGACTCGACGAATCGGCTTGACATCACCGAATGCGCAAAGGGTATTGACATGATCGCTTGTTTTTTTATATGGTCTGGGGAAGTCCGTGCGACACGGATAGGGGTTTCTCTGCACAAAAGAGGTTATTCGATGCGCTCAGTGTGCCTGCCGATCTGTTTTTTTCTGCTCTTGCCGATAGCGTTTGCCCAAAGCGATCGCGGCACGATCACCGGTACGGTTGCCGATCCTGCAGGCGCGGTTGTGGCGA
>JAFAWA010000248.1 GCA_019242155.1 Terriglobia bacterium | reverse complement strand
GCGGCCCCGCGGATCGAACTTGGCGACGATCTTGAAATCGGGGTCGAAAAATTTAACCACGCGCGCAAGCCGGTACGGCTGCGCCACGATGAATAGAACGACTCCAATCGCCGCGACCGCCCCGGCAATCGCGCAGTACCGCAGTTCGAGTCCCGCTACGAAAAAGACCACCGCCGCGGTGCCGCCCAGGACGACGGCCGTACCCAGGTCCGCAACCACTACTGCCAGTATCACTAAACCGATGGCCAGCGCTGCCGGGACCAGGGTATGGCGCGGGTGATTGATGGCTCGCGCCCTCCAGGTCACAAAAAATGCGAGGAACACCACCATGGCGGGCTTGGCCAGTTCGGAAGGCTGCAGGCCCAAAGGTCCCAAACGAAGCCAACGATGGTGCGCAGCATCGAGCACATACACCGCGACCAGCAGCAGCAGGGCAACGCCAACCGCCGTAAATGCGACTCCGGGATTTTGGTAGGTGCGGTAGTGCGTTCGTTTGAGAGTCATCATGACCAGCACGGCAACGCCCGCCCACGCGGCCTGGCGGGCCACAAAGTGCCAACTGGAGCCATACCGCAGTTGTGCCATGATCGACGACGCGCTGTAAAGAATCAAAACGCCGAACGAGATCATGACCAGCACAGTCGAAAAGAGAATCCAATCCGTTTTGAGTCGTTGCGCCATTTCACTTCCTGCGTTGCAGTCGATTCACGAGCTCTTTGAAAACCTCGCCCCGGTGCTCGAAACTACGGAACTGGTCGAAACTGGCGCAGGCCGGGGCCAGCAGAACGGTATCCCCGGGCTGCGCTGCGTGGTAGGCCTGGGTAACGGCGCGGTCGATGGTCTGGGAATCGATGAGCCGCACCGCGCCGCCCAGTTGACCGGCGATTTTGGGCGCGGCCGCTCCGACCAGCAGCGCAGCATGGGCCTTGGCGGCCAGCGGGTCGCGCAGCAGAGAATAGTCGAGCCCTTTATCTTTACCGCCTAAAATGACCCACAGATTCCCGGGAAAGGCATCCAGCGCTTTGAGGGCGGCGTCCACACTGGTGGCTTTGGAATCGTTATAGAAATCCACGCCGCTCACCCGCCTAACAAACTCCAGACGATGCTCCACGGCGCGGAACGTACGCACCGCAGCCGCGATATTGGCGGGGCCGACACCGGCCCGCGCCGCGGCAATGGCGGCTGCGAGCACATTTTCCACGTTGTGCCTTCCGCGAATCGGAATCTCTGCGGCGTCGAGCAGTTGCCTCCCGTCGAGCAGAAGCGAACTTCCACAGAGGGAAGCGGCGAGAGCCAGGCCGCCCGCCTTCTCATTGCTCCCGAACCACTCCACCGTCGCGCGCGTCCGCTGGGCGTAGCTGCGGCATACGGGATCCGCGGCATTGAGCACCGCGAAATCGCCTTCCCGCATGGTCTCAAAGAGGCGCCCCTTGGCCGCCGCGTAATTTTCGAAAGTATGGTGGCGATCCAGGTGATTCTGCGTCACATTCAGAGCGAGTCCAATGTGTGCCCGAAACCCTTCGATGGTCTCCAACTGAAAACTCGAAAGCTCGAGCACATTCCATCCATCCGGGCGCGAGGAATCGACCATAGCGGTCACGGGCGTACCGATGTTCCCGCCCACCTGAACTGGGAAGTTAGCCGCGCCCAAGATGTGCCCGATCAAAGCCGTGGTGGTCGTTTTGCCGTTGGAGCCGGTGATCCCAATAACGCGGCCGCGCAAGTAGGGAGCGGCAAGCTCCACCTCGCCGATTACCTTCACCCCGCGCCGCCGGGCGTCCGCGAGCGGCGGCAGGTCGGCGGGAACGTCAGGAGAAAGCACAATCAGATCGCAGTTCTCAAAAACGGCCGGAGTTTGCAAAGCAAACGGAACTTCGAGCTGCGCCAGCAGCGCCGCCGCTTCAGGTAAACTCTCGAGCGGCTTGAGGTCTGTCGCGCGTACCGAAGCGCCTTCGCGCACCAACAGCTCGACCGACGCCATGCCGGACTTCTTCATCCCGACTACCAGGGCGCGCGTTCCTTTCCAGGTCATCGGAGTTTCAGCGTGGTAAGCGCAAATAGCGCTAATACCAGTCCTGCGATCCAAAAGCGCGCGATGATTTTCGATTCGGTCCAGCCGATCTGTTCGAAGTGATGATGAATCGGCGCCATTTTGAAGATCCGCTTGCCCCGCAGTTTGAAGCTGCCCACCTGCAGGACCACCGAAAGCGCCTCGATGATGAACACACCACCGATGAAGAGCAGCAGCACCTCCTGTTTGATGAGCACCGCAACCACAGCGAGCGCGCCGCCCAAGCCGAGCGAGCCCACATCACCCATGAAGATATCCGCGGGGTGGGCGTTGTACCAGAGAAATCCGAGGCTGGCGCCGGTCATCGAACCGCAGAAGATCGTCAGCTCGGAGGTGCGCGGATTGCGGGCGAGGTCGAGATACTGCGCCAGTTCGGCGTGGCCGCCCGCATACGCCAGGGCCGTTAAAGCTCCCGCGGAGACGACCATGAGGCCGATGGCCAAGCCATCCAGCCCGTCGGTTAAGTTTACGGCGTTAGTCACGAACACCACGAGCAGACCCACCAGAATGCAGAACGGCGCCACCCCGATGACATACGTCCAGGGATTGTGGAGCAGGGATTCAATGGTGAGAGAAGGCTTGAACTGCTTGGCGAAGGGCATGTTCACGGCAGTTGAAAACTTGCCGTGCGCGCGCATAATGAGCAAAATCGCGGCGAAGGCAAACGCCACGGTGAACTGGTAGATGAGTTTGCGTTTACCGGAAAGCCCGAGGTTCCGTTGATGCGTGACCTTAGCGTAATCATCCAAAAAGCCGATCCATCCGAAGGCCAAAAGAGAACCGATCGCGATCCATACGTATTCGTAAGTCAGGTCGGCCCAGAGCAGCGTCGGTATGATGATCGAGATGATGATGAGAACGCCGCCCATGGTGGGCGTGCCCGCTTTCTTCTGATGTGACTTGGGGCCTTCGTCGCGAATATACTGCCCGATTTGAAACTCCCGCAGACGCCCGATCAGCCACGGCCCGAGCGCGATGCAGAGAAACAGCGCCGTGAGGCTGGAGAATGCGGTGCGAAATGTCGTATAGCGGAATACCCGGAAAGGGCTGACGTAGCGCTGGAGCTGCTCGTACAACAAGAAGTAAAGCATGGAAGCTAGTGTGCTCGCAGGGCAGGCGGGTCGCCGGACCGGCCCAACAATCTCGCGAGCGCTTGTTCTACCGCGACCCCGCGTGAACCCTTGAACAGGATAGCGTCTCCCGTCCGCGCGGTGCGCCGCAGAAATTCTCCCGCCTCGCCCGCATCCTCAAAAAAAAGCGCGGCGCTCTCCGGAAGCCCCGCGCCTGCCGCCGCCTCGATCATCGCTCGCGCGTGGCCGCGTACTCCGATTAAGAGATCAATGCCCCCGCAGGCTGCGTAATGCCCCACTTCCCGGTGCAGCCGGTCGGCAGACGTGCCCAGTTCCAGCATCTCTCCCAGTAACGCGATGCGCCGCTCCGCGGGAGTCTCGTGCAAGACGTCGAGCATCGATCGCGCGGCTTCCGGATTGGAGTTGTAGCAATCGTCCCAGATCACCATGCCATTATGTTCGATCCGTTCGCCTCTCATCTTCCCCACGGCGAACGACCGCACCGCTGCCGCCAGCTTCTCCGGAGCGATTCCAAACTCGCGGGCGACCGCGATGGCTGCCAGCAGATTCAGGACGGCGTGCCGGCCCACTAGATCAGTCTCAAAAGTCTGCCCGAGCGCCTGGAATCTGGTCCCGGCAGCGGTGTGTTCCATGGCGCACGCCCTCACGTCTGCCGAATCGGAAAATCCGAACGTCACACACCGGCCCCGAAACCCCTCAGCGAAGCCTGCGACGCGTGGATCGTCCGCATTGAGCACGGCCACACCATCCTCCGGCAGCGCTTCAATCAGCTCCCGTTTGGCTGCCGCTACTCCATCGATCGATTCGAAATTCTCCACGTGCGCGTAGCCGACGTTAGTTACGACGCCCACTTGCGGCCGCGCGATAGCTGCGAGATCGCGAATCTCTCCTGCGTGGTTCATGCCGAGTTCGAGTATGCCGGCCTCGGCTTCGTCAGGAAGACGAAGGATCGAAAGCGGCACTCCCACGTGATTGTTCAGGTTGCCCACGGTCTTGCCCACTGGCATCTGCACAGCCACGAGCAGGGCGATGGCATCCTTGGTTGTAGTCTTTCCGGCGCTTCCCGTCACGCCGACCACTTTGCCGTTCCACCGAAGCCGAGCCCACGACGCCAGATTTTGCAATGCTGCGAGCGTATCCTTCACCACGAGCTCGCCGGGCGCTCCGGTCGCGTGATCGACGACGATCGCGGCCGCGCCTTTTTGAACCGCGGCGGCAATGAAGGCGTGGCCATCGTGATTGGGTCCGCGTAGCGCAAAGAACACATCGCCCGGATTCTGTGTGCGCGTGTCCACGCTCCAGCCGGTGGCTTTCGCAGGCGCAACCACACCTTCTGCGTTCATCGCCCCAGCAACTTCTTGTAAATCCAAAATCATCTGGCCCCTGGTTCCGGTTCGCCTGTCGCCGATTTGCCGTACCCGTATCTCCTCAGCACTTGCCTGGCCACCTCACGATCGTCGAAGGCAATGGTCCGGTCTGCCAGAATCTGGTAGGTCTCATGACCCTTTCCCGCCAGGATCACGATGTCTCCCGGGCGCGCCTCCTGAAGTGCTCGCGCAATCGCCGCGGCGCGGTCGGGCTCGACTACATGCGGCACATCGACCCGGCGTATTCCCACAAGCGCGTCGTTCATGATCGAGATGGGATCTTCGGAGCGTGGATTGTCACTCGTCAATACGACGAAATCGCTCTCCTCGGCCGCGGCGCGGCCCATCAAAGGCCGCTTGCTGCGATCCCGATCGCCGCCGCAGCCGAAAAGCGTGATGACGTGCCTGGGGTTCAGCCCGCGAGCAACTGCTATCACATTGCGCAGCGCATCATCGGTGTGCGCGTAGTCGACAACTACGGTGAAGGGCTGCCCTTCATCCACACGCTCGAAGCGCCCGGGCACCGCCTGAAGGCTTGCAATCCCGCGCGTGACGGTCTCCGGCGGAATGCCGTAGGATATGGCCGTGCCGCATGCCGCCAGGATGTTATAGACGTTGATTTTGCCGATCAGCGGCGAACTCACGCCGAAGCGCGTTTTGCCGTGCTGCACGTCGAACCGCAACCCATCGAAGCTCGATGCGATGTGGCGCGCGCGCAGCGTCGCGTCCGGCCCGAGACCGTACCAGTAGGCTTCCGTGTCCCGCGGCAGTTTCAATCCGCGCAGCGCCTGGTCATCGCGGTTTAATACAGCGGCGCGCGGCGGCGGCCCTCCGGCGCCCTCGAACAGTTTGCGCTTGGCGGCAAAGTACGCCTCCATGGTGCCGTGAAAATCCAAGTGATCGCGTGTCAGGTTGGTGAAAACCGCGGTGTGAAAGTGCAAGCCATAGACGCGCCCCAGCTCCAAAGCATGCGAGGAGACCTCCATGGTGACGTGCGTGCCGCCTTGTTTCTCCAGATCGACGAACAGCCGCATGAGATCGAGAGACTCCGGCGTGGTGTTCACAGCCTTCAGAACACGGCCGGCGAGATGATATTCAATGGTTCCGATCAGCGCGGTGGTGTATCCGGCGGCGCGTAGCACCGAATCGATCAGATACGACGTGGTCGTTTTGCCGTTGGTGCCGGTGATGCCTGTCAGCAGAAGCCGCTCGTCGGGACGGCAGTAGAAGTTGCGGGCCGCTAAGGCGAGAGCCTGGCGTCCGTGCGTTACTTGCACCCATGGGCCGGTAAAACCGTCCGGGCGCGGCGATTCGCTTGCTACCGCCGCCGCTCCGCGCGCCACCGCGTCCAGAGCGAACTCGCGCCCATCGGCGCGGCTACCGGGAAAAGCAAAGAACAGAAATCCGGGCGCAACCTTCCGCGAATCGTACTCGAGCCCGCGAGTCTCTATATCCGCCAACCCACCGGACAACGGCTCTTGAAGCCGTACTTCCGTGAGTATTTCGCCGAGTTTCATCGCGCAAATTGCACCCTGATCCGTTCCCCGGGGAGGGCGGGCGCGCCGGCAGGGGGATCCTGCACCCGCGCCACACCGCTCCCGTCGGGAACAACCGTCAACCCCTTGGAAGCAGCTTCCGCCAATACGGCTCGCATTGTCTTACCCGTAAAATTGGGAACTAGAGGGCCGGCCCCTTGGTTCGCAGCATCAGTTCCGGGTGCTCCCGAATTTGCGTCTGCAACCTCTGGAGTGTCCGCGGACTCGCTGTCTTCATCGTCCTCTAAAATGTTGGGCTGATCCGAATCGAGACCGGCGGCACTCAGGTCCTTCGAGTCTCCCTTCTTTCCAGCGTGTATCACCGGCAGTTCGTCAGGCAGGTCCTTGGGCGCATCGAACACCCGCAAGGCCTCCTGCGCGACTCGCCGGAATACGGGCGCCGCCGCCTGTCCCCCGAATCCCGCGGTACCGTGCGTCCCGTTCAGCGTCACTACTACCACGATAGCGGGATTTGTTAATGGGGCAAAACCCAGGAATGACCCGTTGTAATCGTTGTGGGAATAGCGTTTCGCGGCAACGTCATAGATCTGCGCCGAGCCGGTCTTTCCGCCGACGGAATAGCCCTCGAGCCGCGCCGCCGTCCCGGTCCCGCCGGTCATCACCACGCCTTCCATCATCTGGCGCATGGTGATGGCGGTTTGCGGCTTGATGATCCGGACGGGCGCGGGCATGGAAACTTTCTCGCCGCCCTTACGCAACACCAGCCGGGGCCGCACCAGCAGACCGCCCGAGGCTATTACAGAAGCCGCCTGGGCCAGTTGCAGCGTGGTTACGCTCACTTCCTGTCCCATCGAAATCGAAGCCCACGAGGTTTTGCCCCAGCGCGAAAGCTTACGCAGCTTCCCCCGCGACTCAAACGGCAGTTCGATGCCGGTCCTTTGCCCGAAGCCGAAGCGCCGGTCATACTCGTACAGATTACTCTGACCCACGCGCATCCCGACCTCGATCGCGCCGATATTGCTGGACTTGGCCAGCACGGCGGCCATGGGAATCAATCCCAGCCCCGCGTGCGAATCGTGAACTACGCGGCCGGGCAATACCAGCACGCCGCCGTGACAATTGATGAGACTCTCCGGCCGCAGCTTCGTAGTCTCGAGCGCCGCCGACATGGTCATCACCTTGAATACCGATCCCGGCTCAAACGGCACGGATATGGCGTGGTTCAGCCGCGCCTTCCAATCTGCAGGCTGCGGCGGCAGATTGGGATCGTAAGTAGGGTAGCTTGCCAGGGCCAGCACTTCTCCGCTCCGCGGGTCCATCACCACTACGCTTCCGCTGACGGCACGGTGGGCCCGAACCGCATCGGCGATCGCGCGCTCGGCTACAAACTGGAGCTCAGCGTCGATGGTAAGCGTGACCGCGTTACCGGCATGCGGCTCGGTCTCGAACTGCGACTCTACGCCTCGCCGGTTCACATCGGTAAGCATGCGCAAGCGGCCGGGCTCGCCGCGCAGGTCCGAATCGAGCGCCTGCTCCACACCGGCGTTGCCTTGCTCGGAATAGTCTACCGAGCCCAGAACATGCGCCGCGAGCGAGCCGTTGGGGTAATGCCTCTGGGTTTCATTTTGGATCTGCGCCCACTCAAGGCGCATCTGGTGCAGGTTCCGGCTCTCCTCAATGCTGATTTTGCGTTTTACCCACAGGAATCCGCGGTGATTCTCGAGGGCCCACTTCATCTTCTCGTACAGCTCCTGGCGGTCGAGGTGCAGCACTAGGGCGAGGAGCTGTGAGGCTACGTCGAGATCGGGGACCTTGAGGGGGTTCACATAGACGGATTCGGTAGGGGCGCTCATCGCCAGCGGATGACCGTTGCGATCGTAGATGGTGCCGCGCGGGCCGGGAATCGACAGATCCATTTCCTGCCGGGACCGCGCGATTCGCACGTAATCGGAGTGGTGGATGACCTGGAGTGAGATCAGTTTCGCGAAAATGGCAACGCCCCACAAGAGGAGAAGTCCCGCCAGGAGCGTGAGGCGACGTTCGGTCATAGAGCGTTAGGGCCCGGCGCCGGGAGTCAGGGATCAGGCCCGGGCTGTTTACTTCGCCATGGCTACCTTGCCGTCGCTCTTAGGATCGAGATGGACCACCTGTCCATTCACGGGCGTCACAAGGTTCTGGCCTTTCGCCAGCTTCTCCAGGCGATCCGGGCTGAGAAGCTCGGCTTGCTCCAGGTCCAGAACGCGCCGTTCATCAATCAGGCGCCGCTCCTCGGCACGGAGTGATTCGAGCTTGTAGCCGGCGAGGGTAGTGCCTACGCTGGGCACGAGGACGCTGGTCAGAAGCGCCAAGCCCAGGCATGCCGCTCCTATCGCTGACCAGCATTTGCCGCGAGCTTTGGGATCGGCCTCGCGCACGAGCCGCGAGTTGTCGATCCTTTTGGAATAGAAGAATACGTCCTCGTGCGGCAGGGCGCGCAGTTCAAAAGGATCGCGCTCCGGCCTCACCGGTAACGGCCGCCGGCCTGGTTGGGCCCGGTCCGAAATCTCCGCTTTCTTCAAAAATGCCGGCAACGTCGCCATGGTTTCCCCTTACCTCTTACAACACCGCCCCTGCCGCTACAAAATCTCCAGCGCCCGCAGCTTGGCGCTGCGCGAAGCCGGATTCGCCGCCTTTTCCTGGTCCGCCGGCTGAATGGGGTGCTTCGTCAGAATCCGCGCGCGCCCCTCTCTGCCGAGTTCCCGGAACCGCTCTTTCACCTTGCGGTCGTCAATCGACATGAAACTGATGATCACCATCCGGCCGCCTTCGACCAAAAGACCGGGACCAATCGCAAGTAAACGGTCCAGTTCTTCGGGTTCTTCGTTCACGGCCAACCGCAGCGCCATAAACGTCTTCGTGGCCGGATGCAATTTTCCCGTCCGCGGCACGGCCCGCTCCACTACACCGGCCAGATGCAGTGTGCTCCGTATGGGCCGTGCCCGGACGATGGCTCTGGCTATCTTCCGCGCCCTCCTTTCTTCGCCCCACTGAAAGATCAGATCGGCGAGCGCCTTTTCGGCGGTGTGATTCACCAGATCGGCCGCTGTCATGCCCGTGGTTTGATCCATGCGCATATCCAAAGGCCCATCTGATAAGAACGAAAATCCTCGCTTGGCTTCGGTGAGCTGGTAGCGGCTCACTCCCAAATCCGCCACCAGACCGGCTGCCTTCTCCGTTCCGGCGCTCTTCAAAGCTTGCGCCAACTCGCCGAAACGGCCCTGATGAAATCGAATGCGATCCGCCTGCGCGGCCGTGTTGCGCCGCGCCATCTCGAGGGACTCGGGATCGCGGTCGTTCGCGATCACCAGACCGGTGCTCAAGCGGGCTGCGATCAGCGCGGTGTGCCCGCCCATGCCCGCCGTCGCATCCATATAAATCCCTTCGGGACGCACGGACAGATACTCCAAAACCTCCGCGGGCATCACTGAGACGTGCATAGGCCATCAGTTCAAACCCGCCGCTTCGAGCTTGGCAACGTCCTCCGATGCCGTCTGCGCCGCTTCCCGCTTGCGTTCCTCGTAAATCGGCTCGCTCAACACTTCGATCCGACCGCGATACGCGAACAGCCGTACCGGCTGGTTCTCAATTCCCAGTTCGCGCCGCAGCTCCGGCGGAAACAGGATCCGGCCCTGGCCATCCATTTCCGACTCGGCGCCTAAATCCGCGGCATTGAAGGCCACGTTGCGCATAATCCGGGGTTCGTCGCGGTAGCTATCAAAGAACTTCTCGTTTTCCCGCCATACTGCCATCGGGTAAATCTGGGCGATCCTGCGGTCCAAGCTGGTGACGAACAACTTCTTCTCGCGTAAAGCTCCGAAAAACTGCTGGAAAGTAGCCGGCAATTTAACTCGCCCCTTGTCGTCTAGGCGCGCCGGGTACATACCCCGCGGCGGTTCCACCATGAGCAGTTGTTCGCTTCCCACTTTTGAACCAGATTAGGACGCAAATTGAACCACAACCAATAGTGTCACGGCACCTGATTCGATGCAAGAGGTTTTTTCAGGAACTATTTGAAACAGAGCTAGTTAAGTACCCACAACAAAATCTATAGTGGTTACGTGACATACCACATATGGGATTTTGTGGCGAATAAATGGAGAAGCTGGAGGGAGGTTGGGGGGGATCGCGGTAGGTTACCTCATACCGCGATCCCCTTGTGAAAGAGTACTACTGAATGGGGAACTTACTGCCGCCGGGCTGCTGGTATTGGGTCGGGTTGCCGGGAATGGCAATACCGATTGCGAGAACGTTATCGCCGCTGTGGACGGTGTTATCGGAAGGCAGCGTGAACGTGACTTCGTAGACTCCGATCAGGTCCGGGGCTGCCCGCATGCTGACTCCGCCGACACCAACGCCGTTGACGCCGACAATTACCTGATTGGCGTTGACCGGCAGCGCATCGACACCGGGCGTAGGAACCGATGGCCCGACGGTGGTGGATAGCGGCGGCTGCACAGGTCCACCGCCGGTGATGTACATCCGTAAGATGTCGCCGCGGCGTGCCGGATTGGCCAAGCTGACAAAAGAACCGTCGGCGGCACGAACCAGCACGGCGCGGCGAACCCCGTCGGAACTTGGAACCTCGAAGATTCCGGGTGATGCCGCACCGACAACGACGCCCTGAACCTGGAAGCTCGGAAGTGCGCCAAGCTGCAGCGTGACCGTGTACGTGCCGGGAGCAACTTCACAAGGGACCTCGAATGTCACCAGTTCCTGGTTAGCGGCGGGATTGGTGATGTTGAGAATGGGGGCGTTCGAGGCGGCACTCTGCCCACTCGCCGGGAACGTGATACTGGCCGGAGACGAGATGAACTGCAGCGGGGCGGCATATAAGTTAGCTACGGTTGGCAGCGTTGTTTGCGTCAGCGAACTGCCCACCACCATGGTTCCGATCGAGCACGGCGACAGCGCAGTCTGTTGACTTCCCGAAGTCGGAAAGAAACCTGCGCCGTTCAGGAAACTCGCCGCGCTCACGGGGGGCGGCGCAGGTGTGACGGTAAGGCTGAATACCACAGCAGGCAGGTTGCCGAGGGTGGCGCTGACCGTAACCGGGCCCGCATTCGGACCGGCGGTCACGGCAATCGAAGCTTGCCCATTGGCTTGGGTGGTGGCACTGGCCGCTGAAAGCGTGGTTCCGGTCGCTGCACCCGCAGTGATCGCAAAGTTCACGGTCAAACCGGGGGTCGCGGGAGTCACCTGCACCACCAGCGGTTGGCGAAAGGGCGTGCTCACTTGGGCTGTTTGAGTAGTTGGAGGAACAGCCGTCAACCCGGTAAGCAGTACATTCGCGGTGGCGGTGAACGCGATGGTGATCGTCTGGTTGTTGGAGGTGGTCCTTGCAGTGATCGAAACCGGGCCGACGGCATTGGTGCTGAGGGTAGCGGTGGTAGAAACTTGGCCGTTGGTTCCGGAAACGCTGCTATTCGGGCTGAAAGTTACGACGTTCGGCGACGCACTCCATGTGACCGTCTGACCGCCCACGGGATTTCCGGAAGCGTCCAAAACGGTAGCCACAAGAGGCCGAGGCAAGCCTTGGCCCGGGTTCGCGCTTTGATTATTGCCGCTGACAATCGAGATCTGCGATACGAAATCCGGCGTGGCGGTTACTTGGATGGATTGAAACAGATTGAAGCCGTCAGGCGTTCCGACGCAAGCGAAGCTGGAGCAAGCCCCCGCCACAAAGTACGGAACGAAATTGTTCACATTATTCGGATTCTGAAAGGAGGCGACTCCTCCTGTCAGAACCCAGAACGCGGCAGGCGCGCTTCCGGGCGTAGGACCGAAAACTACATTGCACGTTGCGATGCCGGTATTCGGATCCGATAAGACCGATCCTGGGTCGGCTCCGGATCCGGCCGGAGTCTGACACGATACCGTCGGCCCTCCCTTCAAGTTGCCCGGATCCGGGATCAACTGCACTTGCACATTACCGACCGGCGTTCCGCCCAGGGTTTGGAATCGAACTTTGATAGGCGTAGGGTACACGCTATTGGCGCTGCCGTTAATGAGCGTGCCGGTTTGCACGGAATCGGAGGTCAGGCTCGCTGTGACGACATATTGCTGGCTCGGTCCACCCGTGGCCTGTACCGAGGGCGACTGCGTGAGATAAAAAGTGACCGAGTTTCCGTTGCTGATCGAAGCCGTAACGGTATCGACTAATAAGCCCGAAGTAAGCGCGTTTAAGCTTTCGACAAATGAGTTGCAGGTTTGCCCCTGCGCTTCGGCGGTCGCCGTATTGTATGCATTGCACAGAACCGCGGAACTGCCGCTGGTAGTGCCCGTTGTGGTCGTGGTGCCCCCAAGAAGAGACCCGCCGTTGGCCGAAGTGATCGCCCATGTGACCACGGCGTTGGGTACGGGGTTATTATTCGCGTCGGTGACTTGAACCACCATCGCGTCAAAATTCGGGAACGCGTCGTTGGAGCAGCCATCGCAGATGAGCTGTCCGTTCCCCTGAACAATCGAAATATTGGCTGGTGTTTGTGCGAATGCGGAAGCTGCTAATATCAGGGCCGCGAATACGGGGGCGAATGATAGACGGTCGACGTGGGTCAAAAAAGGCCTCCAAAACTCCATTAAAGATGGGGATTTAAACGGACGCGGGAAGAACTACAGTGTAGCACTGAAACAAAAAAAGAGGGGAGCCGAAGCTCCCCTCGTGATACTGCAAGTTACAGGTTTACCTAGTAGCCGAGCTGTTCACCCGTTACTGGACCAGATAACGGGAACGGATTCGCCTGACGTTTAATGGTCACGGCAGGATCCGGTATGATCAGCGCGAGGTAGCCCATCGCCAGATTGCGCGCGCCGACATCGCTGATGAAGGCGAAGCCATGCGCGTACTGGAAGTTGCAGACCGCAATCATATACCCCTGGAATCCAGGCGCTAACGAGGATGCCAGGTTGGCATAGGTTGTAGCGGTTGCAATCGACGGTGTAGGCGGTGTCGTTGGGGCGGCAGAACCGTACCAACTCATCTGGCAGGTACCTTGTTGCGGCGATGTGCCGAACGGATCCGTGGAAGTGTTCGAGATGGCCAGACCGGTGTCAAATCCGGCTTGGTTGGTCACGAACGGGAACAGCAGGACGGTGCGGCAGATCGAAACCGAGAAGGCGTTCCCGGCTTTGGAGGTGTCGATGAAGCGCGGAATCGGTCCGCTGCTCGCGGTCGTGGTGGTGCTGGTCGGCGAGTAGGACAGATTCACGGTTGCGGTGCCGGCGGGCGGGACGTTGGTGCCCGGGCTGGCGCTGTATGTGTAGTAGATACCGAAGTAGTAGGTATCGATCACGCTCGGTTGGGTGTTGATTACTTCCCAAACCGCGGTTGCCGAATTGCCGGTGGTCGGAGTGATTTCGACTACCGGAACAGAGCCGTTGAACCCGGCACTTGCGCTGGATGCTGTTGGGGCGGAACCCTCGGCAGCGGTTGAGCTGGTTACGGCAGTGGCGTAAGCCACGTTGGAGGAGGTCGCCGGCGTGACGTAGATCGTACCACTCGGGGTCGCGGTCGGCAGAAGGTTCGTGGAGCTGATATAAACGTGTACGCCTGCGCCAGTCGGAATATTGTTGAGTACCGCCTGGAAGCGTGTACCGAAGTCAGCCAACCCGGCCGTTGCTCCGTTTACTGTGAGCGTGAATCCGGACTCCGCGTTGTAAATGTGACCCGGGACGTTCTGGACAAGACTCGAGCCTTGGCCTGGTGACGATGAACCGGACTGACCCGAGACGGTTGGATCGACGCGCGTCTTGAATGCTGATGCAAACGTGCCCGCCTCCGAGAACGACACGACCGAAGCTTGTGCCAGTAGGCCCGGCGAGAGGGACGTGCCTACGCACTGCGTGAACGCTCCGGCGGTTGAGGAGGTGGTTAGACTCTGCTGCACGAAACCAACGATCGGTGTCGCATTGCTGATCGGCAAAGCGGCTGGGTTGGAGGTCTGCAGGGAGGCCTGGACGGGTACGGAGCCGCCGCCACCGAGTCCGTTAGCGTTGACGCGAACGTTAGTGATGCGGAAAACGCGCGAGCCGCTGGTTCCCGGAGGAACTACCGGAACGCCAAAAAACGTGACTTGGTTGCCTGCAACCACGCCCTGATAGACGTTAGGTACGGGACTCGCCGTGCCCGCCGTCGCAGTCGAGGAACTTACGGCCGTTTGGTAAGCCGTGGTACCAACCGTCTGCGTGAGTACGTAGGCATTGCCACTGCCCGAGGAGGGCCCGGCGCAACCACCCGTGGTGGGGGCGGAGCAAACCGTAAACGGCTCGGCAGGCCCAAAACCGGGAATCGGCGCTGCCAAACCGGAGTTCGGCTCGTCGATCATCAGCAGGGCTTCCGAGACATTGCCGCTGCCCAGCAGCCGGCTCGTGACCTGACTCGTTAAGCTCACTGTGATGTTTACTGCCTGCGCCGCCGGGTTCGAAGTAGCGCCGCCATTTCCGATATTCGGGATGATCTGGCCGCCGGTACACGTAATAACGATGTCGCCGACCAGTTCTGTAATACCCTCGGAACGTAGTGTGGGAGTGTTGGACGTGTTGACGCTGCAGGTTAATTGCGTGCCGCCCCCTCCTCCCACCTGTGCGCTAGCTAACCCGGCAAACAACGCCAGACCGGCTAACGCAGTTATCCATCTGCGAAAATCT
>JAFAWA010000161.1 GCA_019242155.1 Terriglobia bacterium | reverse complement strand
GCCGCCGGTTACCTGATTGTGGACAGCCAGAACAACCTTCGTCTGCCGCCACTCCGTCAATTAGGTGCCGGTGTGAATCTAAATGCGAACGGCCAGACGAATCTGCTTGTCGAATATGCTCTCCATAATCTTTCCGACTCTGACTTCAATCTTTCCGGCCCAGCGGTTTCCGATGCCCAGGTGCTATTGGCCGATGTAGCCTCGCAATTCGGCTACGACCCCTCGAACACCACCACTTACAATACGAAGTACCGCAACGTGGCACTCTCTAACTTGGGCGCAGAGCGCCTGCTGATGATTTACGGAAACTCGGGTATCCAAGGAGTTGTGACTGAGCTGAAGTTGCTGCGGCAACTCGGACTCATCTAGACCCGCAGCTCTCTCCCACACGCGGCTCAGTATCATTCCGACTCCTGGCGTACTGAGCCGCGGACCTCAACTACACACCAAACGCGGCGGCGCACTGCTCGAAGTATTGCTGTTGATAGCGAGGGTCTACGCCGATACGCCGAAGCCTCAGCAAGTCTTCTCCCGGCCTATTTAAGCCGGGCTCCGTTACCACCGCAGTCTCGAATCCCGCGCGGCGCACAGTCTCGACGGCCTCCGGGCTGATATCGTCTCTCGCGCCGTTGGGATAACAAAAGTGCCGGACCTTTGTCTCCAGCACTCCTTCCATGCGCCGCTTCGAACCTATGATCTCGTCGTCTAATTCCGTCGCCGATCCCACCTTTGACAATATGGGATGGCGGCGCGTATGTGAGCCGAACTCTACGCCCGCTTGCGCGAGCGCCCGCACTTCATCCCACACCAAAGGCTCGCTGCCGCGCGGTGGCGTTGCGGGTAGCTCCACTTCGAGCAGCTCCGGAAGCAGACGAAGCGCGGACAGCCGGTCCTCGTTGCTCAACTGCTTCAAGGCCTCACAAGCATCGCGGCCCGCGGCTCGACGCTCCTCTTCCGTCATGCAGGAGAGCTGAAATGCGCGGCCCGGCAACGCCATTTTGCATTGGGGCTGTTTCGTGTGATGGAACAGATAACGCACTTGATCCACCCACAGCCACGCGTTTCCGTCCAGGAAATCGGTGACCAGATAAACGGTAACGGGAATGCGGTATGCGGAAAAAATCGGATATGCGGAGGTATAGAAATCGCGGTAGCCGTCATCCACGGTTACCGCCACGGCGTAGGGCGTGAGCGGCCGGTTGCCGCTGAGCATTTCGGCCGCATCGTTCATCGATACCGGCTGATAATGGTCACGCAGGTGGCGGCACTGTAGCTCCAAGCCTTGGGTATTCGGAAAGCGGTGATACATCAAAATTCGCAGGCTGCTCCGAGTTGCCCAACGCGCCAGCCGAAGGCCGCCGCCTTCGAGAAAAGCCGCGCGCGCCCGACGCTTCCAGCTTTCCGGCACTAGTCCGAATATAGCAAGCCGCCCATCGCGGCCGCCTCGCGGCTACTTGTCCAGTTCAATGCCTGACTCTTTCAGAGCGCGCCAGCCGCCGTCGAGAGAAATGGCCCTGTGATAGCCCATTTGCCGCAGGTTGTCGGCTACCAGGGCTGAGCGAAATCCGCCTCCGCAGTAGAGTACCAGCGTGGTCTCCTTGTCCGGGACCTTGGTCTCGATATCGCGCTCGATCACGCCTTTGCTGAGGTGCAGCGCGCCTTTCACACGACCCGCGGCCCACTCGCTCTCTTCCCGAGTATCGATGAGTAAGTGAGGCTCGCCCGCCGCAATCATCTCCTTATAGCGCTGCATGTCGATTTCGGGAACGCGCGCCTTGGCGTCAGTCACAAGTTTCAAAAAGCCTGGGTTGTGCTGCATTGGCTGCTACTCCACACGCCGGATTTTGGCGCCCACTTGCGCCAGCTTTGCTTCGATCTTCTCATAGCCGCGGTCGATGTGATACACGCGATCAATGACGGTTTCGCCCCGCGCCACCAGGGCTGCCAATACCAAAGAGGCGCTGGCCCGAAGGTCCGATGCAATCACACCGGCGCCTGTAAGTTCGCGCCGCCCAGCCACAATCGCCTGCTTGCCGTCAATGCGGATATTGGCGCCCATGCGCGCTAACTCCTGAGCGTGCATAAACCGGTTTTCGAAGATCGTCTCCACAACAATGGCGATGCCTTCCGCCTGAGTCATCAGCGCCATGTATTGCGCCTGCAGGTCTGTAGCGAATCCCGGATACTCTTCGGTCGTCATGTCTACGGAGCGGAGTTTGCCACGGCCGCGCACACGGAGCGTGGTGCCATCCGGCTGCGTCACCTCGACCCCGGCCTGCTGTAGCTTTGAGACGAGTGCGCCGACGTGTTCCGGCTCGCAATCGGTTATGGCCAGGTCGCCGCCGGTAATCGCGCCCGCGACTAGAAATGTCCCCGCTTCGATACGGTCCGGAATGATCGTGTGTTCCGCGCCGCCCAGTCGGGTCACACCCTCGATGCGTATGGTGGAGGTGCCCGCGCCTTCGATCTTCGCTCCCATGGCGATCAGCAGATTGGCCAGGTCTACGACCTCGGGCTCGCGGGCAGCGTTGCGCAACACCGTTTCACCTTTCGCCAAAGTGGCCGCCATCATCAGGTCTTCGGTTCCCGTCACCGTAATGCGGTCGAAGTGAACCGTGGCCCCATGCAAACCTTCGGGGGCTTCGGCCTGGATATAACCGTGCGCCTGCTCTATACGCGCGCCCAGTTGCTCGAGTCCAAAGATGTGCAGGTTGATCGGCCTCGCGCCGATCGCGCACCCACCCGGGAGCGACACTCGTGCGCGGCCCGTTCGCGCCACTAGCGGCCCCAGCACCAGGCTGGAAGCGCGCATCGTTTTTACCAGCTCATAAGGCGCCTCGGGACACACGATTTGCGGTGTCTCGAGCCGCACCGTTTCGCCTTCCACGTCGCTTCTTGAACCGATATCGACCAAGAGGCGTTGCATTGTGCGGATGTCGCGCACGCGCGGGATCCGGTGCAGAATTACAGGCTCTTCCGTCAACAGTGCCGCCGCCAGTGCCGGGAGCGCCGCATTCTTGGAACCGCTGGTGGAGACCTCGCCGGCTAGCGGTGTGCCGCCCGCAATCACAAATTTATCCATGCAATGCTCTCGCGACACTGCCGCCGGCCGCCGCCAGCTTTCGTTCCGCCTCCTCTGCCCCCGCACCCGTTTTGCCCATCATAATCGCCACCCGCACACTGTTTCCTGCCCTTTCTAACAGAGCCTGAGCCTGCTCCTCAGTGATGCTCGCGGCCTGCGCTACGATGCGCCGTGCGCGATCGCTCAGCTTTGTGTTCTTCGGCTGCACGTTCACCATGAGGTTGCCGTAAACGTATCCCAAGCGGATAAACACGCCCGTGGTCAGCATATTCAGCACCATCTTCTGCGCGGTCCCGGCTTTCATGCGGGTCGATCCAGCCACCACTTCCGGCCCCGTTAAAGGGCTGATCGCGATATCCACCACGCCCGCCAGTTCCGAGTCCGGCGTGCAGCTGATGCCTACCGTCACCGCCCCCATGCGGCGCGCCGCGGCGATCGCGCCCAGCACGTACGGTGTACGCCCGCTCGCGGCGATTCCTACCAATACATCCGCGGCCGTAAAGTCGCGCGCCATCAGGTCGGCCGCGCCTGAGGCGGGGTCATCTTCATTTGCTTCGCTCGCGCGCGCCAATGCCGATTCCCCCCCGGCAATGATCGCCTGTACCAGGTCGGCAGGCACGCCGAATGTCGGAGCACACTCGGCCGCATCTAGCACGCCCAGGCGGCCGCTGGTTCCAGCGCCGATATAGTAAAGCCGCCCGCCCCTCTCTAACGCTTTTACAATCGCCTCTAGTGCCTGGGCAATCGCGGGGATCTCTCGCTCTACCGCTTCCGCCACTTTGCGGTCTTCGGCATTGATAATACGGAGCGCCTCTTCCACCGGCAGTTCATCAATCGAAACCGATGCCGGATTGATCCGTTCGGTAAGCAGGTTTTCGAGCACGCTATTTCCAGATTAGCCTTAGTTCGTGCGGCCAGTCTGTTCCCGGTTCGCGCTACAGTCAAAGGAGTGAAATATGTTCTGAGGCGCGGCGATCCGCCGGTCAACGCCATCCTGTTGGTTGAAAGCGGCTCGCGCGGCCTGCTGGAACGCCTCCTCCCCACACTTCGAACTACTTGGGGCGACGATATCTTCATCGACATTGTCAGTTGCTACACCAGCCTGCCTCAAGGCTTTCGTTCTGACACTACGAGGCTCTACTGTGTCAGCCAATACCGGGGGCGCGACTTGCGCCGCGCGCTGTACAGCCGGCTCGCCGCCAACCAGTACGCTTACGTCGGAATTATCTGTTCCGCCGAAAAGCTGATGACGAAGTGGAAATGGGCCCTTGCGCTGAAACTGCCTGCCCGGCTCTTCATCATTAACGAGAACGCGGATTTTTTCTGGTTCGACCGGTTCCACTGGCGCGTCGTCTGGCGCTTTGTGCTGTACCGTTCCGGCTTGTCCGGCGCAAACGGCGTGCGCGTGCTGGCAGGCCTGCTTTTATTCCCGTTTACCCTGCTGTATTTGTTACTCTATGCAACGGCTGTTCATCTCCGAAGAGCCGTTCGCCGTACATTTACGCCCAAGAGATTTCGGCGCCAGGACGCGCCGGCAGCATAGGAGCTGATCATGAAAGCCATTCGCGTAAAGCAGCCCGGCGGTCCTGAAGCCATGGAGTTGATGGAGGTTCCGCAACCCAAGCCGGGCCCCAAGGAAGCTCTGGTGCGGGTTGCGGCCGCCGGCGTAAATTTTATTGACATCTATTTTCGTCTGGGCCGGTATAAGGCCGACCTGCCCATTGCGCTAGGCAATGAAGGCGCGGGCACGGTGGACGCGGTGGGTGCCGAAGTCACCGGCGTTGCCGCCGGTGACCGCGTGGCTTGGGCCATGTTCCGCGGATCCTACGCGGAGTATGTCGTCATCCCGAGCGCACAGCTTGTGAAGATTCCCGCCCACGTAGATTTTCAAACCGCCGCAGCCGCAATGTTACAGGGGACCACCGCCCATTACCTGACCCATTCCACATACCCGCTCAAAGCCGGCAATACTTGCCTGGTCCATGCGGCTGCGGGCGGCGCCGGCGGACTAATTGTCCAGATGGCCAAATTGAGGGGCGCTCGCGTGTTGGGCACTGTCTCTACCCAAGAAAAGGCGCGCATTGCGCGCGAGGCAGGCGCAGACGAAACTATTCTTTATACCGAGCAGGATTTCGAAACCGAGGTAAAGCGCCTTACCGATGGCCGCGGCGTCGAAGTAGTGTACGATTCCGTTGGCCAAACTACCTTTGACAAAAGTCTGAATTGCTTAAAGCCGCGCGGGCTCATGGCACTCTTCGGCCAATCCGCCGGTCCGGTTCCACCTTTCGATCCCAATATTCTCAACGGCAAGGGTTCGCTTTTTCTCACGCGGCCTAGCCTGGCGCACTACCTTTTGACCCGGGAGGAACTGGAATGGCGCGCGGGCGACGTGCTCCGATGGATCGAGACCGGCCAACTCAAACTGCGTATCGATAGAACGTACTCGTTGGCCAAAGCGGCCGATGCCCATCGCGATTTAGAAAGCCGCCGCACCGCCGGAAAATTACTTCTGCTTCCGTAATGCGATGACCTTTCAGGCCAAGCTGACTCTCGGCTCCGTGGGCCTTGTGAGCCTCATGGTTGCGGTGGTTTCCGCCGTGGACCTCGGGAACGAGATGCAGCGCCAGTTCGATTCCACTCTGGAACGGGCAAAATCGCTTCGGATCGTTGCCAGCAGAATGGTGAGCCAGTCACTCAATCGCCACTTGACCGTTCCCATCCGCGTGGCCTTGCGCGACCCCGACCTGCAAAGCCTCTTAGTGGATGCTCTGATCGCGGGTGACGCGATACTCGAGGTCGCCGTTGTAGACCCGCACAACGAAATCTGGCTCGATACCGACCCTGCCCGCCTGGGTGACTCCTTACCGCCCTACCCGCCGTTCACTCCACTTGTGACTTCGAGCCCTTGGTACGACAAACTCCGCATCTTGCTGCGGCGCGAGTCCCACGATTACTATCAACTCGAGCAGGAACTCGGCACTGCCCAGGATAAGCCGCTGCTCTATGTTCGCGTCATCATCTCGCCCGCCCTCATCCGCCAGAACATTAACCCGGTGATGCAGAAAGATGCCAATGTGGCCATCGCTTCCGTGCTTGCTTCCATCTGCCTGACGTTCCTGCTTTCCGCTGTTGCTTTCCGTCCGCTGGGCCGGTTAGGAAATCTGCTCGATCAGATCAGCCGGGGCGAATACGAGCCGGACAAGCTATCTGCCGCCAAGCCCGCCACCGACGAAGTGGCCGTGATGGCTTCCAAAGTAAGTATGCTTGGGCAGCGGCTCCGCGGCGCGCAATTTGAAGTCTCCGACCTGCGCGGGAATTTCGACCGCTTACTGCAGGATCTGGAAGACGCTGTCTTCATCTTCAACCGTGAATTGAACCTCGTGTTCGCGTCGGGCTCGGTGGAGAAATTCTTAGGAACGGATCGGTCGAGCCTGGCCGGGAAAACCGTCGGCGATCTGTTTCCACCGAAAACGCCCCTAGGTCTATTGATAGCCCAAGCCACGCAGACCAGCCGCCCGATACGGAACCGCCGCGTTCCGGTCAGCCTCCCGGACCACGCGACCGGCGCGCCCGTCGTATTGCTCTCGGTCGACCTGCTCGAAAGCCTCCCCGGAATGTCTCTCGCCGGCTCCGGCGTGCTCGTCCGGCTGCGCGATCCTGAAGCGCAACGCAAGCTCGGCCGGGAACTGCAAACGGCCGACCGTCTCGCCGCCATCAGCCGTGTCACCAGCGGCGTCGCCCACGAGGTTAAAAATCCGTTGAACGCCATCCTGCTCCATGTCGAGGTGGCGCGCGCTAAGCTGGCCAGAGGCAACACCGAAATCCAGCAGGAAATGGAAATCATTTCGCGCGAAATCTTGCGGCTGGATCGTGTCGTCAAGACGTTCCTTGATTTCAACCGCCCCATTGAGCTATCTCTCCGCACCACCTCCGTTCGTGATCTTCTGGCCGAAGTGGTCGACCTCGCGCGGCCGCAAGCAGAATCGGTAAAGATTCGAATCAACGTGGAAGAGGAGTCCGGCGATGTAGACGTCCGCATCGATCACGACCTCGTGAAGCAAGCCATCCTGAATGTAGTGGTCAATTCCATAGAGGCGATGCCCGAAGGCGGGGAGCTTCGCTTCGAATCCTCCGCTCACGATGAGACGGCCGAAATCCGCATTTCCGATACCGGCCCGGGCATACCGCAGGACTTACGCGAAAAAATCTTCCGCCTCTACTTCACAACCAAGAAGGAAGGATCGGGGATTGGCTTGGCGATGACGTTCCGAATCGTCCAGTTGCACGATGGTACAATCGATTTCGCGAGCGAACCGGGGAAAGGAACCACCTTCATCATACGATTGCCCATCGCGGCAATCTGACGCAAGGTCTTGTATGAAACATCGGGTTTGGGGTGCGTTGCTATTTCCATTGTTACTGGTGGGATGCTCCCTGCACGGAAACCCGACGCAAAACATCGCCGCGGCTCCGCCGCCCCCCGCCCCTGCTCCCGCGCCCCCGCCGGCGCCCGAGCCCAAGGCTGAACCGCTTTCTATCCCGCAGACACAGGCCCAATTGCCGCGGCCTCAACCCATCAATCCTGAGGCGCTTGCCAGTCCTCAACCGCCCGAGGCGCCTCCTCCGGAACCGCAGCCCGCCAACCCCCGGCCGCAGCGAAAACAGTTCGGCCCCCCAGCCGGCCCTCCCAAGGCTCCCGAACCGGTAACGCCCGCCGCCCAGCAGCAAGCGCAGCCGGCTACTCAGCCCACAACTCCCGCCGTTCAGCCTGTACCTGCCGCGGTGCAGCCCGCACCTGTGGCGGCTCAGCCCACTCCGGTTGTCGTGGATACGGGCACGCGCTCACAAATTCAGGAAATCGTTCCCACGAGCGAACTCAAACGTCTCCAGGAATCGCTCGCCGCCCGCACGGCCGAAATCCGCAAGGTGCTTGAACAGGCCCAGGCTCGCGGTGCCTCTAAGGAGCAGGGTAGCGTCATCTCTCGTATTCAGTCGTTTCTGCAGCAATCGGATGACGCCGAAAAACGCGGCGACCTACGTCAGGCCGATGCTTTAGCCGAGCGTGCTCAAGTTCTCGCCCGGGAGTTACAGAGTGCCAACCGTTGACGAGTACGCCGAAAGGCGCAAAACCGTCGCCGCCGGGCTCGCCGAACGAAAGCTGGAGGCCCTATTTATTTCCTGGTCGGCCAACCTCCGCTATCTGTCCGGATTCACGGGAAGCAACGGGAGCCTGTTGATTACGCCAGGACAGACGATTTTGTTCACCGATCCCCGCTATGATGTGCAAGCCCGCGAAGAAGTAAGTTGTCCCGTGAAAATCGCGAAAGGGCCTTTGGTGTTCGATATCGCCGCTGCCATTGCTCGCCTGAAGCTGCGGCGAATCGGTTACGAGCCGGTCCGCATGACGTGCGACTTGCTCGAGGCGCTGGGCAGCCGGCTCCCCGCCAGGTCATCTATGGAGCCCGTCGCGGGTTGGATTGAAGAGCTGCGCATGATCAAGACCGAGGTCGAGCTGGATCGTATCCGGCGCTCTGTGGAAACCAACTCCCGCGCCTTCGAACAGGCCGTAAAGCACGTGCGGCCGGGCATGCGGGAGCAGGACCTCGCCGCCGAGTTGGAGTACCGCATGCGGCGCTTGGGCGCGGAGAAGCCATCCTTCGAAACCATCGTCGCGGCCGGCACCCGAGGCGCGCTGCCGCATGCCCA
This sequence comes from Terriglobia bacterium, assembly GCA_019242155.1. Classification (GTDB taxonomy): domain Bacteria; phylum Acidobacteriota; class Terriglobia; order Bryobacterales; family Bryobacteraceae; genus PSRJ01. The sequence goes on along the minus strand of JAFAWA010000161.1, from coordinate 17,776 downwards.
GCCGACCTCCGCCGCGCTCGCTTCAGGCAATCTGGTGGTGGTGGATATGGGCGCGACGCAACATGGCTACTGCAGCGATATGACCCGTATGCTGTTTCTGGGCTCCCCCGGAGCCAAAGTGAAACGCACCTACCGCGCGGTTCTCGAGGCGCAATTGGCGGCCATTGACGCGGTGCGCGCCGGAGTCTCCACCGCTCATGTCGATCGCCAGGCGCGAAAAGTACTGCAGGGGTACGGTCTCGACCGCGCCTTTGTGCATTCCACCGGTCACGGTCTCGGGCTCGAAATCCACGAACCGCCGCGCATCGGTAAGCGCGACAAGGGGCGCTTGAGCGCGGGCATGGCCGTAACTATCGAGCCCGGCGTCTACCTCGAAGGGTTCGGCGGCATTCGCATTGAAGATACCGTAGTTGTCATGCCCTCCGGCTGCGAAGTCCTCACCCCCACCAGCAAGGAACTACGCCTCATCTAAAGACACATGTGGCGGCGCGAAAAGCGTCACACCTGGGGTAAAGTAATTCCCAGGCGCTCCGCCACTTTTTCAGGCGGCTCCTGGGAGTGGGAAATAGGGAAACTATAGTCGCGCCAGGCTCGCAATCCGCCGTCCAGCACCCAAACGTCCTTGATCCCTATCCCTTCCAGCCCGACAGCGACTCGCGCACTCACAAGGTCCCTTTGCGATGAACAATAGAGAACAATGTCGACGCCGTCCGGCACGGTGATCCGCGGTGACTTGCGCAGCCGGGACGGGTCCACCCGGAATGCCCCCGGAATGCCTTCCGGTTCGTTACCCGTCTCCTCTTCAAACTCCGACAGGTCAAGGACAGCAACCTTGCGGCTGGATCTCAGTTTCCGATCGAGCATCGGCGGGCTGATACGCCTCACCTGCAGCCGGCGGATCATTCGCACCACAGTCAATCCACGCCGGGCGGTGTAGAGGCCCAAGGGGACACCGATCAATAACGCGATGACGGTCCCAAACTGTTTGGTCCAGTGAATCGCGATCTCCAGTTGATTAGAGAAACAAAATCCGAGCCCGACATAGAAACTGGCCCAAAGAAAGCTCCCGACCGAATCGAGAGCAAGGAACCTGGCGACCGGGACTCCTTCGGCTCCCGCAACCGGCGGCAGGAGGGCATCGAGACCCGGAAGGAACTTGGCAACACACAACAAGCGCAGACCGTGCCGGCGGAACTTCTCATGCGCACCTCGAGAGCAGGCTCGAGGGTCGTCACTGAACCGGCACAGTAGCCGTAAAGCCTGCGAACCCCACTTGCGCCCAAACCAGAACCATAATCCATCGGCTGCCAGGCAAGGTAGAACACTAAGAAGGACGATCGCTCCGGCGCGCATGCCTCCGTGGACCGAAAGAGCGCCTCCGGCCATCAGAAAAACGATGGCCGGGACAGGCAGGCAGAGTTGATTTGCCAGTACGGCAACTAAAACTCCGATATAGGTCAGTTGTAAAGGGTGCGTCATGAGTGCCTCACTTGTTGTTGTAATCGCCGAGCCCTCTCAGACATTTCCTTCGAGCCTTGCAAGATCTGCGGCCGCGACACTGCGGTCGTATTCCGCCCGAAGCAGATCGGCTTGCGCGCCGGACAACGCCGCTTCCGCGTCCAAGAGCACGGATCGATTCGCCGCGCCTGCCTCAACCTGATTCGACGCGACGCGGCGCGCCTCCGTGGCTGATATCAAGAACTCCTTCGCAGAATCGAGCGCCGTTTCTGCGCGATTCAGTTTGCGGACTGCCTTTTCCACATCGATCTGAACGCGGCGTCGCATTTGCGCGAGATTCTCTTCGGCCTGTGCTAGCGCCGCTGTGCGTTCCGATACCTGGCCCCGCCTCTTCCCGAACTCGAACATGGTCCAGGTCATGTGCAGCCCGACTGCGCCATTATTCGGCGAGAGGAACGCGGCGCCGTTCTGGTGTATGTATTGTGCAAAGGCTCCGACCTCCGGAATATATTCGGCGCGAGCCGCCCTCAACCCCGCGCGAGCCTTCTCAACCTGCCCTTTCGCAGCCTCGATCTCCGGATTGTGTGTTAAGGCCAATTCCGTAGCCGCCGCCGGTTCGGCGCTCCCATCTTGATCCACAGCGATAACCTGTGTCGGAGGCGCTAACGCGAACTGGCTATCGAGCGGGAGTCCTACCAGGTCCGAGAGCTCCAGACGCAGGTCAGCCACCGAGTCCTGCAACTGGCCGTGCGCATGCTTTGCTTGGGCGATCTGTGCGTTCACCTCCGTTGCCTTCACCTCCAACACAACCCCGGTGTCAACGGCATTCCTCGTTTCCACGATCCGCAACTCGGCGGCGCGGATCTGCGCGTCCAACGCATCGCGGCGGCGTTCCGTGGCGAGGATGGCGTAGTAGACCTCCTTGACCTTGAAGGCGATCTCATCCGCCGCGCGATGCACGTCCGCGCGGGCCGACGCAGCATCCGCCCGCGCGACATCCACCCCGGCGCGAGTCTTGAAATACTGCGTGATCGGCTGAGAGACAGTTGTCGTGCTCAACAGAAAGTTGGAACTTCCCTGAGACAGCGTAACGTTAGCGCTCGGCAGCGGCCCTATTCCCGAATAAACTCCAAGGCTGCCGCTTGGAATTTCGAGATGCTGTTGCTCTGTGATGTGAACAGCATTGGTGTCGTTCGAAAGCACCGGGAAGTAATTCGCCCTGGCTTCACGGACGCGTGCATTCACTTCACTGACTTTCTGATCTGCAATTTTGATTGCGGAGTTGTGTCGTTTGGCCAGCGACACTGCTTCCTCCAAAGTCAGCGTGCGAGGCTGCGCTTGGGCGCTGACTCCGCAAGCGATAAGGACCAGGACAGCCGCCGCGATCGGCGCCGGCCGCGGGCTATGCTTGTGAATCATTACGTACAGCACCGGAATCACCACCAGCGTGAAGAACATCGAACCGACAAGTCCGAAGGCAATCGTGCTGCCCAAAGGCGACCACATGGTCGAACCGGAGAGGATCATGGGAGTGACACCGACCGCCGCGGCCATGGTCGTCAGGAAAATCGGCCGCAGCCTTCGCTCCCCGGCTTCGATCGCAGCCTCTTCGATCCCCATCCCTTCCGCCATTCGCTCGCGGATGTATTCCACGAGAATGATGGCGTTCCGCACGACAACGCCGCCCAGGCTCACAATCCCCAGGAACGCAGTGAAGCCGAAAGGATTCCGAGTGACCAAAAGGCCGAGCGATGCGCCCAGCAAGCCGAGCGGAATCGCGGCCATGATTACCAGCGGATCAATAATCGAACGGAACTGAAACATCAGAATCAGGTAGATCGCGATGACGCTTACCAGCAGTGCCTTCACCATCTCGGGAAATGTGTCGTTCTGGTTCTCGTATTCGCCGCCATACCAGATCCGGTAGCCGGGAGGAAGCGCTATGGCATCCGTCTTCGGTTTGACGCGGTCGAATACCTGGCTCGGCAACGCGCCTCCATCGCTCCAGGCCCGCACTGTCACGGTGCGCACGCCGTTGCGGCGCACAATTCTGCCTGGGTCCCATACCGTGGACACGTCGGCAATGCTGTCCAACGGGACTCGCGCTCCGGTCACGGGCGAGATTAGATACGTGTTAGAAACCTCCTGAAAACTGCGGCGAAGAGCCGGCGCGAGGCGCAACGCGATCGTCACATCACGGTTGCCTTCCCAGTAAGTTGTAACCGGAGCGCCTTCGAAGCCGCCCGCGAGTTCCTGACCGATGCTGGCGTTACTGAAACCCAGACGGTTGGCGACCTCTTCGCGAACGTTAACTTTGAGGCGATACGCATCTTCGCGCCAGTCGTTGTGCACGTCCAGCGCGCCCGGAGTGCTTTCGAGAATGGTCTGCACTTGATCCCCCAAACGCCGCAAAATCCTGTCGTCGTCTCCGGTGATACGGACTTCGATTGCGGCCTCCTGGACTGGCCCCTGCTGCAGTTCGCGGAGGAAGACCCGAGCCTCGGGGGCAGCCTGCGCGAGTTTCGGCCGCAGCGACTCGACCAGCCGGGACGTCGCTTCGGCCGATTCTGTCGCGACAAGCAACTGCGCATAGTTCTTGTCCGGCAACTGTGGATTGACGTTGTAGTAGAAACGGGGAGCGCTCGATCCGATGAAGGAAGTGTAGTTGACGACCTCCTTCTCGCTTTGGAGTACTGCTTCGATGCGCCGTACCGCCGAATCCGTAGCCTCCACGTTCCATCCTTCAGGAAGCCAGACGTCGGTCACGAACTGATCGCGCTCGGCGAAAGGAAAAAACCGCTGTGGAATGTGCTGAAGGATCATCGCGCCCGCTGTGACCGCAAGAACTCCTGCGGCGAGAGCAGCAGGCTTGCATCTCATCGCTACGGCAATGATGCGGTTGTATGCCTTCTGCATCAGTTCGAGAGGCGAAAGATGCTTCTTTGACTCAGCTCCTGCCGCGTCGTGAAGCCCTTTACGAATGAAGAATTGGGCTAAAAGCGGCGTCAGCAGCATCGCTACTAAAAACGAGGTCGCAAGAGCGATCGCCACCGTCAGCGGTAATGCACGAATGAATTCGCCGGTCGCGCCCGAAAGCATCAGGAACGGCAGGAAGGAGCAGATGATCGTTAGGGTCGCCGTGAGCACCGGAACGGCGAGTTCGCTCGCGCTGCGCCAAGCCGCGTCCTGACGGCTTACGCCGTGATCGAGCAGCTCAATGTAGTTGTCCGCGATCACGATTGCATCGTCGACCACCATTCCCAGCACGACAATGAGCGCTGCTATCGAGACCTGATGAAGTTCGATCCCGAAGGCATTCAGTAATCCGAAGGTCGCGGCGACAGTAACCGGAATCGCAACCGCCGAAACCAGGGCCACGCGGAAAGGCAGCAGCAGAATCGTCACCAGGATCACCGAAGCGATGGCGGTACCGAATTCGCGGATGAAGTCCTTCACGCGTTGGGCGACAACACTCGGCTGATCTGCAACCATGTCAATCTTCAAATCGGGCGGCAGAAGCGGGCGCAGGCTATCGAGGGAAGTGTGTAGCTCATGGCCGAAGTCCACAATGTTGTTGCCTTCCTGCATCTCGACCGAGAGCAGGATGGCGCGCTCGCCGCGAGAGCGCGCGTACTGCGTCGGGTCTTTGTACATGCGCTGCACGTCGGCGACGTCGCCGATGTAGACCGGCTGCCCCGCACGTGTCACATCCACCATGACGCGGCGGATCTGGTTTTCTGTTTGAAACGCCCCTGTGGACTGGATCGGCGGCTTGCCGCGCTCGCTGGGCACAGCCCCGGCATATTGAACCGTGTTTCGGCCCTGGAGCGCCTTCATCACCTGCTCCGGCGTGACGCCGTATTGTGAGAGCCGGTCGAGAGAGCCGCTTACTTGGATCTCCTCTTTCTGCTCATCGATACGTTTGACCTTGGACACTGAGCGAATCCGCCGAATCGCGGCCTCGATCCGCTCGGAGTAGTCTTTCAGTTCCCTGTAGCCATAGTGGTCTCCGTGAATCGCAAGCAGAACGGCAACCGTGTCGCCGAAGTCGTAATCAACCACCGGACCCATAACACCGTCAGGAAGGTCTGTCGCCTTCAGCTCCGCCATGTCGAGGCGCAACTTCGACCAGAACTTTTCGGTGTCCTGAAGGCCGTCTTCCAACTCCACGTTCACGAACATGGTCCCGTTCATGCTCGTCGAGTAGGTCTTGGTACGCCTTACTCCTTCGATTTTGAACAGGCGTTGCTCGACCTTCTGCGTGACCTGGTTTTCCACTTCCGTGGCGGATGCACCGGGGTAGAATGCCGCGACAATCCCGGTTCGAACATGAATCTTCGGATCTTCTCTGCGCGGCATGCGAAGCAGAGAGTAGGCCCCGGAGGCGACCAACATTACAGTCAGCGCGATCGTCACCTGAGGGTAGCGGAGCGATATTCTTACAGGGTTCATTTCACACCTCCTGCAACCAGAACCTGGCTTCCTTCCCGGATTTTTTGTTGGCCGCCAATCACAATCAGCTCGTCGCCTTGTAAGCCCGAGCGGGTCTCGACTTCATTGCCGATCGGCAGCCCAACCTCAATTCGGCGGACGTAAACACGTTTGCGATCCGGGTGGTAAACGAAAACGCCTGCGGCCCCCTGCGGATCGTGGACGACAGCCTCCGCCGGAATGGTCAACATCTTCGTCCTCGCGGGGCCGACGATACGCGCTTCGGCTACCATGCCGGCTAAAAGCACAGGACCCGGGTTGGGCACCGTGATCTTCACCGTGTAGGTGCGCGACGCCGGTTCAGCCGCGACCCCAATAATTCCCACCGTTCCTTCGAAGCTGCGGCCACCGAGCGAAGGCAGCGAAACCTCCGCCCTGGCCCCCGGCTTCACCTTGCCGATCTCCGCTTCAGGAACACCGACGCGCACCTTGGCCGGATTGAGATTCACTATGGAAAAAACCGGTGTGCCGGCCGAAACTGTCTGACCTGGATCGATGCGGCGCATCGAGACGTTGCCTGCAATTGGCGCCAGCAAGCGAGTATCACCCAGCCGCTTCAGTTCTTCGCTGGCTTGTGCCTTAGCTGCAAGCGCCTGCGCGTCGGCCGCGGCCCGATCTTCAATCCGCGTACCCTCCACCGCCATCTGATAGCGCTCCCGAGCGGCCTTGTAAGCGGCCTCTATCTTCTGAAAATCATTTGGCGGAAGGCTCTTGCGTTCGACCAGGAACTTCATTCGTTGGTACTCGTCCCCCGAGCGCGCGAGCTCAATGCGGGCCTGTTCCAGTTCCTGTTTACGGGGTCCGGCGGCCGCCTTCTGCGCTACCGCCTCCGCCGCCTCGTTCTGGGCCTTGGCGGCGTCGAACGCATTGTGATAATCCGTCGCCTCGATTTCAGCAAGCAGTTGCCCTCTGCTGACGTGTTGCCCTTCTTCTACCAGTACTCTCGCCACTCTGCCAGAGACCTGGAAGGCCAGATCCGCCGTTTCCGAACCTTCGACGGAACCGCTGGCCATCACCGATTCAGGACGTTCGACCACGGCCGGGGTACGGACTTGAACAGGCACCGCGACGACGTCTTCCGATGTTGCGTGTACGCTGCGCTGGCATGCTGCCGAGAAGCAAAGACAGCCCACGCCGATAGATGAAATAAAGATCCGGACCTTCTGCATTGAAGTTCTCCCAGTCTGATTTCAGGGCCTCTGCTGCTTTCGCCCTGCGCTGCGGATAGTGCAGCGGCAGCGCCATATGGCGAATCCAATCAGATCAACCGATTACGAGCACCGCTCGGCGAATCTTCATTGGCACTTCGGCAGTTGCCGACATCCACGTTGGCGCGTTGCCATATGCGGACTCCGAGCCGATCCAAACACCATGACAACGCCTGGGCGTCTGCCCATGCAATCTGCCCAACTTGCTAACGGCGTCCCCGCCAACCTACTGATTCACAACGTGCGAGCCTGGGCGTTAACTTGCGCCGCTCAATTCCGAGGTAATCGTCAATGCTTCGAATTTCTATCAAGAACGAGCCGCGGTGCAGCACCATCACCATCGACGGGCAGCTCGCCGGCGACGATGTGGATGCCGTGGAAAACTGCTGCGAAGAAGCGGCCACGCTTGGAAGACGAGCGCGTCTCTTCTTGCGCGACGTTTCAAATATCGATGCGCGCGGCATCACGCTGCTGCGCCGCTTGGCCTCGAAAGGATTCGAGCTCAGCGCCTGCGGCCTTTATAGTTCCTACCTTGTTGAAGAGGTGCGGCGCCATGCCGGTTCGCGGACGGCCGCCGCGGCCGAGGCACAAAGATGGCAAAATAAACCATCGGGCACTTGATCGGCAAGTGCCGACGGGTAACTTGGAGGCGCCAATTTACGAGAGATAAAGTATTGAGTTGTAAAGCTAGCGCAATGGTCACGATATTGCTATCAGCATCGGCATGAATCCCCAGCCGGCTACTTCTACTACGGACATCTACGAAGCGGTCATGGCGCTCTCGCGGTTCTTGGCTGGGCGTGTCGGTCCCCAAGATCTGCTCACCGGAGTGGCTGAGTCTCTGGGGCGAATCATCCGGTTTGATCACCTCGGGTTCGTTCTGCACGATGCGAACGGCGGCCTGATGCGCGGACACATTTTGAATGCGCCGGGTAATCCTTTCATCGCCAGCCTCAGCTTGCCGGTCGACGATGATCCGGCCGGGTGGGTGTGGCAGAATCAGCAGCCGCTGGTAATCCTAGATTTCACGTCCCAAACTCGCTGGCCCGAGTATCGGCGGAGAGCCGCTGAATTCCAAATCAGTACCTTGATACTGGTTCCGCTCACCTCAGGCGACAACCGCCTGGGAGCGTTTGGGTTCAGCTCGGTTGCACCTTATAAACCCAGCCCCGCAGAGTTGGCGTTCCTGGAACGGGTTGCCAGTGAGTTCGCCGTCGCGGTCGAATCGTTCCTTGCTAGACAGAAGGCCCTGCACGAGCGTGACAGAATACGCACCCTGTTCGACATCACCAATGCGCTCGTCGCGAAGTTATCCCCGAACGAACTGTTTCCGGCAATATCCGATCAGCTTTCGAAGATCGTCCGGCACGATCATGCTGTGCTGACCCTATGTAATGAAGAGACCGGCGGGCTTGATGTATACGCGCTGCATTCCGCGGATGCACATCTCTCGGAGGCAGTGAAGGGACCCTTCGACCCCACAGGGATGCCGGCCGCGGAAGTGCTCGCTACCGGGAGGCCTGTAGTCGCTCGCGATATCGATGCAGATCGCTATCCGAATCCTAATTTTCGCCGGTTCGTCGCACTAGGGCTGAAGTCGATGTGCTCCGTTCCTTTGATCGCGCGAGACCGCACGATCGGAACACTCGCGCTTTCGCGATTGACTGAGGATCTCTGGACTGCCGATGACATCGAATTCCTGTCGCAGGTGGCAAACCAGATTACGATCGCTGTCGAGAACGCCTTGTCGTATCGGCAGCTTCAGGAACTGAAAGACCGGCTCGCGACCGAGAAGCTTTACCTAGAAGATGAGATCCGCCTCGACCACAATATCGGCAACATGGTCGGGCAGGGACCGGCATTCCAGGCTGTTTTACAGGGCGTTCAGATCGTCGCACCGACAGACTCAACGGTCCTCATTCTCGGGGAAACCGGAACCAGCAAAGAGCTTGTCGCGCGCGCCATACATGAGACGAGCAGCCGCAAAAGAGGCAGCTTCGTAAAGGTGAACTGCGCCGCAATTCCGGCCAGCCTCATCGAAAGCGAGCTCTTCGGCCACGAGAAAGGTGCTTTCACCGGCGCACTCGCGCAAAAGATTGGACGCTTCGAGTTGGCGCACAAAGGAACTCTGTTCCTCGACGAGATCGGGGAACTGCCGCTCGAACTTCAGCCCAAGCTGTTACGCGCAATTCAGGAACAGGAGTTCGAACGCGTAGGCGGCACTCGCACGATCCAGACTGACGTGCGTTTCATCGCCGCGACAAATCGCGATCTCAAGGCTATGGTCGACGAAAACCGGTTTCGCGCCGACCTGTATTACCGCCTCCACGTGTTTCCGTTAACAGTGCCGCCGCTGAGGGAACGGCGGGACGACATACCTCTGCTTACGCGATATTTCGTTCAGAAATATGCGAGCCGTATGGGACGCAATATCGACGCAATCCCGACGTCCGCGCTCGATGCACTGGTGCGCTATGATTGGCCGGGCAACATTCGTGAACTGCAGAACGTGATTGAGAGATCCGTCATTCTCACCAAAGGAAACGCGCTGCAAGTGGCAATGCCGGAGTTTGCCGGGAGCCAGGCCGCGAGCCTTCAAAACCGCGCTTCGGACCTGGAACGCGAGAGGATTCTGAAAGCCCTCGAGCAAGCCGGCGGCATCGTTGGCGGCCCCGACGGCGCAGCCGCTCGGTTGGGGTTGAAGCGGACGACCCTCCAAGCCCGCATGCGGAAATACAACATCGAAAGACAATTTCACTGAGCCCCAAGATAACGATCTCCAGGCCCGTCTGACGCTCTCCTAAGTTAATCCCACTGCCTCTGCCGGTCAGAGCCGCATGATCTCTATAGATCGCGCGCTCTCTCCCCGGATCAAAGACAAACAAGGCGGATAACACGGCTGGAGTACTCGGCACCTACCGCTATTTCTTCAATAAGTACCACGGCGTGGAGGCCAACTACGCGTACACGCAGAATACAGAGAGCTTCAGTCTGCCGGGCAATGTGGTCGGCGTGAAGACCCACTCGCATGAAGTTTCCGGAGCGTATGTGTTCCGCATTCCTATGGGCAAGATTACGCCGTTCGTCCTCGGGTGGCACTTCTAACCGGGCAGTTAGTGACGCAGCATTACTCAGCGGCCGGTTGCAAAGACGCGCAGATTGATCTGCCGCGGCCGGCCGCTCTTCACAAGCAACAGCGATGTCGCCGGAACTATTTCTTCTCCTGCCTCGCCGCCTCCAGAATAGCGTTCAGTGCGGATGCGTCCTTCAGATCGGGGGCAGTACTTTTGAACGTCCGAATGTAAGCGTAAATGTCCTTCGCCTGCTTGTCGGACATCGACGATTCGCTGAAGTTCGGCATAGAGGTCGAAGGGGGGATCGGAGCTATGTTCGCCCGCCCACGAAGAAAAGTAATGAAGCTCTGCTCAGTAGCCAGATTGCCCCAACGCCCCACGAAGGCCCGGGCTCCGGTCTCCCCGTTGTAACCGTGACAAGCGTAGCAGCCGAACGAGTAGTAAAGTTGTTTCCCGGCCGTCGGATTTCCGGTAACGGGGCTGGTGGGAGCTGGAACGTTTTTCGGCGAAACTCCACCGCCCCCGCGCGCGCCTTCTTGGGCATCCAGCATCATCAGCGGTGATAGCAGGCCGATCAGTATGGCTGCAGCCTGCAGACGGCTCTTCAGATGGCAGTTCATCCCGACAGTCCTTACCGAGGCTGCGTGAGCACGTCGATCAAATACGGTTCGCCCCGCTTCACAGACGCGACGCCGCGCTTCAACGCCGCCGAGAGTTTTGCAGGCTCGGTGATGGGTCCCTCGCTCGCCATGCCGTAGCCCGCGGCCATCTTGGCATAATCGAGGTACGGATCGCGCAGCGTGCTGCCGATATGCGCCCGGTCCGCGCCGCGGCCGCGAACGCCGGCCATGTATTCGATAAACATGTATTCCTGGTGCCACGCCCGATTGTTATGCATCACCGTGAGCATGGGTAATTTGTGATGCACCGCGGTCCACAGAACACCGGGAGCGTAGTTCAGATCGCCGTCGGTCTGAATATTGACGACGATCCGGTTGCGCGCCCTGGCGGCCAGCGCCGCGCCTACCGAAGCCGGCGCGCCGTAGCCCATACCGCCGGCGCCCTGACCACCCAAGTAGCTGTAGGGCCGGTTGTGATCCCAGAGCTGCGCGTTGTGGCCCCCGGAAAAATTGCTGGGCGACGATAAGCACCAGTCTTCATTCTTAATCAACGGCCAAAGTTCCGCGTAAAGACGCGCCGTGCTGATCGGAGTGCCGTTCCATCCGGCTCTCTTCGCCTCTACCGCCTGCGCAACCGCAGTCACATGAGCTTCGTGGTTCGCGCCTGCGTTTTTGGCGGCACGCTCCTGAATCCGACCCTTCTGGTCTGAAGTTATCTGACGCTTTACTTCGTTAATAATCACGGGAAGACTCGCCTCGGCATCTGCCTCGATGCGAGTGCCCACGGGACCGCCTCGGGCGCCTCTTCCACCGCCGAGACCTGCTCCGTTGATGCCGCCGAATCCAATGTTCCCGGTATCGCGCGAGGACGCAATTGGGCCCAGTGCCGGTCCCTGGATGAAGACCTGAGCAGCGGGCGCTTCAAGGCCCAGAGTGTAGTCGTAATTCGTGTCGGCGCCTGGACCGCACAGCGGATGCCGCTGGGGGAAACTCATCGGCCCGTTCGTGGCCGTGGTGCTCGTGCACGCGCCCACCAGTTCCGCCAGTTCAACGGCGCGCTGAACTCCCTCGGGCGTTCGCAACCGGCCCACCGCAATGCGCGGATTCTGCGCGCCAAGCAGCGAGTTCGCGATCTCCTTAGCGCGAGTCGCGTCGATCACTGGGAACTCCGGCGGCCTGTAGGCCGGAACCTTGGAGTTGGGAGCGTTGTCCTTTTGAATTTCGGAGCCGAGCACCACCAGGGTCGGCGCCATGGGCGGCGTAATCGCTTCGTTGTAAGCGCGCTGAATCGCGACCAAAGCCTCGTCGAGAGTCTTCGGCTCCGCATCCCACTTGGTAAAGCTGCGAACCATGCCGGCCATATCGTGAGCCGTATGAGCGGCAATGAAATCCGGATCGTTCCCGGCGATCATCAATATCGGAACCCGATCGTAATATGCCTGATAGATGGACATGGCGGCGTGCTGAATGCCGATCGTGCCGTGCAGCAATGCCAGCATGGGCTTGCCTTCCGCCTTGGCGTAGCCGTGCGCCATAGTTACCGCCGATTCTTCATGCAAAGCGGTGATGAATTCCGGCATCTGGTTGGGCGGATTCCCGTAGTTGATCAACGACTCCTGCAGACCTTCGAAACTCGATCCCGGGTTGGCCGCCGCGTATTCGATCCCGAGTTCCTTCAGCGTTTGGACCATCAGATCGGAGCCGGGGCGCGTGATCTTGCGAACCGCAACCGGCGGCCGGATGTTTCCACTCTCGCGGGCAAGCTGCGTTTCGGTGGGAGCCGAAGCGCCTCCGTCGGCGGCTGCGCTGCCCCCGTTCCGTTGGGTTTGGGCTTCCGCCAGCGGTGTGCTGACCAGCGCCGCCGCGCCCGTCGCCGCGCCTTTCAGAAAGCCGCGACGTCCGACTGAAGTTTTCTGCGATTTGGCCATGATGTTTCCTCGTGCCCTTTGCTGCCGTGGACCGGATCATTCTGGAGATGAACTTCCGTAATGATATCAATCTTCCCAAGCTTCGGTATTGCTGTTCCTCAAAAGCTGTACTTCAACGCCAGTTGTAGGATGCGCGGGTCACCGCCCCCAGTTGCGGCAGCATTAGCGCCTGCGGCAACGGTGATGTCCGAAGTGATCTTACCGAAGATCGGGCTGTTCAGAGCTAGATTCGGAGATGCGGGATTCAAGTGATTCGGCACATTGAAAGCTTCGAAGCGAACCTGCAGCCGCTGTTGTTCCTTGAGGGCGAAGGTCCGCGAGAGGCTCATGTCCAACTGCACGGCTCCTGGAAGCAGTATATTCCCCACGCCTAAATTTCCGAACGTACCGCTGGCGACCGGGCCAAACGACGAAGCGTTGAGCCAGTGGTTGACGCCTTGATTCGCGGCATATGGATCCCCGTTTACCAGGTTCGGCCGCTGGCCCGCAATGCCGTTGAGTGCGTTGTCCACACCGCTAGTCACAGTTCCATAAGGACCGGATTGGACGGACAGGATCGTGGAAAGCTGCCAATTCGAAGCCGCCGCCCGGAGCTTCCGGTCCGTGAACTGCGGGGTCTGGTAAACAAATGAGGTGTTCACGAGGTGGCGCCGGTCGATTCCGACGCAGTTTCCGCGGTCCATCCGGCGGTTGGCGGGATTAACGTAGCTCCCCGCGGAACTGGAATCGTTCGGAATCGGATCGGTTATGCAATGCGACCAAGTGTAGTTCGCAAGAATCGTAAACCCGCCGGAGAAGCGTCGTTGCACCGAGAAGAGGCCCCCCTCGTAACCGGCCGTTGCGCCATCGTCTAGCAAGCCCACGGTGCTGTAATACATGCCTTGCGAGGGATTCGCCAGAACGAAGGCGCGCCGTGAGCTGATGTTCCCCGTCGTTGCTCCGGGAACAACCAGCCCCGGGTTGATTTGCCTGTAAGCCCATCCGTGAATCAGATTATTCCCCAGATAGCTCGCGGACACGAGCCAGTTCGCTCCGAGCTGCCGCTGAATACTGAAGTTCCATTGCTGCATATAGGTCGGCTGTGTATGCAGGGGATAGGTCAACATGGCGCCGTTCAGCGGAAACGTACCGTCCTTGGGTATGATGAGCGGGAACGGATTGCCCCCCGGATAATTCGCCCACGGCCGGTCGAGTTTCTGGCCGGGCGGAAGGCTGATCAGGTCGCCCCACGGGTTGTTGTAAGCAAACTGGGCGTCATAAAAAAGGTGCGTGCTCGAATAGAATCGGCCGTAGGAAGCTCGAACCGTCATCTTGCCGTCGCCCTTGGGATCCCAAACGATGCCGATCCTCGGCATGAAATTGTTCAGCTTCTTAGAAGTAGTCCCACTGCCTGGATAGCCCGGATCGCCGGGAAAGATCATCCCCGCGGGAGCATTGGGGTACACCGTGCTATGAACATTGTTCAGGAATTTCTGATAATCAATTTCGTCGACGCGGCCCTGCTTCATGTAGACCGGCAGAAACGGTTCCCACCTCAGTCCATAGCTCAAGGTCAGACGAGGGGTGAGTTTCCATGAATCCTGCGCATACAAACCGACGTAATGCTGACGCGTGTAGAGCAACGCCGGGTTGCCCTGTGAGAACCCGGATAACTGGCCCGTCAGGAAATCGGCCAACGGCGTGCCTGTGTACATTCCGTTGAACGTATACTGTCCGGCCGCGTTCAGATTGATCGTGTTGTTATTCAGCGAGTGAATCCAATCTGCCCCGAATACGAACTGGTGGCTCCCTTTTTGCATGCTGAGGTCATCGGCCGCTTGAAAGGTGGTCGAGTAATAGGCTCCGGCGTGCCCGAACACGTTGCCTGTGATGAAAGTGTCGGCGGTAAGCACGATGTAACGCTGGTAGCTGTAGGCATCGATTCCGACGTCTTTTGGCCCGAAAACGAAATTCTGGAACTTGTCGAGCCCGCCGCGCAGGAACGTCGCGTGGGCCGAATTGACCGTGCTGTTCGAGAGAATATAGGTGTCTCCCAATGAGAAAGACTGGTCCATCGCATCAATACCTGCGTTGTTCAGCGCCAGCGGATTTCCGCCCGGCGAATACGGAGACGGATTCACCAAGTGAGCTCCGTACCAGCGCAGCACGAGTGACTGCTTTTCGCTGATTTGATAATCACCCCGCGCCAATCCTAGATGCTCGTCGGCGTTGGTCAGATACCCGAATGTCTCTCTTCCGCAAGGATCGTTCGTGACCGGGTAATACGTCATGATCTTTAGAGCAGCCGGGCTCAACAATGCCGGCGAAATCTTGTTCCCTACAAACGGCGCGTTCAACGTCAACGGCTTTCCACTCGATTGGCAAGCAGCCGACGCAAAGTCGGTGAAGTCCCCCGCCTGCATTTTGGGTGTGGGAATGAATGCGATTCCGTTGGTTGGATCGGACCGCTGCTTCGTACCCTGATAGCCCAAAAAGAAAAATAGCTTGTCGTGCTTTATGGGACCGCCGAAGGTCCCTCCGAACTGGTTGCGTTTGAGTGTGTCTCGAGATGTGGCAAAAAAGTCGCGCGCATTCAGGTCGCCATTGCGAAAAAATTCAAACGCGTTCCCATGAAACTGGTTGCTGCCGGACTTGGTCACCGCGTTTACAGCCGCGGCGAAGTGCTGTCCATACTGCGCCGGAAGCGCGCTGGTTTCCAGTTTGAATTCCTGTAAAGCGTCGGGGAAAGGGACGGGGAACGCCTGGTTGCTATACGGGTCATTGTGAGAAGAGCCATCGAGGTTGTAAGTCAAACCGGCGGCAGTCGCGCCCGCAACGCTGATCACGACAGTCGGGTAGTTCTTAGTGGAATTTAGGTTCCCGGGCGGAGCCGTAACGGCAGCGCCGGCGAGAAATATCAGGTACTGCGGCTGGCGTCCGTTTAGCGGAAGCTCGACTACGCGCTTCTGATCCACCACCTGCCCCACGCCTGTGCTCCGGGTTTCCACCATGGCTGCGTCGGCCTGAACCTGAACCTGCTCCGTCACGGAACCAACCTGCAAGCTGATCTCGATGACCGGATTGCTGTCCACTTGCAAAACGATGCCGGATTGTACGTACGTGCTAAAGCCTTCCTTGGTGACCTGAAGCCGATACGGACCGATCGGCAGGCTCGCAAGCACGAAGGAGCCGTCGGCCCCGGCCGGCACGGTTCGCACTGCTCCGGTGTCGCTTTGCGTCACCTGTACAGTGGCTCCGGCAACGGCCAAGCCGCTCGCATCGCGAACGGTGCCGCTGATCTGAGCCGTCGACCCCTGTCCCCAAAGCGCCGCACAGATGAGAAATATCGCTGCTGTGCCGATCAACGCGGTTCTCGTTCTCATGGCCTTCCCCCTACTTTCGTAATGGTGAGGAAGATTAGTTTATCGCGCACGACACTGTCACAACTCACTTCACCGGCTGATCATGGCTTACCATAGATCTTGCTGCTCGAACTACTACAGTTGGCTGATTCGGCGTTACCGGTCGGCGCGGCGGCTCACTCCTTCGGTTTGGAAACTCTCGTCGAAGATGGAGTGTTACACCCGGACAACCTCGAAGCCTTCTTGCGCGAGCATCTGCAGGAAGCCGGAGTTCTGGAAGCGGTCTTCGTTCGGCGCGCGTGGCAGGGCGAGGAGACGAGCGTGCTCAGTTTGGAGTTCGAAGCGCTGCGGCCCGCCCGCGAATCACGTGAAGCAGCATTCAGGATCGGCCGCAGATTTGCCGAGCTAGTCAATGCCGTCTCCGGCGCTCGAATCCCTTCGCGGCTGCCCTACCCGGTAGCGTTCGGCGCCGCGGGTTCCGCGCTGGGACTTCCCGTCGAGCCGATCGTACTTGCCTACTTGCAGCAATCAATCACAAGCTTGATTTCGGTGTGCCAACGCTTAATGCCGATCGGCCAAATAGCTGCGAGCCGCATACTCTGGAATCACCGCCCCGCGATCACCGAAGCGGCCGTCCGTTCTGAAACGTTGGAGGTCTCGTGCTTCACTCCGCTGCCCGAGTTGGGCTCGTTGCGGCACGGCTTGCTCGAGACGCGCCTGTTCATCAGTTGAAGGCGCGGCTCGCCCTCCGCTTCGAAGCGTCGGGCCAGGGCACGCGCCTGCGCGTCGAAACGCAGGAGCCGCCCTGGAAGGTGATACGCGCCTTTCCGCAGGCGAATGGTGGAGCGCTGGTGCACCTGCACAACGTTTCTGGGGGAATCTTGGCGGGCGATCTCTTGTCGCTGCAGATGGAAGTGGGTTGCGGTGCAAGAGCACAAGTCACCACAACCGGCGCCACACGGCTCTATCGGCATCGGCCGGGCGCGGCCTGTTCCGAGCAGCGTACCGAAATCTTCGTGGCCGAAGGAGGCTTGCTCGAGTATCTTCCCGATCCGCTGATTCCATTCGGCCGCTCGCGGCACACGCAGCGCACGGCCGTCCAACTGGCAAGTGGTGCGCGGTTCTTTTGGTGGGAGATTGTGGCGCCCGGCCGGCAAGCCATGGGCGAGCTTTTCGCATTCGACAGCTTACGCATTGACACCAGCGTTAGCTCAGCACTGCGCCCATTAATGATCGAGCGATTTCTGCTCGAGCCGGGCGTCCGAATGCTGCGATCTGCGGCGCGAACGGGCCCTTATCTATACAACGCCACCTTCTGTGCGATCCAGGTTGGCCGGACGATGTCGGACCTTCGTGAACTCGAATCGCTCTTGGCCGAGTCGACGCGCACAGCCACTTGCCCCGGGGTTATGATGTGGGGAGCGAGCGCGCTGGCCGCGGACGGTGTAATCGTCCGCGGTTTGAGTACAACTGCTCGCGGACTGCCGGCCACGCTTGCCCAGTTCTGGAGTATCGCGCGGCGCTTCCTCACGGGTGAAGAAGCCGTTCCTCCAAGAAAGCTAAAGTAGGAGATCGAATGCACCTGACGCCCAGGGAGCAGGAGCGCCTGTTAATTTATGTCGCCGCCGACGTTGCGCGGAAACGCCGGGCCCGCGG
>JAFAWA010000025.1 GCA_019242155.1 Terriglobia bacterium | reverse complement strand
TCACCCCCA
The DNA here is from genome assembly GCA_019242155.1 of Terriglobia bacterium. GTDB lineage: Bacteria > Acidobacteriota > Terriglobia > Bryobacterales > Bryobacteraceae > PSRJ01. The sequence continues at coordinate 3,365 of JAFAWA010000025.1, read as the reverse complement.
TCAACTCGGCTGCGTCCTTCACCCGCAACTCCCCGGACTTCACCCGAGCCAAAATCCCGCCCCGCTGCAATTCCCTCTTGCTCAACGCTGTCCTCCCCACCTGACCTCCCTAGAGGAGGTCATCATAAGGGGACATTTTCTAATGTGGTCTTAAGGGGACATTATCAAAGTGGCGCAACAGGGCGGACGGTTTGAAAAGGGTTCCGGGGAGAGAGCCAGGGCAGTGGCGAACGTGGGCAATGCAGGCCTGCAGGCTTGATAAACGGCCTTGCGCAGTGCTAGCTGTGGAAGGTGGCGGCTTATGCAGCCGCCGCCCCGAAGGTCACCAACGGAAGCCAAACGTTACGGGCAGATAATCCATGTGCGAGTTGGCCATATAAATGTGGTTATACCGCGCTTCGGCGAAGAACTTGCCGTGAGCGATGGAGCCGAACGCAATACCCACTCCCGCATCAACCCCAGGCTTATTTACAGAGTAAGATGCGAGTATCTGATTCACTCCGAACGTCGCCGGATAGAACCCGAAGAACGGATCGAACGCGGGCGTTACGGCCACAGACGGCTGCGTAAATTCTTGATACCGGTGAAACAGACCGCCGCCTCCCGTGACATACACATCCACATGCCCGTGCGGGTTCAAATGAACAATCGGGTCGATCGTCGCCGAAAAGACTTGTACGTCGCCGCCGGGAACTCCGATGTTGCTCAACGTAGTGCTGTTGATCCCCATATGATCGTAGCCTACATTCAACATGGCCCCCACATGGGACGAGAAGTTGAACCCAACCCCGCCACGCACGTTCCAGCCGGTATCCAGATGCGCGCCCGTATTGCCGACGCCCTGTGTAAATCCGCCGCCTATAGAAAATGCAAATTTGGGTGTCTCCTGAGCACTTACTACAGCCGCACCTACTAATCCAACACATACAACTACAGCGAGACTCTTCACTTATATCCTCCTGAATTTCGGCGCCGCGAGTGCGCCAGTAACCTCTCTTCAGCAAGAGAATTGCCAAAGCAGCGCTGATCGGGATAGAACGTACAAATGCTGCTTATTGAGGGGCGAGGATTTCTCCCCAGACGATCTGATAGGCTTCAATCTCATTAAAAAGGTTGCGGCCCGCTCGAACGAAAACACGCATAGTCGGCTGCAGCGCACCGGCATCTACTGTGTCGCCATTCTCCAGATAACGAGTATCCTGGCGCAGAAGAATACTCTGCTCGCGGCCTTCGCGGGTGCGCAATTTCAAAACGCCGGGCCGCAGTTCACTGACGACACCTGAAAAACTCAGGTTGCCCAGGGGTGCATAGTGGTCGATCGGGTTTTGGTATGCGCGTAACCGTCCCATCGTCAGCGGCCGCCGCGGAGGTGCGGGCAGCATCACGTGAATGGTGCGCGCATATCGTAGCGCCGTCGCCGGACCCTCATCGGAAAGCACCTCGACCTTTTCTCCGGGATCGAGCCGCGCGACATCGATCAAACGGTCCTCGCGCTCCACGTAGGTCTTGGGATCGAACCTGTACCGGAACACCTGGTTATCGGCGGTGCGCACGCTGAACTGGCCCGTGACATTCGGCGCATCCCGATCGACCAACACGCCGCGGATCAGTGGAGATGCATTGCGCACTTGCGCGGGCATCCCGGCTGCGAGGAGTAGCGCAATCGCAAAGAGGCGCATCGGCTATGGTGCCTTCGATTCACCATAGCATGCCCGGTTAGCGCACCTGGTCTTCTACTTCACGCAGCCAGTCGGGCCGCTTTAGGACTTCCCGGGGCTTACTTCCGTCGGGAGCGCCTATGACGCCATCGCGTTGCATCATGTCCAGAATCCGGGCCGCGCGGCCATAGCCCAGCCTGAGATGACGCTGCAAAGTCGAGGTGGACGCTTTGCCCATCTGCAACACCAGGCGCACGGCCTCTTCGTACATCGGGTCCTGCTCGCCGCTTCCGGGCTCGGCGTCAGAGCCGGCTTCGTCATCTCCCGGCGGAGCGATCAGGAACGATTGGTCGTATTCCGGCTGCGCTTGCTGCTTCCAGTGGTCCACTACGCGATTGATTTCCGTTTCCGTCACGAATGCGCCGTGCAACCGGATCAGCCGCGACGATCCGGGCGGTAGAAACAGCATGTCGCCTTTGCCGAGCAGGTGTTCCGCGCCCATTACATCGAGGATGGTGCGCGAATCCACGCGCGTGGCTACGCGGAAACTGATTCGCGCCGGAAAGTTCGCCTTGATCAGTCCGGTAATCACGTCCACGCTGGGCCGCTGCGTGGCGAGCACAAGGTGCATGCCCACGGCGCGTGCCATCTGCGCCAAGCGTGTCACCGATTCCTCAACGTTCCGGCCCTCGAGCATCATCAGGTCCGCCAATTCATCGATCAGAATAAGGATGTACGGCAGCGGCCGCGGTTCCTCCTGCGTGTCCTCTGAGGAGAATAGCTCGCGCGGTTGCTCCTGAAGCTTGCGCACCTTTCTGTTGAACTGATCGATATTGCGTACGCCGAATTCCGCGAGCAGCCGCAGCCGGCGTTCCATCTCGAGCACCGCATTCCGGAGCGCATTGGTCGCTTTCTTAGGGTCGGTAATTACCGGGGTGAGCAGGTGAGGAATGCCTTCGTACATTCCCAACTCGACCCGCTTGGGGTCCACCATAATCAAACGGACATCATCGGGCGTCGCTTTGTAAAGGATCGACATGATCATCGAGTTGATCATGACGCTCTTGCCCGACCCTGTAGAGCCGGCGATCAGCAGGTGCGGCATCGAATCCAGCGCCGACACGCGAATGCGCCCGTTGATATCTTTCCCGAGCGGGATGGTGAGATGAGAATGCGATTGCGCGAACTCGTCCGATTCGAGCATCTGCCGCAGCGCGATCAATTCCCGCCGCGAATTCGGCACCTCTATGCCCACAGTAGGTTTGCCCGGAATGCGCTCGATGAGAATCGATTCGGCCTGCAAACCAAGGCAGAGATCCTCGGTTAGGGTCGTAATCCGGCTGTATTTAATCCCCGCTTCCGGTTTGAATTCGAAAGTCGTGACGACCGGGCCGGGATTGATCTGTACGACATTGCCCAGCACATTGAATTCTTGAAATTTGGCCTTGATGCGGAGAGCGGTGTCCTTCAGTTCCTGCTCGTCGTAGGGATTGCGTCCCGGGGCTTCGTTTAAAAGCGCGGTGGCGGGCAATTCAAATGAGGGCCGGACGGTCTCACGGCGGGGATCAGGAACAATGGCGAGAGCAGCCGGGGCTTGGGGGATGGGAACTTCGGCGGGTGCCAGTTCCTCAATCGGACAGATGGGAATCTCTTCGATGGTGCTATATTCCCCCGTCTCGGGCGGGTCTTCGATCGGCGGCGGCGCGG
>JAFAWA010000500.1 GCA_019242155.1 Terriglobia bacterium | reverse complement strand
GCTGTATCTGGCAGTCGGAATCTCAGGCGCCATTCAACATCTGGTGGGAATGAAGGGATCTAAAGCCGTAATCGCGATCAACAAAGATGCCAACGCACCGATCTTCGAGATCGCCGATTACGGAATCGTCGGTGATCTGTTCGAGGTAGTCCCGGCGCTCACAGCCGCTGTGAAAAAGGCTCGGGACGCTTAGGCAGACACTGCGTTCCCGATATCATAGGAACCAGCATGCCGAATGTGGCTCCCGATGATCTGCCGCTCGAGCGCGCTTATCGCTGGGAGCGCGAAGCTGCGCGTCGCATCTTTCTTACCCAACCCCATGGCGGTGGACAGATCCGGCAATGGACATGGGCGGAAGCCATCGGCGAGTCGCGCCGGATCGCCGCATATCTTAAGGCGCAGAACTGGGAGCCGGAATCCCGAATAGCGATTCTTTCGAAGAACTGCGCCTGGTGGCTGCTCGCGGATCTTGCCATCTGGATGGCTGGGCACGTTTCGGTGCCGGTTTATCCGTCTTTGAAGCCATCCTCGGCAAGGCAGATTTTAGAGCACAGTGAAGCGAGAATTTGCTTCCTGGGAGCGACCGACGAACCCGAGATGGCGGCCCAGGCGCTGCCGGCCGGCGTCTGCCCGATAGCGCTGCCCACTGCAGCACACGTAACGGGGCAGCGGTGGGAGGAATTGCTTGCGAACACGCCTCCCTTAACCGGCTCGCCTACGCGGCCGGCCAGCGCCTTGGCCACTCTCATTTACACGTCGGGCACTACCGGCGCACCCAAGAGTGTAATGCATTCGTTCGCGAACCTGAGCTACAACGTCAAAACCATCGCCGCTTTCGTAAATCTGACCGCGGAAGAACGGATACTTTCTTATCTGCCGCTCGCGCATATCGTGGAGCGGGTCGCCGTGGAGACGCTCTTCATCTGGCTTGGGGCGCGGATCTTCTTCACCGAAGGTCTGGATACTTTTATTGCCGACCTGCAGCGGGCGGAGCCCACTCTGTTTCTCTCTGTCCCCCGGCTGCTCTCGAAATTCCAGCAAAACGTGTTCGCCAAGATTCCGGCGCGCACCCTTGAGATACTCTTTCGCGTTCCGCTCCTGAACCGCGTAGTAAAACGGCGGATCTTGCACGCGCTTGGCCTGGGCACTGTGCGCTTCGCAGCGTGCGGAGCGGCGCCGCTGCCGCCTCCACTACTGTCCTGGTATAGAAGTCTCGGGCTCAACCTGGTCGAGGGTTACGGCCTGACCGAGACGCTGATTACGCATCTGCCGTCTCCAGAGTCCGTCCGACCCGGGTACGTGGGGGCCGCTTTCAGCGGTGTGCAAACGAGGCTGGGCGAGCAATCGGAATTGCAAATGAAAAGCCCCATGACCATGCTGGGCTATTTCAAAGATGTCGAGGCCACACAGGATTCATTGCTGCCGGACGGCTTCTTTCGTACCGGGGACATTTGCGAAATTGCCCCCGATGGCCAGCTCAAAATCACCGGGCGCATTAAAGAGCAGTTCAAGACCAGCAAGGGAAAATATGTGGCTCCGGCGCCCATCGAAAATCAGCTCGCGCGCGACCCCGATGTGGAAGCTTGCTGCGTGATGGGCGCGGGCTACCCAAGCCCGTTCGCGTTGGTCTTGATTACGCCCGAAGCTCGCAAGCGATGCGACGACCCGAAGACGCGCGCCGCGTTCGAAACCGCTCTAGCGGCTCTTTTCGAACAAACTAACGAGCAGCTCGATCCGCACGAACGCCTCGCATTCATCGCGATCGTGGACGGCCCCTGGACCGTAAGCAACGGCATGCTTACGCCGACATTGAAGCTGAAACGTCCCCTCCTAGAGCAGCACTACCGCGATTTGATGGAGGGCTGGATATCGCTCCACCAGGCCGTCATCTGGGAATCGCTTCCGGTTCGAGCGCGAGCCGCGAACTAATTCCCCGCCGGCGGAGGGTTGCCGCAGTTTCGCGAGCATTTCGCCGGAATCGTGAACTTGTCCTTGATCTTGTCGCGGAAAGCCGGATACATCGTCTCCGATCCGCCGAGAGCGGCTTCACGGGGAATGTTGTACAGTTTCATCAACTCGTCCTCGAACGGATTCTTTCCGGGGAGATAGTGCGGCACCGTGCCCACGGGCACTCCTTCATCGCCGATAATGCAGGGCGGTCCGCCGGAGTTCATAAGCGCATCCTCCTGCATCACGAAAGTTCGTGTGATGTAGTAGGGCTCGGAAAGATAAACCGGATCCTCGAGCGCCGAAGCGAGCGTCAGCATATTGCCGTGGCGAATGAAGTGCGTCGTCATGGTTGCCTGGTCGCTCGTCATCACACCGTTCCGGCGCAAATACCCGGTCAGCATGTGGGTGGTGTACGCGGTCAGCACGTTGCCGTCCCATACGCCCGTTGTAAAACCTTCCTGGCTGTGTGGAGCATTTTTGGAAGGATGCGGACGCCCGTCCATCCAAATCTTCATGGCGGCCCGGTCTTCCCAGGCGCCCACTACCCACGCCACGGT
>JAFAWA010000334.1 GCA_019242155.1 Terriglobia bacterium | reverse complement strand
ATCGCGAGATCCAACTAGCTTTGAAAATGATTTTCTGAGGATTCTCCATGCACAAACTACTCCATGCTGCCGTGTGTGCTTCGTTGTTCTTGTCGACCCTCCAAGCGGAAGGCCGGAGTTACGGCCGCTCTAACGTCATAAGCCACCAGGGAATTGTCGCCACCAGCCAGGTTTTAGCGTCACAGGCCGGTGCGCAGATTCTCGCCAAAGGCGGATCGGCGGTGGATGCCGCCATTGCTGCTAACGCAGTGCTCGGGGTCACCGAACCCTTGATGACCGGCTTGGGCGGCGATCTTTTTGTGATCTACCAGGACGCGAAAACCGGCCAACTCGTCGGCCTGAATAGCTCCGGCGCGGCGCCGAAAGCCCTATCGCCCGGATTTCTTGCCGACAAAGCCATCAAGCGAATGCCGCCGAACGGTATCCACAGCGTGACCGTTCCAGGCGCTGTTCGCGGCTGGTATGCCATGCATCAGCGATACGGCAAGCTGCCCTGGAAGGATCTTTTCCAAGCAGCTATTGCTTTCGCGGAACAGGGCTTTCCGGTGCAAGAAGGAATGAACGAGATCTGGGCCTCGCCCGGCATCGTCGGGGGGTTGAAGGGCAACGTTGAATCGGCTCGCGTGTTTCTCCCCGGCGGAAAACCACCGGAGACCGGGCAGATTTTCCGCAATCCAGATATGGCGCACGCATTTCGGCTGGTTGCAGAGAAAGGTCCGGATGCCTTTTACAAAGGCGAGATTGCGGAGGCGATCCTCGAGACTTCAAAACATCTCGGCGGGACAATGACCGCCGATGATCTGGCCGCGTTTTCCCCCGAATGGGTCCAGCCGATTTCCATCGATTATCGCGGCTGGCGCGTTTCTGAATTGCCGCCCAACGGCCAGGGGGTTGCCGCTCTCGAAATGCTGAAGATTATGAGCACGCGTCCGCCATCCTCCGGCGGCGCGTCGAGTACGGCGGAGTGGCATGAACGAATTGAAGCCATGAAGTTAGCCTATTCGGACGTGCACCGGTATGTGGCAGACCCGAGAACCTACGATGCCCCAATTGCCGGCTTGCTTTCCGACGGCTACGCACAGCAGCGGGCCGCACTAATCGACCCCGAACGCGCCAACTGCAAAGTAACCGCGGGAGAACCAGTCGGCAGCAACACCACCTACCTGACAGTTGTCGATAAGGACGGCAACATCGCCAGCTGGATTCAGAGTGTGTTCGGCATTTTCGGTTCCCGGGTGACGGTGGAAGGTATGGGATTCCAGCTACAGAATCGGGGGGCGGGTTTCAATCTGGAGCCCGGACATCCAAACGTTTTGGCCGGCGGCAAGCGGCCGTTCCACACGATCATTCCAGCGTTTATGGAGAAGGGCGGCCAACACATCGGGTTCGGCATCATGGGGGGCGCAGTCCAGCCATTGGCGCACGCCCAGTTCGTCTCTAATTTCGTTGACTTCGGCATGAATCTACAGGAAGCGATGGAAGCGCCGCGGTTCGCGAAAAACAACGCCGATGGCTGTGAGGTGTCGATCGAATTTCGCGTTCCGGCGTCCACTTTGCAGCAGCTTTCCGAACGCGGGCATATCATCCGCATCCAACGCGAATATGTCGAGGGGATGGGCCGCGGGCAAGCCATCATGCACGATTCGAAGACAGGCACCAACTACGCTGCTTCCGACCCGCGTGCGGATGGAGCAGCGATACCCGAGCCGATTACGCCGTAGCGCGGAATAATGATAGCAATTCGCGCAATCTCGGCCAGGCTGGGCTTTGGGCCACCGGCGGGTGAGAGCGGTCCCATTTATCGCAACCTGCTACGATAGAACTTCTTCGTCGAATGTTGCGTTTTGAGACTGCCGGCGAGTCTCACGGCGAGTGCCTGGTGGCAACGCTTACGGGACTCCCAGCCGGCATACCCATATCGTTGGAATCGATTAACCGCGAGTTGTGGCGCCGCCAGCAGGGTTACGGCCGGGGCGGACGCATGAAGATTGAGCGAGACCGGGCGGAAATTGTTGCCGGGGTGCGCCACTCTCACACCATCGGTTCGCCGGTAGCGATCGTCATTCGCAACCGGGATTGGGAAAATTGGACCGAGGCTCTTCCGGTAGAACAGACCGAAGACGCCGAAAAGAAGCATAAGCCGGTAACCCGGCCCCGGCCCGGCCACGCGGACTTAGCGGGCGCTATCAAATACAACTTCCCGGATGCGCGCTACGTTCTGGAGCGGGCCAGCGCGCGCGAAACCACAGCCCGTGTGGCGGTCGGCGCTATTGCAAAGGCACTTCTGGGCGTCTTCGGTATAGAGGTTCTGAGTCACGTCATCGCCGTTGGGCCGGTCCGGTTGGAACGCGCGGCCGCTTGGGAGGAAATTTCCGCCCTCAGCCAAAAACAGGAGATTCTATTGGGCTGCGTAGACGCTGAGACGGAGCGCCGTATGAAGGAGGTCGTCGACCAAGCCTATCGAACCGGCGACACTGTAGGCGGCATCTTTGAGGTGGTCGCGCATGGCGTGCCCGCGGGTCTAGGCTCTCATGTCACCTGGGACTCCCGTCTGGATGGGCGCCTGGCACAGGCCATAGTATCCATGCAAGCGGTCAAAGGCGTCGAAATCGGAATGGCCGAAGAGGGCGCCCAGAGCTTCGGCTCTCGCGTCCAGGACACGATCCACTACAATCGCGAGGCTCACGGTTTTACGCGCGGCGCCAACCGTGCAGGGGGCCTCGAAGGCGGAATCACCAACGGACAGGACCTGGTCGTGCGCGGCTTTTTGAAACCCATTTCAACGTTGCGGCGGCCCCTCGAGTCCGTGGACCTGGAAACACGGGAGCCCGCCCTTGCCGCCTACGAACGTTCTGACGTGGCGGTAGTCCCTGCCGCCGGTGTCATTGGAGAAGCCATGGTCGCGATTGTATTGGCGCAGGCATTCCTGGATAAATTCGGCGGCGATTCCCTTGGGGAAACGCGGCGCAATTACGAAGGCTATCTCGAACAAGTGAGAAATTTCTAAGTCCTATGGTTTACCCGATTGTGAAGTTCGGCAATCCCGTGCTCGAAACTGAAGCCGAAGAGGTCCGCGAATTCGATACGCCGGAGTTGCACACATTTCTAGGCGACATGTTCGAGTCCATGTATGTCGCCAAAGGGGTTGGATTGGCCGCGCCGCAGATTGGTGTTTCGCGGAAAATTGCGGTCATCGATGTCTCTAACGGTGAAAATCCCGCCGACAAGCTGGTTCTGATTAATCCCACAATCGTGAAAACAGAAGGCAAGCAGGAGGGCGAGGAAGGCTGTTTGAGCATCCCCGGCTTCCGGGAACAGGTGAAACGGCCCAAGAGAGTAACGGTGCAGGCGCTGAATGTGAAGGGCGAAAAGTTCGAAATGACCGGTGAAGACCTGTTGGCGCGCGCTTTCCTGCACGAAACCGATCATCTGTACGGGCGGCTTTATATTACCCACATCAGTGCCCTAAAGCGGGATCTGCTGAAACGAAAAATCAAGAAACTGCAGCGCGCCGGGGATTGGGACTGAGGCGCTTCGATGCGCCTGATTTTTCTGGGCACGCCGGCGTTTGCGGTACCAACACTGGCTCGGATCGTCGAAGCAGGCCATCAAGTTATCGCGGTCGTAACGCAGCCGGACCGGCCGCACGGGCGCGGCCTGGAGCCTAGGCCATCGCCGGTGAAACACACGGCTCTCCACTTCGGTCTGCCGGTGTTTCAACCCGATCGCGTGCGGCGCCCGGAGGCTGTGGAATACTTGCGTTCCCTTGGTGCGGAACTGATGGTCGTCGTCGGATACGGCCAGATTCTCCCTCAGGCCATCATTGATCTGGCGCCTCGCGGTATTATCAACGTGCACGCTTCGCTACTACCGAAATATCGCGGAGCGGCCCCGATCCAATGGGCCATCATCCAGGGTGAGGAGCGCACCGGAGTCACGACCATGCAGATCAATGCCGGGCTGGACACCGGCGACATGCTACTGAAGGCAGCCATAGTTATCGGACCTGAGGAGAACGCGGTCGAATTGGGCGAGCGCTTGGCAACCCTCGGCGCGGACTTGCTGGTTCAAACGCTCGACGAACTCGCCGCCGGGAAAATTGCGCCCGAGCCACAGAACCCGGCTGACGCGACCTATGCGCCCATTCTGAACAAAGAGGATGGACGAATCGATTGGAACCAGCCGGCGGCCGCCATTCATAACCGCGTACGTGGCTTGCAGCCATGGCCGGGGGCGTACACGACCTTCCGGGGCCAGTCCCTTCATATCTGGAGGTCGCGTCCCCACCTCGAAACCGGTATGGCTCCGGGGCATTTCCTCGGGCTTAAACCCCTCGCCATCGCTTGCGGTGCGGGCTCCTTGGAGCTTCTGGAAGTGCAACTCGCCGGACGCAAGCGCATCGCGGCCGCCGATTTCGTTAATGGACAACGCCCGCAACGAACTGAATTTTTCGGGGAGCCGACCAATTGAGTTTGCCGTTAGGATATGCGTATGCCGCGACGTATGCCGGGATTCGGCAGGCGGAAAAGGATGATCTCGCTCTCATCGTAAGCGGCCTCCCTGCCAATGCGGCGGCGGTCTTCACGCAGAACCGTGTGCAGGCTGCTCCCGTGAAATTGAGCCGCCGAAATCTCAGGAGTTCGCGCGGATCGGTCGGCGCAATCCTCATCAACGCCGGCAACGCAAATTGTGCCACGCGCACCGGTGATGCCGTAACGTTGGGTACAACTAAGGCCGCGGCCAAATTGCTCAAGCTACCCGCGGCGCACGTGCTCGCGGCCTCCACAGGCGTGATCGGCGTAGAACTGGATGCCAAGAAGATCACAACCGCTCTGCCCCGCCTGATTTCGAACCTGCGGCCGGATCAGTTCCAAGCCGTGGCGTGCGCCATGATGACCACTGACCTGGTCTCTAAGACCGCATTCGCAGAGGTAAAGCTGCGGCGGGGAACGATTCGCATCGCAGGAATGACTAAAGGCTCCGGGATGATTCAACCGCTCATGGCGACAACCTTGGGCTTCGTTATGACGGACGCGATGATTCCCTTGGCCCCGCTGCGGACCATGCTGCGGCGCTCGGTGGAGCGCAGCTATAACCGGATCTCTGTCGATGGCGATACTTCTACGAATGACACACTCGTGCTGATGGCCAACGGGGCTTCGGGGGTTCGCCCGGATCCCAAAGAAATGGCTGGTGTGGAAGAGGAGATCGCCGGGGTGATGGAGTCGCTCGCCCGGGCGATCGCGCGCGATGGAGAAGGCGCCCGTAAATTTGTCGCGATTGAAGTCACAGGCGCCCCCACTGATACCGCCGCGGTGCGCCTCGCTCGCGCCATTGCCAATTCGCCTTTGGTGAAGACTGCGATCGCCGGCTCCGACCCGAATTGGGGACGCGTCCTCTCCGCCGCGGGCAACGCGGGTGTCCCTTTCGACCCGCTGCAAACGGACATTTCGATGCAAGGAGTGACGGTATGCCGGGGAGGTTTAGCTGCGCCATTCCGGGAAGAGGAACTGAAGAGCCGTCTCGACCAGCCCGAATGCGCCATCCGACTCTCCATTCGCGGGCGGGGTAAGGGAACTGCCCGGTTCTGGACCTGCGATTTCACCGAAGAATACATTCGTATCAACGGCAGCTACCGCACATGAGATGTACCAGGCGCGGGCTACTCCTGTTGCTGCCGGCAATGATACTTCCCGCCGACGATTCCCGCGACATCTGGGACCTTTTCACGGGTCTTGCGGCCGCGCTGAGTGAAGCCAACCTGCTCGATTTTATGGCATCGTTCGACCGGTCCATGCCCGGGTACGGTGAACTGGAAGCCGATGTTTCGGGGCTGCTGCTGCAATATGATGTGCAGTCCTCCATAGATCTCCTGAGTGATCAGGGCAGCGGCTCGATACATAATGTGGAGTTGGACTGGTTCCTTCAACTGGTGAACCAGCAGGATTCGGCGGATGTGACACGCCGGCGCGAGCGGGTTGCCTGCAAACTACAGAAGGCGAAACGGTGGACGATCGCGTCCTTTGCGCCTGTAGCACTCTTCGAGCCGCCCCGGGCAGGCCGCTAATCTCCTCAAATGTAAGAATTCACATCCTTTCTTTTTCTGGGCCGTTACCAACAACGGAGAAACGGATGCAGTTCGTGAGGTTATGAAAACAGAATTTCTCGCCGGACTGGCAATTTTTTCCCTGCTGGGCGGTAGTGCGCTCGCCCAGAACAGTGGCGCAAACCGGGGTAGCGCCAACCGCCTCTCGGGAACCGATAACACTTTCATCATGAAAGCGGCCCAGGGCGGGATGGCAGAAGTCGAACTTGGAAAATTGGCGCAGCAACGAGCGTCCAATGATGCTGTTAAACAATTTGGTAAGCGTATGGTTCAGGACCACTCGATGGCTAATGAACAACTGAAAACCATTGCCGCAAACCAAGGTGTAACTTTGCCGACAGGGCTCGATCCGAAAGATCAGGCCATTATGGACCGCCTCTCCAAATTAAATGGGGCCGAATTCGACAAGGCATACATCCGGGACATGGTTGCAGACCATCGCACCGACATCGGCGAATTTCAGAAGGAAGCTGATCACGGCAACGATCCTGCCGTGAAACAGTTCGCCTCGATGACCCTGCCTACCCTGCAGGAACACCTGCGGATGGCAGAGGATGCCCAAAAGAGCGTGCGCTAATTACTCGGGCCTTCGCGGACCGGCTGCGGAGACGGCTGCCGGCCCGCTCCCTGGTTCGAGAGTCCGTCCTTATCCCCCAACGGGCGGTTTCCGGCGGGCTCTGCTCCATTGGGCCGCAATTCGATGCCGATACGATAGCTTCCGCCCTGCCAACTACAGTTCCGGACGATACCGCTCGCAACGATACCAAAGCCGTCCAGATTCACCGGAGTGCCGGCCGCAAGGGCAGTTTCCACATTCAACGAAATGCCGGAGACCGAGATCTCGTTAACCGTCGCCAGTATCGGTTCCATGCCTTCGACGAGTACCTCGAATTGTCCTCTCGACCTGATCCGTTCCTCTTTGCGTAATTCAGACATGCTGATTATCGTTCGGCAGAAACTCCCCAAGTCTTTATGTCCGGGGACCCACATTCCTGTTTTCGCCCAGTGCTCGTAATCGCCGATTCGCGTCCCCAGTTCCCGGGGGCATCAAAACAAAATAAATAAAACGTCGAGAGTCGGATTCGCTACCGGGCACTTATTCAGGGGCAGTGTGCCGGAAACCATTTTCCTGGTAAGCATAACCTTCCTGCTATATACCTTTGCCGGTTACCCGGCTCTGTTGGTACTAATTTCGCGCGCCCGCTCCCGGCCGGTGTGGAAGCGCTACGAGCCGAGAACAGTCTCTATTCTGTTGCCGGTACGAAACGGTGAGAGTTGGTTACGAACCAAACTGGACTCTTTGCTGAGCCTCCGGTATCCCCAAGAACTCTTGCAAATCGTTGTAATTTCCGACGGCTCGACCGACGGCACCGATGCGTGCGCCATGGAGTACGCGTCGCGCCGGCTTATCGAATTCGTCCGCAGCCCTAGAGGCGGTAAAGCCCTTGCCCTCAATTTGGGGATGGAAAAGGCGCGGGGCGATATTCTCTTTTTTACCGATGTCCGGCAGGAACTCGACCCGGAAAGTCTGGAAAAGCTGGTGGCCTGCTTCGCCGACCCTTCAGTAGGTGTAGTCAGCGGCGAACTCTCGATCCGCGCCGGCCGTACACGGGAAGAAGCTGCCATAGGCCTTTACTGGAATTACGAGAAGTGGTTGCGCAAACGGGAAAGCCAGATTGGTTCCGTCATGGGGGCGACCGGATGTATCTATGCGATGCGCCGCGACCTGGCGGCGCGGTTACCCGCCGGCACCCTTGCCGACGACATGTTTCTCCCGTTGGCAGCTTTGTTTCAAGGCTATCGAGTCATTTTCGAGAACTCCGCCAAAGCCTTCGATTATCCGACGGCCATCGAATCCGAATTCCGGCGGAAGATGCGAACACAGGCCGGCGTCTATCAGATCATTGGACTTTACCCGCGCCTTCTGAATCCCCAAAATCGAGACTGGTTGGTGTTTTTTTCGCATAAGTTAGCCCGCCTGCTCTGTCCGTTCACGCTCTTGCTTGCGGCGGCCGCCGCGTTCGGCCTGCCTGCTCCGTGGCGAAGTGCTGCACTGACCGGGCAGAGCCTGTTCTACGGTCTGGCTTTAGCTGACCTCTGGATTCCGGAAAGTTTCCACCTGAAGCGCTTGTCCGCTCCCGCCCGCAGTTTTGTGGTGCTCATGGCGGCCGCGTTCTGTGCGGCCTTCGTCGTATTACGGCCTGTGGAAAATCTGTGGAAAGAGACTCAGGTGCGCTTCCAGAGCCTACTTTGAGGCGGCATTCTGCTCATAGACCCGCTGGAAAAAAGTGTCCGTCATACCTGAGATATAGCTGCAAATGACTCGATGTGAAGGCTGCCGTTCCGTCTCTTCCTGATAAGCTTCGGGCAATCGCTCCGGATACTCGAGGAAGATCTGAAATAGTTCGCCGATCCTTGCCGCAGAGCGGCTGCGGGATTCGGCGAGCGCCGGCGAATAATACACGGTTTTGTGGAGAAATCGCTTGAGGCTCTGATTAGCTTCCCGCACCGACGGGGTAAATGCCGCAATCCGGCGAGGGTGTAGCCGTACGTCGGCCGAGTTGGTTGCGCCGGATGCGTTCGCCTCGAGCACCGTGCCTTCGATCAAACCGGTGACTAACCGGTCGATCAGGTCGCGCAAAGCCTCATGGAAGCGGTCGCGCGGGCTCGCACCGGGAAACTGCGTGTCCACCGTCTCCAGGATCTCGCGGTAACACGGCACTGCATCTGCTATGTCTTCGGCCGTGAGCATGTTGGCCGCGAAGGCATCGTCCAGGTCCGCCGTGTTATAGGCCACTTCGTCCGCGAGGTCGATCAGTTGCGCCTCGAGCGGCGGCCGCAGTCCGGGCAGATAAGCGTCAAGCTCCGGAGATTCGCCGGGAGCAAAGTCGCGAGAGTGTTTCACAATCCCCTCCCGCACTTCGAAGGTAAGATTTAGGCCCGGAAAACGTGCGTGCCGCTGCTCGAACTCCTCCACGATGTGCAGGGCGTTCAAATTATGCTCGAACCCCTCTCCGAAACGCTGCATCTGCCGGTTGAGCTCGGCTTCGCCCGCGTGGGAGAACGGCGGATGGCCGATATCGTGCGCTAGCGCGAGCGCCTCGGTTAGGTCTTCATCCAGTTGAAGTACGCCGGCTGCTGTTCGCGCAATCTGGGCGACCTCTATCGTATGCGTCAGCCGGTTTCGGAAATGGTCGGAGAGCCCAGGCGTGAAGACCTGCGTTTTTGCTTCGAGCCTCCGGAACGCGCGGGAATGAATGACGCGGTCGCGGTCGCGCTGGAAAGGATTGCGGTATGGATGCGGCGGTTCCGGGTATGTCCGGCCTCGGCTCTCAGACAGAGGGAACCGGAGAGGTGCCAGCATCCAAGCTTCCGCTGCCTATTGAGAGATCTGGCCGTACAGAGTGAGCGCTACTTGACCCACGGCGCCCTGCCGGTTGCGAATGGGATCAAGAATCTTGCGGGCCTCTGCCGGTTTGGACGCCATCAGTAAGCGCGCAAGTGCGATGTTGGCCTGATCTGCGGAAACGAAAAGGGTCGGGTGCGCGGCTAAGTCCCGCAGCGTCTTCTCTGCCAAATCCAGTTTTCCTTCAGCGAAATAGACCTGACCCAGTGAAAGCTTGGCCAGCGAGGCGTACCGTTCATTGCCCTTTTGAGCCACTTCCTGGAAGCTTTTTTCTGCAGCCGCTAAGTTCGCCTGATCGGCGCTGATTGACCCTAAATAGTAGGTGGCAATCTCGGCTTCATCCGAACCCGGGTACTTGGTCGTGATGTCAGTGAAGGCCTTGGTTGCGGCTTCGTCCTTCACGCGCTGCGTCGGGAAGCTCTGACTCGCGCCTTGAGTCGGCGGTCCTACCGCGGTCTCTTGAATTTGAATCGCCCGGGCGAGCGCGTCCTCGCGCAAGGTATGCTGATGGCCTCTATAACTGCGAACCGCAAAAAATACGGCGATGAGTATAACGGCTATCGTTCCATACCGAACGAGTTCCTTCTGATGTTCCTCGAAGAAGGTAAGGCCGTGTCCGACCTCTACGGCAAACTTATCGGTTTTAAGCTCTCTGCGGGTAATTCTCGCCACGAAAACCTCAGGGATGGTTGAAACTTCATCGTATCACGCGCACTTTGCGCTCAGTTTTTAGCCATCAGGTTTTTGAGAAGGCCGATTGTAGAGTCGTGCGGTGCGCGGACGCCGCCCACTTCGGCTCCCACACCCATGGCGACATCTAAAGGCGTGCGGCCTTTGCTATCCTTGAGATCCGTTTTGGCGCCGTGATCGGCGAGGAACTGAATGATCGCGTCACCGCCTCTTGAGGCGGCCCCATGCATGGCGGTTTCGCCTTTGTCGTCAGCGGCGTTAATGTCGATGCCCTGATCGAGGCAGATCTTGAGCGCTTCGATCACTTCCGCCTCGCTGCCTCGGGTTTTCCCGTCCCGCCAGCCTACACCGGCGGCCGCGGCGAGAGCAGTGGTTCCGGCTTTGGTCGTGATCTTGGGATCGGCGCCATGCTCCATAAGCAGCCGCATCAAAGCTACGTCGCCCGAGTGCGCCGCTCGTATGAATGGCGTGGCGCCTTCGCCCATGGTCATGTCTGGACCATCAAGCACGCCGCGCGGCGGGATGAACTTCAGCAATCGCGCATTCGGGTTGGCGCCTTTCTCGAGCAGAAGCCTGGCGACCGCGGCGCTATCCAGCTTGTCCGGAATCTTCGGCGTGGGACGGGTCGTAATGTCCATGGTGTGCATGTCGACCGCCGCGTAAAGCGGAGTCCGGCCCTTGCCATCCGCCGCATTCGGGTCCGCACCATGATTTAAAAGAAAGCCGGCCAGATCATAATGCAGATTGATAATGGCAACAATCAGCGGAGTGGTGCCGTCGGGATCGCCGAGATTTACGTCCGCACCGTGTTCCACGAGGAGACGCGCCGACTCGAGGTCGCCTTGCCGGGCGGCAAAAAGCAGCGCGGTGAATCCGCCCCGCGGAAAGTTCATGGGTACGCTTCCGGCTTTAGGCTTCAACCCGGTAAAGTCGAAAACCTCCGATTTTGCATTTACATCGGCTCCATGTTCTAGAAGCGTCGCGACCACCTCGCGGTGCCCTTCCGCGGCCGCCCACATCAGCGCCGTCTGGCCGCGCCAGGTCTCTTTGGGGTTCACCTCCGCCCCATGCGCCAGGAGCAGATTGACCACTTCAGGGTTGCCTGCGCGCGCAGCGGTCATCAGAGCGGTTTCGCCGTCGCCGTGTTTCACGCCGGGATCCGCGCCAGCCTCGAGAAGCCTTTTCACCATGGCTGGATTGCCGTTCGAGCAGGCTTCCGATAGGGGCGTGATGCCATAGCGGTTGGCGGCTTTGGAGTCGGCCCCGGCTTTTAACAGCAGTTCAGCACTCTCCAAATCGTTCCAATGGGCCGCCCAGAGGAGTGCCGTCGACCCATCGGCTTGGGGTGCGTTCACGTCCTTGTGGCCTGTGATCAACGCGAGCATGGCCGCCTTGTCCTGGCTCATGGCAGCATCCGCAACGCCGGAATTGATTGGCAGGGACGGCGCCTCCGCGGCGGAAGCGGCTACGGCGACGAGCGCCGCGAAACACCAGCGCAGCATCCCTATAACTCCGCCAGCGGACCGGTGCTGTCGCCCACTTTTTCCTGCGAGACCCCGGCTTTATTCATGACCGTGAGTAGCATATTCGCCATGGGCGTCCCTTCCGGATATTTCAAATGGCGGCCACCCTGAAGCGCGCCCGCGCCGCCGCCGGCCAGCAAAACAGGGAGCGGCGAGTGGTTATGAATGTTGCTGTTGCTCATGCTGCTGCCGTACAGAAGGAGCGTATGGTCCAGCAAGTTGCCGTCGCCATCCGGAGTCGCACGCAGCTTCTCGAGGAAATGCGCCAGCATCGACACGTGGTAGTTCTGGATTTTGACCAGCTTGGCCAGCTTTTCGGGATTGTCCTGATGGTGCGAAGTAGCATGGTGCGGATCGGGAACGCCGACCTGCGGATACGTACGCTGGCTGAGTTCACGGGCGAGCATGAACGTGAACACCCGCGTGATATCTGCCTGGTAAGACAAGGCGAGCAGATCGAACATCAGCTTGGCGTGCTCATCCCAGCTATCCGGGATGCCCACCGGCGCTTCGGGCACTTCGATACCCGAGCCGCCCGCCTGCTTGGATGCCTTCTGAATGCGCCGCTCGATCTCACGCACGTTCTCCATGTACTCGCTCACCCGGGTGCGGTCGCGCGCCGGCAGGCCCACCTGCAGGTGCTTAGCCTCCCTAGTGATCGTATCGAGCACGCTGCGGTCTTCTTCGAGGCGCGCCATCTGTTCCGCCGCGCTGCCGCCTTCCCCAAATAGCCGCTCAAACACCACGCGCGGGTTGATTTCCATGGGGTTCGGGGTGGTGGGCGTGCGCCAGGATATCGTATTCATGTAGGCGCAACTGTAGCCTGTGTCACACGCCCCGACGAGGCCGGTCATATCCTCCGTTGCGACTTCGAGAGAAGGAAACTGCGTCTCTTGACCAATCTTCTGAGCAGCAATCTGATCGATTGTGACGCCCGCGCGGACATCCTCGCCTTCGGTGCGCTTGGGATGAACCGCGCTCAAAAAACAGGGGCTGCTGCGGGCATGATCGGCTCCACCATCGCCTAGCGAATCGGCCTGATGGTGCGCCAGGCCGCTCACCACGACCACGCGGTCGCGGAAGGGCTCAAGCGGCTGCAAAACGGGACCGAACTCGAATCCCGAGCCTTTCTGCGCGGGCGTCCACTTATCCATTACCGCGCCGTGCGGAATGTAGACGAATCCAAGGCGCTGGAGCGGCTTGGCCGCGGTCTTGCTCTGGGCCGTAAGCGCGGGAATCATGGAATCCAATAGCGGCAGCGCAAGGCTTACACCCATGCCGCGCAGAAGGGTGCGGCGGGATAAATGTTTTTTCGTGACGATTCTCATGAACGCACTCTCCTGGTTAAATCGGGGCCGGAGGCCGGATGTCTGAAGCCGGCGCAGGTCCTTGGGCGGTCTCCTCGGGCTTCTTGATCTTCATCTGGAACGGCACGCTTTGGACGATGCCCAGGATCAGAGAGGAGAGCCGGTAATCGTTCTCCGCTGCCGCTCGGACAATAGAGCGAACCGCCGGCATATCGTTACTATCCAACCCGCGCCCCAAGGCATAAGTCATCAGCTTTTCCGTTAAGTTTCCGGTAAATACGTTGGGCCGTGCGGCGAGCGCTTGCCGCACCGCTATCGGTCCGTCCACTTTGGTGCCGTCGATCAGAACGCCCGAAGAGTCTACGGGCGCGCCCGAATCGGTCGTGCGCCATTGACCGACGGCATCGAAATTCTCGAGCGAAAAGCCGAGCGGGTCCATTAATTTATGGCAGGAGGCGCAAGCAGCGCTTTTACGATGCTCCTCCAGGCGTTCGCGCACGGAGAGTTGCTTGCCGCCCTCGTTGTTTTCCTTGAGCGCCGGCACGTTGGGCGGCGGAGCCGGGGGCGGTGTGCCCAGCAGATTACTCAGAATAAACTTGCCGCGCAGCACCGGCGAGGTACGCGTAGCGTAGGAGGTCACCGTTAAAATACTCGCCTGCCCCAGCAGTCCCCGGCGCCGGTCATCGCTCACGGTAATGCGCCGGAACTGGGTTCCATAAACGTTCGGAATCCCGTAATGCCGCGCCAGTCGCTCATTCACAAACGTGTAATCGGCATTCAGCAGGGCGAGCGCGCTGCGATCTTCGCGCAGAACGCTCTCAAAAAACATCAGCGTCTCCTGCTGCATCGCCTGCCTTAAGTTATCGTCAAAATTCGGGAATTCCTGTACATCCGGGGAGATGCTTTTCAGATTCCGCAGGAAAAGCCACTGACCGGCGAAATTACTCGCGAGGGCATGGGACTTCGGGTCGGCCAGCATGCGGCGCACTTCGCCTGCCAAAACGAGGGGATCTTTCAATGTGCCCTTGGTGGCTACTTCGAGGAGCTCATCGTCGGGAACGCTGCTCCATAGGAAAAACGACAGGCGCGAGGCCAGTTCCAAATCACTGATCCGGTACACGGAATCGACCGGCAGACTGGCCGGGTCGGCCTCAAAGCGGAAGGCAAACTCCGGACTTGCCAGAATCATCCGCAGCACGCTTTCGATGCCGGTCTCAAAGTTGCCGTGATTGCGGCCGGACTGATAAAACCCGAGCAGCGTTTCGAGATCGTTATCGTTCACCGGCCGGCGGTATGCATGGCGGGCCAAATTCGTAATGATCTTTTTGGCGCAGGGGACTTCGTCCGTGCCGGATTCCGGTTGGCAGACGAAAATGCGGCGGCGGCTGGGTGAATCTCCCGGACCGGTGGCCTGGAACGGTCCGGAGACCACCATATTCTCCACGTGCGGCAGGCCGACTTCATCCACCGGATCGATAGTCGTTCGGAGGAAAGGCTCAAGCAGTTGGTCCACTTCGGCCTGATCCTCCTGCACAAACGTTACGCCGATTTTGTGCGGCCCCGCCTTCACCCGAACCCGCGCTTCCAGGCGTCCCTCCAATTGCGGAGCCGCCGCCATAGGGTTGGCAATCAACGCTTCCGTGTCTTCTTTTCCGCCTACGGCCGCCAGATGAATTCTTGCGCCATCCAGGATCGTTTCCACCTGGTGCGTTTGCTCGAGGCCCCGAATCACGTCCACCGTGTTCCGCGCCAACTTGACCCGAATTACGTACTCACCATCGAGCGGAAACAGATGCTCGACCAGAATTCCGCCCCTGGTGCCCAAAGGCATTCCTTCGAGCCGCTGGTCCTGCGAAAGATCGGGACGGGTTTTGTAGGTGGTCGCATACGGCTTGATGGCGGGGTCGCCAATCGCGAGCCGGCTGATTTTCCGCGAAGCCGTCATGTACCGCTCGAGCAGGCTGGGAGAAACACCGAGAACGTCCGCGTTGTTATCGAAGCCGTAGCTTTCGTCATCCGGCGGCAGCAGCGATGACGCATCCACGTCCATCGCGATTACATCGCGCACGGCGTTGGCGTATTCCGACCGGTTAAGCCGATGTAACGTAGCATGGCCCGGATTCGGGTGCTCCAACGCAGTTTGATCCAGGGCGCTTACAAGTGACGAAACGAAGCCGTCCGTAGCGGCCTTGTCCGGCTTCGGCATCCCCGCCGGCGGCATGGCCCCGGCATTCAGCTTGCGGATCACCTTTTCCCAGATATCGGAAGCGGCCGGTATGTTGCCGAGGTCGGCCTTGTCAAGAGCCAAGTCGGCTGTCTTGAGCTTCTGGTTGTGACACGTGACGCAGTATTTGTCGAGGAAGGCGCGCGATGCAAGCGATGCCTGACCCCAACTGAGGGCAGCCGTCCAAAACAGACCCAAACCGAGCAAGCACAGACGGCAGCATCGCAAATAGACAAACCTCCTCAAACCTAGCCCGATTATAACTTTCGGTGCCAATCATCTTATGAACCATGCTC
Organism: Terriglobia bacterium; assembly: GCA_019242155.1. Classification (GTDB taxonomy): domain Bacteria; phylum Acidobacteriota; class Terriglobia; order Bryobacterales; family Bryobacteraceae; genus PSRJ01. The sequence continues at coordinate 1,328 of JAFAWA010000334.1, read as the reverse complement.
GAATTTTGACTCGAATTTGACTACATCAGCCGCACGCCACCGGCGCCGGCGTGAAACCCCGAACGCGTTTCACTGGAACGCAGTGCGCGGCGTTGATGGATAATGAACCAATGCCCGCAAAACCGATTTTAGTAGCTCTGGCGCTTACCGCCGCTGCCTTCGGCCAAAAGCCCCCGGCGGCCCCGGCGAATGTGCCCTACGGCGCCGCAATTTCACCGGATGCCGCGAAGAAAATAGCGGCCGCGGCGATCGCGGAGGCTCGCAAAAACAGTTGGGCCATGGCAGTCGCGGTCGTAGATACCGGCGGCTACCTGGTGTACTTCGAGCGCATGCCCGATACCCAGCTAGGCAGCGTCGAAATCTCTATAGAAAAGGCCAAAACCGCGGCGCTGTTTCGCCGTCCCACGAAATCGTTTCAGGATACGGTCGCAAGCGGAGGCGAAGGTCTCCGTATACTTCGGCTCACCGGCGCAATTCCGGTCGAAGGCGGGATCCCGCTTATCGTAGAAGGCAAGCTCATCGGCGCAATCGGCGCTTCCGGCGGCAGCAGCGACCAGGACGGCCACACCGCCCAGGCGGGCGCAGCCGCGATGAAATAAGGTTGGTTTGCTAGGGCGAAGCTTGACAGAGATTACGGGGGACGTATGCGGCGGAAGATTACCCATTTAGTACAGGCTGCTTTGTTTTTGGGGCTGGGATTGGCGCTGCTCGCGCAATCGGTGTCCCATATCTCGGGAACGGTGCGCGACGCGACCGGTGGAGCGATTCCCGGCGCCACGGTTACAGTGACGCAGACCGACACCGGGTTGACGCGCACAGCGGAAACCGATGCCAACGGTTTTTACTCCCTACCCAGTCTGCCGGTTGGGCCGTATCGCATGGATGTAAAAAAACAGGGCTTCAGCGCCTACGTTCAGTCCGGCATCGTCTTGCAGGTCGCGACGGCTCCCACCATCGATCCGGTATTGAATTTAGGTACGGTGAGCGAGGCGATTCAGGTGGAAGCGGCCGCGGCGATGATCGAAACGCAGTCGACGGGCGTGGGCCAGGTGGTCAATCAGCAGCAAGTGCTGGAGATGCCCCTGAACGGGCGTCAGATAACGCAGCTTATTACGCTCGCCGGGGGCGCCAATACCGTGGCATCCGGCTTTGGCCAGGCGCCCAGCGTAGCCAACTTGATTTCGAGCAAGAACTACCCCAATGAGGCGTTAGTGAGTATCGCCGGCGGAATGCTCAATGGGACCACGTACCTACTGGATGGGGGCACGCACAATGATGTGTTCAATAACCTGAATTTACCTCTGCCGTTCCCTGACGCTATCCAGGAG